>JANNGD010000203.1:0-38221 GCA_031380515.1 Ferruginibacter sp. | reverse complement strand
GTAATAGGACGATTGGGAGGATGGAAAGGATACGACTCTCAAGGTCCGCCAGGGGTTATATGTTTGAAAAAAGGACTCGATAGGTTTAATGCGATTATAGAAGGAATTAACATTGCCAAAGATATGTGTACAGGGTAGCTGGTGGAGGCGGTCCTTTACCATCACGGTCTCTTGGAGGCGGCCTATCTCCTGCCGGGCCTCTTGGCCTTTGCTGGCTAATCATATGGGTAACTTCTAAAATAATATTATCAAACTTTTTTTGTTGTTCGGGTTTGCAAATCGTCCTCAATTTTTGAAAATGATTAAATGTAAGCAGGTCTAATTTTTCTGTAAGTACACTTATTGATTTTGATAAATTTTCTTTTGTGCTATCCGCCACTGTTGCTTGCTTTAATAAGGAAAAAAAAGCCTCTTTTGCATCTTTTATTTGAGCTCTTATTTTCTCCGCAGAATCATGGTGTTCTTTTCTTAACACATCAAACTGCTGTTGTTGCATTGAATCTAGCTGTAGTTTCTTGGTTAAAAAAGCAGCAGGTGATCCATTTTGTGCGGGCCTTGGTGGTTTGTTTTTGCCAATCCAAAACAGTGCAATGGATGCCACATTGGCTATCAATAAAAGAACGACCAACCAGGTTAATAATTTATTTTTTGCTGTATTCATTTTTAAAAAATCAATAAGATGAAATAGTTTGATCGTATGACTCTGCAAAACTTTGCAAACTATTGCTAGATATGCTTGGCTTTTCTTTTGATGTATATTGTTGGGATAAGATAAAAATATTTACGGCCAACAATAAAGTCATACTAGTCAGCACCCAAACAGGTCTTAATGGAAAATTCCAAATGCTTTCACCCTCAGATTGTTTTGCAAGCATTCTTGCTTTTAATCTTGTATAAAAAAAATCATCTGTGCCTACTTCTTGTATTCCTTCTAAGCTCAGCAGGTGCTCCTCTAACAATGGGGTAAATTTCTTTTTCATTGTTGTTGTTTTATTGTTTGTAATAATGCGCTAAGTTTTTTTGTAAATTTTCTTTTGCTCTACTTACCAACGATTCAATTGCTTTTATACTCTGCTCCATAATTCCACTTACTTCATCATAAGGTATGCCTTGTACTCTTATAAGTGTAAAAGCCAATTGCTGTTTTTCTGGTAAGGCTTTTATGGCTTTAAACAAAACAGCGGCCTTCTCTTTATTTTCTGCCAGTATTCCAGGATGTAAAAAATCCCCCTCATTGCTTTTTTTTTCTTCTGGCATCCACCATGGCAAAAACATATGAAGCTTTTGTTTTGTCTTTTTTCGCCTCAGTTTATCCAATGCTTTTCTTACCGCAATCCTGTATACCCATGTAGATAATGCTGCTGCTTCTTTAAACTTTTCTATTGATTCAAATACCTGTATAAATGTTTCTTGTGCGGCATCTTCTGCCTCTACCTCATCTTGTAAAATATTGAGTACGGTACTATATACCCGATTACGGTAGTTTTCTACCAGCCATCGAAATGCAGATTCGTTTCCTAGCCTGAGCTCTTGTATCAGTTCTTGTTCATTCAAATGTATACATAGGTTTGACGCATCAAGTTATTGATTCCTTCGATAAAATTTTTATTTAAAACATTAAAGTTTGGGGGTTTGGTTCGTGAGACCGAACAAAGGCGGAATGAAAAATAAGTATTGACAATGGTTTCAAAAATTAACCACAACTCTGGAACACTAGCGGTTTCTCTTGATTACTTGGTCGGCAATACTGATGTGGAACTGGACAAAAACCTTTTAAATAAAAACGTTTCAATTCAAAAACTTTCTGCCGAAGATAAAACTTGTATTATGTACTCCATTGATGGGCTAATACAACATGCTAAAACTAGAGTGGCGTATAAATAAATTTACTTCAACTTTTACAACGAATAGAGCCATCTAGGCGGTGGCTCAATTCGTTGTGTCTATTGTAGTTTTAACCCTACCTATAAACAATACAGTAACCATTTTGCTAGCTATTTATACTTTCCGTTAACGATTTCTGCCTCTGCAAGCAACTCAGGTAATCTTATTAATAAATTTTTTTCTTCAACCTCAAGCATTCCTTTATTTATCTTATATATGATTTCGTTTTTATTAAAATAATAAAGCAAAAACTTTTTCTTTTTTCCAGAAAACGATAAATCTAATCTAACCAATGAGTTATTTACAAATAAATAGGTATAGATAGTATCTTTGCGTCTTTTTAAAATATCTATTCTAAAAAGATTTCGATTGTCTTTTAAAAAAGTAAAAATTCGGCCTTCTTTTCTTTTAATAAAAATACTTTTTTCTGAATAATGCTTTTTTCTGTTAATTACATTTAGTACACTATCTATTTCATATGCTTTTTCTTTTTGAGCAATACAATCTATCGATAATAATATTAAACAAAAAAAAGTTAGATATTTCATAGATAAGTTTTTTAGCCCCCGTTTGGCATTTCAAATATACTTAAAAGCTCCGCAGTATTTGGCTGCTCTATTTTAGCGCCGCCGTTGTTGGTATGCAGCATAGCTTATGCAGCAGTGCGTACCAACAACACTTGCTTAGGCTACAATTTAAAAACAAAAAACTTTATCCATCATAATGTGCAAGGATATTAAATTCATCTTAGTCAAAACTTACCCAACAAAAAAAGTGCAAAGAAAAATCCCTGCGCTTTGCTATGGCTAGTAATTGTTTTTTACAACAATCCCCTTGTTACCAATTCTTCCGCTATCTGCACCGCATTAGTAGCTGCGCCTTTGCGCAAGTTGTCGCTCACAATCCAACAGTTAAGTGTGTTGGGTTGGGTATCATCTCTACGAATACGTCCTACAAAAGTATCGTCTTTATCGTGCGCTGTTAGTGGCATCGGATACAAAAAGGTTTCATCATCGTTTTGTACAATAACACCAGGTGCTTTGCTCAGCATATCTTTTACTTCATGCAAATCAAAGTCGTTTTCAAACTCAATATTCACGCTCTCGCTGTGCCCACCTACCGTTGGTATGCGCACGCAAGTAGCGGTTACTTTTATATTGTCATCGCCCATTATCTTTTTGGTTTCATTCACCATCTTTAGCTCTTCTTTGGTATAGCCATTTCCCATAAATGAATCTATATGTGGTATGGCATTCATATCTATTGGGTATTTATACGCCATTTCGCCTACAATACCTTTTCGCTCGTTCATTAATTGTGCTACGGCTTTTACCCCGGTGCCCGTTACACTTTGGTAGGTGCTTACCACTACTCTCTTTATTTTATATTTATCATGTAGTGGTTTTAAAACTACCACCATTTGTATCGTTGAGCAATTGGGGTTGGCAATTATTTTGTCAGTTGCAATAAGAGTATCTCCATTTACTTCTGGCACTATCAATTTTTTGGATACATCCATACGCCATGCGCTAGAATTGTCTACCACTGTAATTCCTGCTTCTGCAAATTTTGGCGCCCACTCTAACGATGTTTCACCGCCAGCCGAAAATATGGCCAATGCAGGTTTTGCATCAATGGCAGCCTGCATTCCCACAATCTGATACTGTTTACCATTAAATGTTATTTCTTTTCCTACCGATCTTTCTGACGCTACTGGAATCAATTCTGTAACGGGAAAATTTCTCTCAGCCAATACTTGTAACATTTTTGTGCCTACCAATCCTGTAGCACCCACTACTGCAACTTTCATATTTTTATTGTTTTTTACAAAGAAAATAATAAAGAGGGAAAACGAGCAATAATTCTTGCATGTCTTTTACAGTTTCCAAATTGAAAATTGAAAAATGTATGATTCATTAAACTTTTATAGGAATGGGTAGTCATAGCGAACTAAATTCATTTTTGTACATGCTGTATAAAAAAATACCATGTACCGAAGGATTTAGTTATTTAGGGCGTCAAACATGACAAAACAAATTTATCGGACAATATTTACAAAACCTAACATTAAACCAAATGAGAAAAACCAGCATCATCGCCCTTGCTTTATTTTTTGTAGCTAGTTTTCAGTATTGTTCCAAAAAAGAAGCTGAAATAATTGCAGAGCCAGTAACACCCGTTGCAGTTGTACCTCCAACTTTACCTGCAACAGCATTTGCATATATTGTAAGCTACCCGGCTCATATACAAACAGCCTTGCTGGCAAATGACAATACCCCTGCAGATAATCCTATAACAAACAATGGTGCCACCTTGGGCAGGGTGTTGTTTTACGATAAACAATTGAGCAAAAACAATACAATTAGTTGTGGTAGTTGTCATAAACAAGAATTTTCATTTGACGATAATATAGCACTAAGCAAAGGATTTGAAGGGGGATTTACTTCTAGGAATTCAATGACGATTATAAATACCCGCTTTTATAAAAGTGGTAAAATGTTTTGGGATGAAAGGTCTATTAGCCCAGAAAAACAAGCTTTACAGCCTATCCAAAATCATGTAGAAATGGGATTGACGCTGGCAGAATTGGAAACAAAAGTAAAAGCGTTGAGTTATTATCCAGCATTGTTTCAAAATGCTTTTGGCAGTACTACGATAGATTCTGTAAGGATTGCAAAAGCGCTTGCACAATTTGAACGCAGCATTGTTACGTATCAATCTAAATACGATAGGGTAAAACAAGGGCTCGAAAGTTTTACAGCTGCCGAGGCGCAAGGTGAAGTATTGTTCAACACTGCGCCACCGCCCCCTCCTGGTGGTGGAGCACCTTTATCATGTAATAGTTGCCATACTGCACCAATGTTTGTAAACAGTACCGCTACCAATGCCACCCCATTTGGATTACAAGACCCTGCAGATCTTGGAATAAATAACCAAAACAGGTTTAAATCCGGTTCGCTAAGGAATATTGGAACCCATACTGCGCTTTTTCACAACGGTAGTGTAACAAATTTGCAAAGTATGTTTTCAAGTGGTGCACCTGGAACTGGTACGCAACCTATTCCTGCTCACACAGCTAATCCACAGAATGCAGCAAACTTAATTGCTTTTATGAATACCCTTACGGATAATACCATTTTAACAGAGGCAAAGTTTTCTAATCCGTTCCCATAAAGGAAACGAATACAAAAAGGCTGTATGTTTTGCAATTGCAATTTCATACAGCCTTTTTTATATTCTTAAAAATCACATCAGTTTATTCTTCCTTATTAATCTTAAACCTCAAACTAAGGGAAGCATAAGGATGACTAATATAATCTGCATACACAATATTTTTCCTACCGCCCGAAGATCTCTCAAAAATAGATCTAGGTAATTGGAAATTGTAACCAGCAGCCAATTTAAAACTTAATTTATTGGATAGGTTAAATATCGATCCAGCTCCCAAATTTAATCCTACACCTCCTGAAGCCTCGGCAACTTCAAAATTTTCATAAATTTCACCTTGATTAGCCTCATCTAAGGTTACTCCACCGCCTATTTTGGTATTTATACCCGCAGTTAAAAAGGGGAAAATTTTTACTTCTTCGTTGTTGTTATCTGTTAAAAAATAACCCCAATTGTAGCTTAATATAAATGCTGAATTTGTTTTACCTGTTATTGATTTCACCTCTAATGTATACGTTTCTATTCCTGTTGTTTTAAATTTCGCTGCCATTAATAATTCAAAATCGTACCAAAAGAAAAGTTTTTTATTGGTTTCTCTTCCAATACTAAGATAAACACCTGGGGTTGCAGATCGTCCTTTATTCATAAAATGACCTGCCATACCAAGTTCATAGGTACGTCCATCTTTTTCTAGAAAACTTGCTTTCTTATATTGCGCAAAGCTTTGTAGGCTTGCCATCATTACGATTAAGGCAAGCATTTTTTTTATTAAGCCCATATTGGTTCTAATTTTTTGGTTTTAGTAGAATATATTTAAATGAATTGTTGTAAGCAGCATCTATAAATGCCAACATATCCTGCCATTTGTCTTTTGGCACATTGGCTTTTTTGTATAATTTTTTTATCCTGATGCTAATAACTCCATTTTTTTCTTCGGCAGTAGAGGCATATGTGCCGGTTTCATTTGTTACCTCTGTGGCCAATTCTTTTATCCCCTCTGCTGTGTAACCATCTGGTATTTTAAAATTGATGGTCCAAAAGTAAGATTTTGCATGGCCCACATTTATATCATACTTACGCACACGTTCTTCTTTTTTTATTTGCAATTGTGACCCTACAAGCCCAATAACATTTACCAAATATTTTTTGCCCGCCTTGCGTACCATGCCACTTAGTTCAAAATCTTCTGTAAAAATTAATTCAGGCTTTTTTAGCGAACGCCCATCGTTTACAATGGCGAAGTTTTTAAATTTTACAATATTACTAAACTCACCTTGCAATTGATTCTTTACAAAAATTGGCTTCGATTCTTTAAAATTATCTTTTAACGCATTTATAGATTTGTAGTATTCTTCCTCTTCTCTACCTTTCATTTTTTCAGTGGGTGATTCTCCTCCATAATATTTATAATCATCCAACATATACGTAGTGTATTTCAAAGCATCGCTTATATTTCTTGCCTTGCTTATACCTTTAAATGTAGATGTACGGGAAACTGTAAGTGTACTCATATCGCTGTTAAGAGAGCTGGTAAATACATAATCGGTATTGTTATCGAGCGCAGTAGCATCTGGAAAAACAAATGGAGTAATCTGCTGTACGCCTTTTACAGGCTTTGCAATGATGTAAGCTTCACTTCCCAATAAAGTTTCTACAGGTTCCCCGGGGTTTGAATAATCTGTGGCACTAAAATATAGTTTATCATTCACCCTTGTAGCATACCTTATTTCTTGGTCAAAAAGTACATCCTTAAGTTTTCCTGTAGTGTTGGAAATACTTATAATCAAATCAGATTTAATATCACGCTGAAACAACAAGGAGCCAAAAATATAGGCAAACATTTTATCTCCCAGATACGAATCCCTGTTCACATTAATATTTCTCACTCTATAATAGGCTTTTTCTATGTACTCTTTTTCTATCCAATCTTTGGCACCAAGCTTTTTTAAACCAGCCCAAACTTCATTTATTAAATTTTGTACTGTATAGCCATAGTTGTTGTAAGCATAATCTCCCACTTGGTCATAATCTTCCCAAGCTTTTTTTGCCAGCTCTTCTTTTGTAAAACCAGTTTTTATTTCTCCTTTTTCACCAATCAATGCTCCTTTTGTATTTGCTTTATTGGCATATATCACCTGAAATTTTGTTACAGGATTTGTCAAAAAAGTATTTACAAAATTCACGTCTTTTTCTGTTCCTCTGTCTGTATCTGTAAAAACATAACGGTAAAATTCATTATCCGAAGTGTTTTCTTTTTTAAATTCGGGCGCTCCATTTAATGCCATCGATTTAAAAAAAGATTTTTCATCGGTTTCTATTCCTATCTGATTAAAAAGAACCGGGTATGTCTTGTTACAAACTTCGTACTGCGGCGAAAATTCAATGTAACCCGAGCGGGCAACATCCATCTTGCTTTTAGTAATAGCTACATATTCTAAAATATCGCTTGGTTCTAAATCTGGAATGGCAACTTTAAAATACCTACCTTGTCCTCCGCTTTCTTTGTCAAAAAAACTTTTGTAAAACTCAGGTATATCTGCCGTTGTTTCCACCGTTACCGCATCTGCTAGCGATATGGTAGTTATAGTACCATCGGGTTTTATCAGCTTTGCGCTAAAGCCATCTTCCTTGTCTCTGTATCTAAAATATACCTCTGTAAAAGTTTGAACAGAACTTTTATCGTTTACTTTTACTTTAAAATGAACATTTTCGAAAAACAATAAACTTCTTTCTCCTTTAGAAAAAAAGCCTGCCCTCGATCTTTTATCTATTGTTACATTTCTTTTATAACCAAACACTACGGCAGATTCATCCTTGTATTTATCTGGTACGTTATTGGAAGCAAAAGCTGGAATATTTTCGCTCCACAATGGTTTTGCATTGATCTCTATATTATCGAGCATATCATCATCAATAACCGTTTGTGCGTTGCTAGAAAAAGCTACAAAACAAATTACCGATACAATGAAAAATGATTTTATTATTTTGAAATTCATATTGAATACTTTATTTGTTTGTAATGCTTAAAAAATATTTATTAAACTCCTTTATAGATTCTACAAATTTTTTCCAAGCAGGAAGTTCTTTTTTTGCAATTACATTGTTTTTGATAGAAAGCGATTTTTTTAAAGTCATTTTATTGCCTACCAATGTGTAGGTACCTTTAAATTCGTATCCTTCGGCTTTTAGTTCTAAATCATCTGGCTTGTCTATAAATTTTTTATCGGCTGCAACAGAAAGCGTAATCTCGTCATCAAATTTCAACACATCATCAAAATCATAGCCTTCTACCCTTTTTTCATCGGGTATAAACCTATCCAATGATTTTGGAAAAAAATCTACCCCTACATATTTGCTATCGCTGATATTGTTTACGGTATTACTCAAATCTACATCCCCTTCAATTGTTACCACCAAATCCCTGTTATTGAGGTCACTTGTTTTTACATTTGCCGCCACCATATTATCGTTACCAAATTCTAAGTAATCATTTAAATATTCTTTTTTGCTGGTGCTTGGTAGTGTTTGGTATGATTGATGAAAATCGGTACGCTGGTTTCCGGTGAGGGTCACTTTTGCCTTTCCTTTCAATCCTGTTTCTGTCAATATAAAATCGGCTTTGGTGGCTATCATATTATCTGCAGCACCCGTTTCCGGTACTTTTTTTATTTCAAATTTATCGCCATTGGCTATCATTACTTCTTTGCCTTGTATGCGAAAAGCATTTTCGCCAAAGGGTACATAATTTTCGGTGCCATCAAGGAAATATGTTTTGCCACCAAAATTTAGTGAACAGATAGCGTGATTGTTTACACACAAGGCTGGAAGGCTTTGCGCATAAGGAAGACTTTTGGTACCTATCCATGTAAAGTGTGCGTCGTACCCTGCTAGCTTTAGCATTTCTGTAAGCAGGTTTGCCATGCCTTTGCAATCGCCGTATTTTTTAGAAAGTACATCTTGTGCAGTAGATGGTATGTAGCCAGAGTAACCATCTTCGTAAGCTATGTACCTAATGTTATCTTGCACCCAATAATAAATGGCTTTTATTTTCTCTTGGTCATTTGCCTTACCTTGGGTAACTTTCGTAACAATTGGTTGCAATTTTGTTTTATCATTTGCAGCCATTAGGTACAACTTGTTGTTCCATGCATATACATCATCTACTTTATCAAAACCCTTTAAGGTTTCACCCTTGCTTTCAAAAGAGCGTATTTGCACTACAATATGAGGGTCTGTGTAAGCCCGTCCAATGCGCCTATACTCCGACTTATATGCAGGTACATCTTTCATTACAAAAATATAATTGGTATAGCCGCCTTTTTTCTTTTCGGTAACTTCTATATTTTGCCCATTAAAATTAAGTTTCGTAAAATCGACGGTAAGCCACTCGGGCACTTTAAACTCATAAATTTGTTCTTTTACAGGGTATGATTCATGAAAAAATAATCTGGTAAGGTATTTTCCATCCAAATAAGTTTTCTTCACTGTAATTCTGGCCATGGCTCCTTGCTGGTTGAAGCGTACTGGAAAATAACGCACTCGGCTATCATCAAAGAAAATACCATCATCGGTTACCGATCTATCAATACCGCCTTTATCATATGTTACATATTTTGTTCCATATTTATAAGCCTTTTTAAAATTATTGATCTCAATAAATTTATTGTAAAACTCTGGATAAGTGAGGTAGGAGAATTTTTTCAATGATAAAAATTCGAACTCGGAATTCTCCACTATTTCTACCACTTTATCGCCTAGGGCATTTTTACCTTTATCAAACGTAAAAAGATGGTAAGAAGATGTACACATAATATCATCATCCTTGTATTTTTTGGAAAGACTGTATGCATTGGTAGCATCATCGTCGTTTACTTGCGCAGCAGATTCATTTACTGCCAAACAGAGCAGTAATGCAATGGCAAATAATTTTTTTGTTCCAATGTAGATTGGAGCTTTCATAGGCGTTATTTTTGGGTAAAATAGTTTAAATAGTTGTTGGTGTTATTACAGTCAGTTATGTTTTATTGTTTATTGGTTGTTTTGGTAGATCGGGGTAAGGCAAATTTAGGGAGAAATTGGGATTTGTCGGGGTTTGGTGGATAATTACGTGATTTCCACAGTGTACAATTAAGAAATATCTTAGCGGTAGGTAAAAAATAAAACAGACACTCTTTTTTTACATAAAAAAAGAAATATAATGCTTTTATAACTGATATTTTATTAAAAATTCGTATTTTCATGACAAGTAAGAAATATATTACCGATGAAAAACGAAGAAATTGGTATTTTGATGCAAGAAAGGCGGCTAAAATTAGGGTTAAAGCAAGAAGATATCTCTGAGATGGCAGGAATAAGTACCAAAACCATTCAAAATATAGAGAATGGAAAAGCCAACCCTTCGCTAAAAACATTGCAAAAATTATCAGCAATATTGGGCTTAGAATTAATAATGCAAATAAAAAATCCGGCTGAATGAAAGGGATCGTCTATAACAATAACGTATTGACAGGGTCAATAGAAAAAGACAGCAATGGCAATTATATTTTCATGTATGATGATACCTATTTTGCAAATACAAATCTTCCATCAATTAGCCTCACATTGCCAAAAACAAAACAAATGTATAGCTCCGAAAAACTATTTTCTTTTTTTGCAGGGCTACTATCAGAAGGTATAAATAAAGACATACAATGCCAGTTATATAAAATAGATGGGCAGGATGATTTTACAAGATTGCTTTTAACAACAGGGGAAGATACCATTGGCGCCATTACCGTAAAACCAGAAAACGATGAATTGTTTAGGTTGTTATATTGAAGTAAAAGAAGGCTATTGCTTGGCTTGTAGAAAAAAAATATTTGGAAAGGCAAAAGTATCCTCCATATTGTTGTTTGATGCGCCAAAGGCAGACAATGCTATGTACTTTCAAGAGCATACAAAAAGATTATCCATATCTGGCATGCAGTTAAAATATTCTTTAACAATAGAAAAAAATACGCTGGTACTAAACGAAAAAAATGCACAATACATTTTAAAACCCATACCACCTGCCAAGCATTTAATGCAAATAGAAAATGCACCAGAAAACGAACACCTTACCATGCAAATAGCAGCGCAGGTTTTTAAAATAGACACTGCCGCCAATGCACTTATATATTTTAAAGACGGCGAGCCTGCTTACATTACAAAACGGTTTGATGTAAAACCCGATGGCACAAAATACCAGCAAGAAGATTTTGCACAACTCAGCAACCGCACAAAAGCCACCCACAGCGAAACATTTAAATACGATAGCAGTTATGAAGAAATAGGCACCCTCATTAAAAGATTTGTACCGGCTGCTATACCTACTTTAGAAAAATTATTTCAAATAATTGTATTCAATTATATTTTTTCTAATGGCGATGCACATTTAAAAAACTTCTCCCTCATGCGTACAGATGCTGGCGAGTACATACTCGCTCCTGCATACGACCTTATGTGTACAGCCTTGCACACACCCCTCGAAAGTGAAGTATCGCTAGACCTTTATGAAGGAGACATCAACAGCCCCTTCTACAACTCTTATGGCTACTATGGTAGAGAAAATTTTATGGAGCTTGCAAGGCGTTTTGGTATTGTAGAAAAAAGAGCGGCTCGTATAATTGATGCATTTTCTTCAAACATTTTTTTGGTAGAAGCTTTGGTGGAAAAATCTTTTTTGAGTGCGGTGGTAAAGGGGGATTTTTTGGGTAGAGTGCGGGTGAAGGTGGGGAGGGTGGTTAAAGAACGAAACTAACTTTGTAAATCATAATTTCCCCTGAAGCTTTCAAATCCAATGGATAATCTCCTTCCCCAGCACTAATTCTCCATACATCAATATAGTTTTTTCGAAGAGATGTAATTAAGCATACCAATGTGAAAGGTTTGGGACCACATGGAGCTAATACGATACGATTAGTTTCTTTTAATTCTTCACATAAATGCGATAAAATTGTCTCGGTGTATTTTAGATTATCTAGTGGATAATAAAAAATATTTTCCTTATTAACTTGTTCTAATAAATCTTCATTATTAAGATGTACATTGTCAAAATAATCCTGACTAACATTATTATCAGCAATAAATAAATAAGGATCAACATCAAAATACTCAGCTAAACCAAACGCTCTTTCCTTTACATACCCTAAGCCTATTATAATAGCTGTGGGCTTATCAGGGATACTTATATTATAAAAGCCTTCTATAGGCCCAACATGTCTATTGTATACTTTCTCTTTAGGAGGTTCAATAAATTCACTAAACGAATAACTAAAAAATATATTTATTTGTGCTGAAGCAAACGTATTTTGTTGAATGAATTTTAATAATGAAGCATACCAAATTCGAGTCATACATGAATAGTCTACAAGAATATTTAATTCAGGTTTTTTAAAATCCAATAATGATGTAAGTATAAGTGAGATTTTATTCTCCTCATCACCCGATGTTTCAATTAATTCAAATCCATTTCTAGAAAAAAAAATATCATTTTTTTTTCTAGAGCCAATATTTAAATGATCTTTAAATCCAAATACAATTTTCCGTTTCGCATTCAAATTAATTTCTTGATACATAAAAATAGCTCTCTCTTCATAACCTGAACTAGCCAAAAATAAATCAAAATCAATTTTTAGTATATCAGAAATGTTAGAACTATCTGTAGTTATTATTTTCATTTAAATAATTTTGACTGAATACTATTACTTTTTTCAGAGTTAAGAATTATACTTAAATTTATTGCTTTAAAGTCTCTACTTAATAAACTAAAGTAAGGTGAGAGAATATAACTTAATCTTAATCTTTTATTTATTAATCCTGTAGAAGATATAGGTTCTTCATTATCCATATAAATCAAAGCTCCCAAATAAACTCCTAATTCAAGCAAATCTAAAATTTTATTGTTTAATTCTATATCTACAATAAATGAACCAACAGGATCCATGCTAAAATCTTGATCAACCATTCTCTTATGAAAAAATTGCCCAATCATTTCAATTATGTGAGATAGATTTATAAATTTATTGTTAATCACGATATTTGCATCAGGATGCGCCGAAATAACTTGAAGATACCTTTCCGAAATTTTTACCAATACTTTTGATTGTTCGTTAATTGTTAAATGTCTAAAGGATTTTGATTCAGAATTAAAAGCTATTTCCGCTAAGTCATCTATCATTCGAATCAATATTCTAGGATTACCATCACATAATTCATAAATGAGGGGCATTCCATAATATAAAGGAACAATCTTTCTAGATCGTTTAAAAGAACCTTCTTTTTTAAACTGAAACCGATAGGTAACTATTTGCTTTATCTTTCTAAAAATTGAATCTTCTTGATATTTAGAATTTGGAATTGGGTCTGAAGGATTAATTTTTTTCTTTTTTAAAAAATAATTAAACGAGTTATCAATTTTTGAAAGTTGCTTAAAAATAAACCATGTTGGAGTATTCCTTTGAAAATCTTTTTCATTTGTAAATGTTGTGCCTATAAAAGATTCTTTTATTACACGATTTAAATTAGAATTCCCAAGTATTTCACTTTGATGTAGAGTGGCATCATACTTTCTTTTAGTACGACTTAAAATTAGTTTTTCACTAAACTTTGTCCATAATCGAAATTCGGTTTGGTTAGAAGTCCATATTTTAATAGCATTAAAATCATTATTTTCACTAGCATCTAAATTGAAATCACTTTTGATTTTTCTTAAAAATGATATAATGGGGGCAGTTGTTAATTTAAAAATAATTTTTTGATCTCTACTTCTCAAAGATGTTAGTAATTCAAGTTGTAACCATTCCGGCGCAATTTCTAACTCGTCAAAACACAAGGACCATCTTTTAGTGTTGCCGATTTTAAAAATTTGTTCAAATAAAGTACATGCAATCTTTATCAAATCAAAGAAATGAAAACTAAAAATTATATCTTCAAGTAATAGGATATAGGTTTTATTGCGAATTATTTTTTTACTTTCAGCATTCAAATAAGAAATTCGACCCAATAAATAAATTTCAATACTATCAAAGGTTGGAGCAATGGGTTTTTTTAATTCCCAATTATCAATAATTAATTTCGATAATGTGACTTCATTTTCAGTTAAATCAACTTCATTTTTTTCTTCCAAAATTGATTTAATAGAAGAAAACGCTTTTATTTGACTTAATAAAATATTTATTGTTATTGTGGCTTTTGATATTTCCAGACTTTTATTATCATTTCCTAAGTCTTTATATAATTGATCTAATTGATTTTTCCAATGAATATCTGTAGGTATGTATATTGACCAAAAAGATATGCTTTCAAAAAGATTTGAGCTTCTCTTTTTATCCCAAAAATATAATGCTGAAGGTGTTAACATTTTCAACAGTGTTGTTTTACCACAACCTCGAGGGCCCATCAATAATGAATGATTGTTATCAATAAGTTTTTCAAAATAATCGTTAATGATAAAACTATCTGCAACCTGTTGAAAACTGAGATCTCTTGCATTAAAAGAATCATAATTGATTTTACTTTCCATATTAATACATTTTAAATAATTTTTGGGGTCTGTTTAATAATTCGGGAAGAAATTGAATTCTATGTTTATTTTTTAATATTGCGTCAAATGCCTTTTGTTCACTTGGAATTAGAAAGTCAATTTCAGGAAATTTGTTTACTAATACTCTATATTCAATATGATTGCTATTTAATTCCAAAAACCAATCTGAACATTTAGAAGCTAAATCATCAAGATTAACATTCACCCCAAAACCAGTAAAACAAGGAAAATAAGTGTCAGCTTTTTGAGTCCACCCTTCTTTCGGCCCATAAATCCAAGACCTAATTATTCCCGTTTTATTATTTGATAGTTCAATAAAATGAAAAGTGTTTTCTGCGCCTAAATCCAAAAGATTCATCATTGACGAGAAGCTACCAGCGGCAAAAACGGGCAACTTATTATGATAGTTTAGTTGTGGATCATGTTTATGACCATGGACTATTAGACTAAAATTAAAATCAGTGAGTAATTTTAATAAATCATCTCCTTTTTCAATGGAATCACCATCTTTGTAGTCCATATTGGAATGTTTTATAGGATGATGATGACACATTGCAATTTTTATCTTTTCATTATTATCAAGTTTTTCAAGTTCAGATTTTATTCTATTTAGAGTATGAGGCGTTATTTTAGATTCATAACATAATTTATCATCAATGTGATTGTTTGAACTATTAAAAATTAGTAAATCATACTTTGTATCACTTAAAATACAATAGTCATTTGCCCAATAAAGTGTATTTAGATGGTCATTACTCGTAGGAAAATTATCTGTAAATGTTTTTAATAAATCAAAGGGGCCATTATCTTTTATTGTTCCCCTTGAATTTACATCATGGTTGCCAACAGTACCTACTAAATTATTTGCTTGAAAAGAAATTTTTAGTTCCTCTAGATATTTCCATCCACTTATTAAGCCTTGTTTATCAGATTTGTCGGATACATCACCTGGGCAAATGAGAATATCTGCTTTAAGCTCCGAAGCAACAATTACTTTTTTTAGAGATTCGATTGGATTTCTGTCAATTGGCGATTTTGTTAAATCAGAGGTCAAATAACTATGAACTTCTGTAATTTTTTTCCCTTCACTATACCTGCAATGCAAATCGCTCACTACAGCAATTTTCAAATTATTCTCCATATTGATTTTCGATATTGGTAACCAATACTTCTGCTGCTTTCCGTCTATATTTTACGAAACCAGAAATATTTCGTTGAACAAAAGTTTTTTGCATTTTCCAACCTGAAAATAAATCTATAGCTTCTTTGCAGTATGCATAACTTAGTAAAAATTTTGCTTCTTTATTTTCAATAAATTTAAGTAAATCACTTATCCTATTTAAATCATCTATTCCAAATGTTTGTGGTCCGTACTGTTTAAAAATCCTTCTATTTTCAACTGCATATGGAGGATCTAAATAAACAAAATCATTTTTTCTAATATTTTTTTTAATTACAGTTTCAAAGTCTCCGCAGATAATTTCAGTTTTTTCAAACTTTTTAGAAACCGCTTTTAGATTTTCATAATCGCATATTGTTTCTGGGTTAGAATAATTAAATGGCACATTAAATTGTCCTTTGCTATTTGTCCTATATAATCCATTAAAACATAAACGATTTAAATATATAAATCTAGCTGCTCTTTGATTTATACCCAAGTTCTTAGGATTTAACGATCTTATTCTATAATACTCTTCTTCGGAAACTTTATAATTTTGGAGTAAACAATGAATCGGGTACGGATTTTTTTTTATCTGATTAAATACTTCGATTAAATCTGGGTTTAAATCACTTATAACTGATTTATCGCAATCAACATTAAAGAATAGTTGGCCTGACCCTACAAAAGGTTCAAAGTATCTATTATAATTTAAGTTCCAGAATTGGCTTAGCTTCGGTAAAAGTTTTTGCTTACTTCCAGCCCATCTAAGAAATGGTTTAGGCTTATTCATAAGCACTAAAATAACAATGAAATTCCATAAGTTATCAAATAATTAAGATTATTTTGGATTTTCATTAAATAAACAATAATTAGCATTTTTATTGTCTAGATCCTAGAATCATTTTCCCAAAATTCCCTAACTTCATCTCCAATTTTATCTACATGAAGAAAATTATACTTGCCCTTGCAATAATTATAAGCTGTTTTACGAGCACCCAAGCCCAGTTTACCGATAACTTCACCGATGGCAATTTTACCACAAACCCTTCTTGGGTGGGCGGTACGGCAGATTGGACTGTGAACCCAGCATTTCAATTACAAAGCAATAACCTAGTGGCAAACAGTACTTATTACCTAAGCACATCAAGTACTCTGGCCACGACAGCCCAGTGGGATTTTTATTGCAACTTCACGTTCAATACTTCTAGCACCAACTATGTAGATGTTTTTCTTACCGCATCGGCCAGCGATATTAGCCTTACCAATACCACGGGTTATTTTGTACGCATTGGCAATACCAGCGATGAAATTGCTTTGTATAAAAAAGACGCAACGGGTACCATTACAAAAATTATAGATGGCGTAGATGGTAGTACCAATACCAGCAACAATACTTTAAAAATTAGGGTGGTAAGAACCACTGCAAATATTTGGACACTTTCTCGTGACCTTACTGGCACGGGCAGTTCTTATTTTACCGAAGGTACAGTAACAGATAATAGCTTTTCTACTTCCGCCTTTTTTGGCATACTCATAAGACAAAGTACAGCAAGTTTTTTTCAACGCCACTTTTTCGATGATATACAAGTGCAAGCTTTTGTACCAGATGTAATACCGCCAAGCATCGTATCGGCCACAGCCCTCTCTGCCACAGCGGTAGATGTGTTGTTCAACGAATCGGTAGATTTAACTACTAGCCAAATTGCGGCAAATTATTCGGTAAGCAACGGCGTGGGTGTTCCTACAAGTGCACTAAGGGATGCAACCAATACATCGTTGGTACATTTAATTTTTGCAACCAATATTCCGCCACGCACCAATCTAACACTTAACGTAAATGGCGTGGCAGATTTATCGGCCAATATTTTAAATGGCGGCACAAGAATATTTAGTTACTTCGTACCGTTTCAATACGATATTGTAATAGATGAGTTGATGGCAGACCCTACGCCCGTGGTTAGCTTACCTACCAACGAATGGCTGGAACTAAAAAACACCACCATATTCGATATCAATCTTCAAAATTATAAATTAGGAAAAGCCACAGGCGAAAGTGGCCCTATGCCCTCGTATATATTACCTGCAGGTGGTTATGTGATCGTATGCACCGGTAGCGCAGTAGCAGCCATGAGCGTGTATGGGCCTACAATTGCTGTTACCAGTTTTCCATCGCTCAACAACGATGCAGATAAAATTTATTTGCGTGCACCACAGGGTACCATCATACATTCTGTAAATTATACAGATGCTTGGTACAAAAACGAATTAAAAAAAGATGGTGGCTGGACTTTGGAAATGATAGACACCAAAAACCCTTGCACGGGCATCAATAATTGGAAAGCAAGTACAGATGCTAGAGGTGGAACACCCGCTGCAAAAAATAGTGCCGATGCGGTAAATGCAGATGCAACCGCCCCTAAATTATTGCGAGCTTATGCCCCAACTGCTACAAATGTAATACTCGTATTTGACGAACCAGTAGATAGCAGCAATGCATCGCTGGCGGCTAGTTACAGCATGAGCGATGGTATTGTTATTTCAAATGCATTGCCATTGTCGGTATCGTTCGATAGGGTTTCGCTCACACTTACTACAGCGCTTGCAGCAAACAAAATATATACCGTTACAGCAAACAATGTAAAAGATTGTAGTGGCAATACAATAGGCAATACAAAAACCGCAAGGGTAGGTTTGTCGGTACGAATGGATAGTTTAGATGCCGTGGTAAACGAAATTTTGTTTAACCCAAAACCAAACGGGGTAGACTATGTAGAGTTTTACAATCGTAGTAAGAAAATACTAAACCTTAAAAATGCTTTTGTAGCCAATAGAAATACAGCAGGCACTGTTGCGAGCATCACTCAATTTACTACAGAAGATTACTTATTTTTTCCCGGAGATTTTATTGTAGTTACATCCGACCCATCTATCACAAAAAGAGATTATGTGGCCAATGATCCCAATGCTTTGTTGCAAGTGAGTAGCACGCCTTCTTTTAACGACGATGAAGGCAGTGTGATTTTATTGAACGAACAAGGTAATACGGTAGACGAAGTGAAATACAGTGCCAAATGGCATTTCGCATTAATAAGCGATGAAGAAGCTGTTTCGCTAGAAAGAATAAACCCCGATGCGCCAAGTGTACAAAACAATTTTCACAGTGCGGCAAGCAGTGTAGGCTATGGCACGCCCACTTATAAAAATTCGCAAAACAGTGCCGATGCGGCTGTACAAGGCGATATTACCATTACACCAGCCATCGTAAGCCCCGACAACGATGGGCTAGATGATTTTGCCACCATACAATATAGTTTCCCCGAGCCAGGCTATGTGGCAAATATTACCATTTTTGATGCTGCTGGCCGCCCCGTAAGATATCTGGAACGCAATACGCTGGCAGGTTTAAAAGGTTACTACCGTTGGGATGGGCTGGGCGAAAAACAACAAAAATTACCTGTGGGCATTTATATAATTTATACTGAAGTTTTCAACCTAGCTGGCAAAACAAAAAAGTTTAAGAATACCATTGTATTGGCAAGAAGAAATTAATGGGAGCATGGGCAGTAGCAAATAAATCGGCATCGGTTTCTAGCTATCCAGTGTACCGAAGCCTCTGTATCGCATAACTACGGCTCGTCCCTCGCCTTGTTTGCCCACACAGGCTTCGGTGCAGTTCCTATCTAGGCTAATATCAGCAGAAAAACCTTTCTCAACATTTATTGAAGTGAGTAAAAAATTAAAGCAACGTATTATTTAAAATCCCTTTTTAATAATACGTAGTAGTGGGTATTTTTCCTCACCCCTATATCAGCTAATTTACAGCCATAAATCATACTACAATTTTTTACTATGATAAAGCGAAAACTAACCGTTAGCGATTTGCTGATAATTATTATAAATCTTATCCCATTATACGGCGTATGGTATCTAGGCTGGGATGCAAAAAGAATATTCGTTGTATATGCCATGGAAACAGTAATAGTAGGCATTATCAATGTGCTAAAAATGAGTTTTGTTACCTTGTTTGTAAAAAAGAAAGACGTATGGGAGAACAATGGTGGAAGCAGCATGCAAAGCGGATGGCTATTTGTTTTTTTCTTTATGGTGCATTATGGCTTTTTTGTTTTTATACAAACACAAATATTTTTTAAGGTATGCAATTTTGATGGAGATCATTCTTTGTTATTCAACTATGGCAAGATACCGGCTATATTAGGAGATGATGGCAAGCTGGTTTTATTAATTTTTATACTGTATTATACTGTAGAATCGTTGTATAGCTTTTTCAATACTGGCAATTATAAAAGCATTTCTATGGGTAGGCTTATGTTTGAACCTTATATCAGAATTTTTAGTCAACAATTTATTGTTATTATAGGCAGCATCTTTTTAACCTTTGGTGCAGGAAAAATTTTTATATTAATTTTTGTAATGGTGAAAGTGTTTTTCGAAATATTTTTAAATTACAACCGCCTATTGGATTTAGCAGAACGCAGGCAAAAAATGAAAGCCGAGCGTACAAAAAATCTGCCTGAATAAAACATAAGTTCCAATAAAATCCCTTTGTATAGCAAATAAGTTTTTACAATACTTGCATACAAAGGGATATAGAATGGGGGGTAATTACTAATACTTCGCCTTTAAAAAAATGATTACAAAAATTTCTACAATTTTTTCAATGCAATTATTCTCCTCAATTTTTTACTAGCTGATTCTGAAATGTACAGCACATTGCCATAAGGCGCTGCCACAATTCCATTTGGGCCATCAAATGTAGCTGTTGCGGGATTTCCATCTTGAGAACCTGCTGCACCTGTGCCTGCTAGTACCGATACTTGAGCGGTCTTACTAACTTTATAAATTCTATTAGCAAATAAACCAGTGCAATAAATATTATCGTTGGCAAAAGTTAGGTAACTCGTAATGGGGGTATAAGGCACACCCGAAGTAGATAGGTCTACAAAAACACTGGCAACAGCCTGCGGTGTAATTTTATGAATTTTACCATTGGCATAATTGGCTACATATAAATTATCATTGTTATCAATTGCCATACCAGACAATGAAATACCGCCCAGCGTAAATAAATCAACAAAAGTAGTTTTACTTCTGGCAGCTGTAAATTTATATACCTTCGTGCCAGGCACTTCTCCATAGCCGGCTACTGTTACAAAAAGATTCCCCTGTTTATCGCTCACTACTTGTATGGGTCCTTCCAACCCTTCGGCAAAAACCTGTTTTGTGCCATTGGGCCTTATTTTTATGAGCTTACCATCTCTAAAAGTGCATACAAAAAAATTGCCCCATTTATCAAAGCAGCAACCAGCAGGGCCGCCAAGGCTATCAGCAAAAAGGGTGCGTTCACCTTGTGGAGTAATTTTATATACGGTAGTTCCATTTCCATTAAATGGATCGTTGCTGCTGCCAATATTGTTCGTGGCAAAGATATTGCCCGCATTATCCGTTGTTAATCCATCGCTGGAAATCACTGGACCAGCAATAGAAACGGTTTGTACAACTGGTTCTACATTTTCAAAATATTTATCACAACTCATAAGTATAGATAAAATAGTAAGTGCTGCAAGAGAAAAAAATTTCTGTTTCATGGTAGTAGTTTTAATTGATTTAATAATTTTTGTACAAAGTAATGCTACCTAAAATCCTATATCGCCCTAATTTATAAGGTTGTACTTATTTAAACCAGCATTCAATCCATCGTAATTGTATAAAAAATAAATTTGCTGATTTAACAGGCTTTCTGAAATACAAACTTTTTTTAAATAAAATTTTAAAACTTGTCCAATTCTTAAAAAGCCAATCGTTATGATAGTATAAAAGCAAAAAAATATGAAAAAAATTGTAAAAATTATTGGCATTACACTCAGTGTGATAGTCGTAACTGGAGTTATTCTTTCTCTTGTAGCCCCAAAAAAGATTTCGGTAACCAATACACAGTTTGTAAAGGCTTCCAAGCAAGCTGTTTTTGATCAATTAAGGTTTATGAAAAATTTTCCCAATTGGTCTCCTTTTATAAAGCAAGACCCCGAACAACAATATACCATTTCAGGTACGGATGGTGCCGTTGGCGCTTCCTATAGTTGGGTGGGAGTAAAAGAAAAATCTAAGGGTACCCAAAAAATCGTATCCATTAGTGGGCTAGATAAAATTGTAATTGGCTGTAGTATAACGGAGCCTTTCCAATCTAACCCCACATTTGTTTATACCCTAACCGAAAAGAATGAAGGGGTAGAACTCGTACAGCAATTTGATACAGATATGCCCATACCCACTAATGTAATTGGGCTGCTTATGGGATTAAAAGCAGAAATAACTGCTACCAACAAGCAAGGCCTAGCATTATTGAAGAAAGCCGTGGAAAAATAACAGAAACATATAGATTAAACAATAATAAAACAATTATTTTTAAACCAAAAAAACAAACATTATGAAAGAGTTTATGATGATTTTTAGAATGGCTCCAATAGGCGATTTTCAACCAACGCCAGAGCAAATGCAGGAAAGTATTAAACAATGGCAAGATTGGATTGGGGGTATAGCAGCACAGGGCAAATTTGGAAGTACAAACCAATTAGGCTTTACTGGAAAAACCCTAAAAGCAGACGGCGTAATTACAGATGGTCCTTATGCAGAAGTAAAAGAAATTGTGGGAGGATACATTATTGTAAAGGCAGATGATATTGATGATGCTGTAAAACTTGCAAACGGTTGCCCCATACTTTTTATGGGCGGACATGTGGAAGTAAGAGATATCATGCAAATTGATCTGTAAGCGTATTTATTTTTACTATTACTTATTACTAGCCTTGCAAATAACAAGGCTAGTTTTATTTTTTAAAAATGGAACATACTGAGTTACTAATACCACATTTATTTAGAACAGAGTTTAGAAAAATCGTATCGGTTCTTTCTAAGCTTTTTGGCTTAGCATACATAGAAATAGCCGAAGACATTACGAGCGATACATTTTTATTGGCGGCTGAAACCTGGGGCAAAAAAGGATTGCCAGAAAACCCAACCGCATGGCTTTATACAGTAGCAAAAAATAAAACAAAAGATTATTTAAAACGAAATCAACTGTTCAATAAGAAAATTGTTGAAGAAATTAAATATACTAGTACATCAGTTGAAGAAATTGAGATTGACCTTTCTAATAAAAATATTATTGATAGTCAATTACAGATGATGTTTGCTATTTGCCATCCTTCTATTCCCATAGAAGCTCAAATTGGTTTTTCCTTAAGAATACTCTGTGGTTTTGGTATTGATGAAATTGCAGATGCATTTCTATCAAATAAAGAAACAATAAATAAGCGCCTTTTTAGGGCAAAAGAAAAACTAAGGGAAGAAAAGTTGAATATGGAGTGGCCTACTATTAATGAATTTGACAAACGGTGTCAGGCTGTTCTTACCACACTTTACTTATTGTTTAATGAAGGCTATTATTCGGCCTCACAAAATAGAAGTTTACGAAAAGATTTATGTGTAGAAGCTATGCGTTTAACTTATTCGCTTACCGAAAATGAAAAAACAAATACGCCTAATGTAAATGCATTGTTGGCATTGATGTGTTTTCATTCCTCTAGATTTGAGGCAAGAACAAATTATGAAGGTGAAATGATTTTATACCATGAGCAAGATGAAATGCTTTGGAATAAGGAACTCATTCAAAAAGGAGAATTATACTTACATAAATCTGCTGTGGGAAATAACATAACAAAGTTTCACATAGAAGCTGCTATAGCTTATTGGCATACTCAAACAAACAAGAACAAAGAAAAATGGGAAAAAATCCTGCAACTATATAATGTTCTATTACAAATAGAATACAGCCCTATGGCTGCACTTAATAGAACATACGCTTTAGCAAAAGCCGATAACTATGAAAAAGCTATAAATGAAGCTTTAAAACTTAAGCTAGAAAACAATCATTTATACTTTGCATTATTGGGTGAACTATATGTAAAAATAGACAAACAAAAAGCCATGGAAAATTTTGCAATTGCTATAGAAAAAGCAAAAACCCTGCAAGATAAAGCGCTGTTGAAAAAAAAGCTAGCCGAGATTACGCTCTAATCGATTCAACCATTTTCAGTGTTGATAATAGTTAGTTCTTGTATAAATGCAGAAGGCGTTTTTCCCATTTCCTTTTTAAAAGCGCTATTAAAAGTAGATTTGGCATTAAAGCCGCTTTCGAATGCTAACGACAACAAAGTATATTGCTTGTTTGCAGGGCTTTTTACAAGCTCAATAAAATAAGAAACCCGATACCCATTTATATAATCAAAGAAATTTTTGTGATAGGTCTCATTGATAATTTTTGATAGCAAATGTACAGTGCAACAAAGTTTACCAGCCAGCATGGGTAAAGTAATCAAAGGATCTAAATATGGCTTTTCATCTTCCATAAAAAGTTTTAGTTTAGCTGCTATATCTTTATATTGCTGTTGGTTAAAAGCAGCATCTTGTTTTATTATTATTTTTGTTTGTTTTTGTAGAACAATTAGTGGCTCCTCTTTTATATCTTCAATATCCTGTGTAGGGAGATTTTTTTGTTTTACTTCTAAAGGATTTTGCTCGGGAATAATACTTTTAGCAAAAATTTCTGTTTCGTTGTTTGTTAGTTGATTATACAACGCATTATCTACCCTAAACACCTGTGGAAAAAAGACAGCATAATATCCAATAATATAAACTGTTATGGTAAGTAATATCCAAATACTGTTGTAAGCAAGCAGCACAAAAGTTTTATGCGCATCAGCTTGGCGTAGCAAAAAGCCAATGGCCCACATTGTTACTAAAACAATATTAAAGGCAGAAAAACACCTTAAGAAATTCAACATCGGCAGGTTAGAAACCAATGCTTTTGCTTTTGCAGGATATTGGCGAAATAGTTTAATAGCAGCTATCAAATAAATGCAGATATGCATCCATCCAAATACTTCAGTGTATAAACCTGCAACCCGATGAAATTTTTGACCCAATAAATGTAAAATGGTTTCATTTGATACCAGTAAATATTGACTTATCCATACAAAGTGTAAAAAAGCAAGTAAAAAATGTTGCCAATTATTTTTTTGCTCGCTTTTATTTTTATAAAAAATAGACTTTACATATAAAAAAACAAAGGGCCCATATAGAAACAATATTAAATCTGCAGCTATTGGCATTTTCGGAAGCTGTACAAAAAGACTTTCATCAGCAAAAATACGCCCTACGGCAGAAAGTGAGATAGCAATTAATAATGCAGATAACCAACGTAAAGACGTTCTATTACAATTTACTTTTTGCAATGCAAGCGCCAATAACAACCCCTGAAAAGATGCTGCTGCTACAATGATGTAATACAAATTCATTAATACAAATTATAAATTTAAAGTTAACTTATAAAATACTTCTTTATGAAAATGATAGTACAGCCTTATAAACTCATACTAAAAAAGTAGTACTGATTGTTATTATTTTTTGCTGTTATCAAATTTCAGTATTGCCTTAAATACTTTGTCGTATTTAAACAAATAGTCTTTACTATACCAATCATTTTTATAACTGTATCTGTGTGCATAATCTGCCGCCGACAATTGTATGGGCATTTTTACTTCGTTGTGAAACAAATCCTCGGGTTCTGTAGCATTGGTAAAATCTAATAAAGGTTCCGTCCAATACAATATCTTAGAATGGGGCAAAATATATACCCATGGCATAGAACCAAAGCCACCAAACCATCCAGTTGAATTTCCAATATTAATCATTTGGTCGGTAAATTGGCAAGTAGATATTAAATCGCCGGTTGCAGAAAAACAATTTTCGTTTTGTATGACATATATTTTTCCAGAAAATCCAATCCTATTTTTATAAGGCAAAATGGTATCGGGCGTATTAATTGCTTCTAAGAATGCTCCATTTGCTACAAAAGAATTTTTAAATATTCTAAAACTGTCTGCATAAATACGATCCTTGGAAAAATTATTTGGGTTAAAACATTTGGTTATTGTTCTTATGATTGGCTTATGCAAAAACCTGCTGATTACACTTACCCAATCTCCATCATTGCCACCAGCATTATCCCTAACATCGAGAACTACTTTTTTTATACTATTTGCAGGCAATATATTTTGTAAAGAATCTATTTGAGCAAGATAAAATGTGCTATCCCACATTATCGGCATTCGGATATACAAAATTTTTGTGTTAGCAAAATAATCTACTTTCTTAATTTCCTTTTCTTGTATATAAATAAGTTTATTAGTTGTGCTAATGGTATCAGAAAGGCTCGCAGTAATAGAGGCTTTTTTCCCACTTCCTTCAAACTCGAATGTTATTTTGTCTGTTAATTTATGATCAAAGCTGTTGTAAAAATCATCCGAATAAAAACGCTTATTCTTGAAATCCCAGTGCAGGTCTTTTTTATATTGGAGTTTTTTTTGTACAAAAAGATGCACCGGCACACTGTTTACTGTGGTTAATACAGCATTTTGGGGCACAGCTATTCCATTTACAGAAAAATTTTGTAGTGCGATGTATTGGCCATTTATGTATTTTAAAGGCAACGTAAGTTTTATGTTGAATAACCAATCGCTTCTTAGTTTTGAATATGCTTTAATTATAGTTGTATCTGTTATACTTGAATTTGATTTACGCCTATCATCATCCGACATATATTCATACAAATATTTTCTCACAACAGATGTATGTCCATCTTGACAAAGAATCAATGCCCGGTTTATAAACCAGTAAAACGCCTCTGTTGTTTGAATGTTTTTAATTTCCTTTCGTAAAGATTTTATACTATCTAACATAGCGTAACCATTTACTTTTCTTCGAACATAATCGTGTGGATTTATGGAAGAGATAACATGATACAATGTATCAAAATCATCGAGCATTTGTTGTTTGGATAAAACAGGCAAGACGCTGCTTGTTTGTGCAATCGATGTTGCTGAATAAATTAGTACAAAAAAAACGATCAAATATTTTTTCATAACAATACAAACTTATTTAACAGGTTTGGGTTTTAACGGGTCTCTTAGGTATTCTGCTATTTCTATTACATTACCATCTGGGTCGTTTGTAGAAATGTATTTTAAAAAACCAGGCACTTCTACTATTCCCTTATCAAAAATGATAGAATTACCTTTTAGAGCTGAGAATGCTTTTTCAATATCATCTGTACTTAAAACGATGTGTGTGCCTACATGCTGAAGATCTCTATTGATAACAGCTTTAAACCCGCCAAAAATAGAAAGTCGAACATTACCAGCTACTAAAGCCAACAACTGTATCGCTTCGTTTTCCTCAATAATTTGCAAGCCAAGTTTGTTCACATAAAAATCTTTTGCATGCTCAATGGATGATACGGGTATTTCGATTTGTTGGATGGTTAGGTTCATATATTTTTTTATTGTTTAATAATTTTCACAGTTTGATTAGATGTTACTACAAAATAGATTCCATTAGCCAAATTACTTACATCATTGATACCTGCATATATTTTTTGTATAAAAACACCCGCAGCATTGTACAAATAAGCTGCTGCATTTTGTGAAGTAACTATATTAATGTTAGTATGGCAAAGCGTAGGATATACCAGTAGATCTTTTGTGTTATTTGAGAACGAAAGGACATTGCTGTATTCAAATCTGTCATCCTTGTCTACCATTTTTAGCCTATAAAAATGTTTTCCTGCAAATAAATTCGCATCTTTATACCTATAGGAATTTTCAGTAGTATTATTATTCGCAGCAAATACTTTTCCAATTTCTACAAAATTAAATCCGTCCACACTTTTTTCTATGCTAAAGAAAGAGGTATTTATTTCATTCATGGTTTTCCATTGTAGCAATACAGTTTCTTTTTCCATTTTCCCCATAAATGCAATCAATGTTAGCGGAAGTGGATTCAAACTGTTGCCAGCAATCGTAAATTGTGAAAAATTCGACATACCATTTCTTACAACAATAGGTGCAGTATTTGTGCCTGTATTTGTACCTGCCGTACCGTTTAAGTTCCAAGCAAAGCCTGTGGAAGTGCGTTTTAATATACGTAGTGTTGCAATATCTGTAACGCCAGGTGTACTTTCTGCAGTAAGCGTTGTGTTGTAAATGCCGCCAACTAAACCACCCAAAGCATCTGCTTGCCAATAATAGGGTGCAGTGTTTGTTAAAATAACGGAGCCATCTACAATTGGTAATCCCGATTGTGAAGAAGCTGCACTATCAAAATGCTGTGCAGACAATGTACCAGCAACTGTTGGGGCTGTTGTATAATCGATTTTAAACTCTCTATAACCTTGCAATAAAGATACGCCAAAAGGGAAAACCCTTACTCCAGTACTGGTACCAATCGTTCTATTTATTTTCCCCGATACGTAACCATTTATTCTTTCTACTGCTGGGTCGGTGGGGCTTCCTCCTAGGGGATTGTTTATATTCAAGATAAAATTATCTGTAAACAATTCGCCATTTTGCAATGTCAATTTATTGTTTACGGTAATATTGTTTGCAAGCTTTACACCTGATACATTGTTGATGAATAAATTTCTAAGTACATTGGTACCCGTAGGCATTTCCAAACCAGTGGTATCTCTTTGTATATCGTTGTAAAGAATATCTATTTGGCCAAGAAAAACAGGAGCAGTTAGTATTCTACCTGCTGTTTTTACAATCGTAGCATTGGTATTTAGCCTTAAAGAGCCTCCTCCATTCACCAACAATGTGTCCGTTAGTAGGGTCAACGTATCGGTTACAGTTACACTCCCACTAATTGTTTTGGAACCCGCTCCTACGCCAGTTATGGTTAAACGATTGTAAGTTAGTGAAGCAATGTTTTGGTTTGCACCCGGTATGCCCACATATACAACCCTTCCATTACCCGCAGTAAAACTTGCTGTATTTGGTATCGTTATAATTCCAGCCAAGGTTAAAGCTCCAATACCTATAAATGTAATTTTAGCATTAGCAGATATCGTTGTTAAAGCTCCTACTACATTTACAGCGCTGTTTCCAATTTTCATTTCTGCTATTCTTCCAGAAGGTATTGTGGTAGCCGTAATCGTCATTCCTCCAAAACAACTAAATACTCCGGCATTAATATCTAAAATAGTAGTACCTGTACTAGTACTGGGCGAATTTAAAAATCCCAAACCAACAACCGTAAATGCTCCACCATTTTGTGTTACTGTAGCTCTTTGATTAATGGTTAAATTGCCCGTAACAGTTAATGCTCCAGCATCAATGATTGCCATGGACGTTTCTGTTACAAGCAAATCATTTGTAACAGTAATTACCGATGTACTTACACTAAGTACTAATGTAGACGCCCCTTTAACAGTGAGGCTTTGGCATTGTGAATTACTTACTACTGTAATACTATTGGCATTTTGAATAATAACAGAATCCCCAGCAGCAGGATAATTTAAAACGCAGCTGCCACTTACCAAAGTCCAGCTAGTGGCACTGTTCCAATTTCCACTGGTAGCACTTGTAAAAAATGCTTGCCCATTACTTGCTTTAACAACCAAAGAAAATGCTATTGCTAAAAAATATTTCATTGTATTTGTAATTTTATATTGCTAAAAAGATTTCATTTTTCGGTATAGAAAATTCCTGCGCCGAAAAATGAAATCATACGTTCCAACACGCTAGGTTATTTACACTATTTTTATGCCCAACTCACATTATAAACAGATCCATTATTTAATGTAATCGTAGCTGTTTTGGCTCCATTAAAAGCAATGGTTCCGCTATAGCTAAAACTATTGCCAGTACTGGTGTTTCCTGTAATAGTAACAGATGCAGAACCCGATGCAATTTGACCAGTGCTTTTTATCAATTGCAGGTTGCTTAGATTCATTGTTACTTTACTGGTAAACGAATTCTTGTTTCTTACTTTAGATATTTGGCTACCATCTCTTGTATAGCTTCCATTTAAAATGTATTGGCTGCCTGTAACAAGATTTGTAACGGCTAAGTTTGCAACAGCACTATCATTGGAGCTCATTCTTGGTGCATCATACATTCCTTTCATTTTATAATTGGCGTTCATTACGGTAGGAACAACTCCATTACATACAACAGTCCATTGCCAGTTAAAAATATAATTCCATGTATAAATACCTGCTGTATTTACTTTGCTGATGGTAGAATCTTTGCTATATCCACAAATAGATGAATACATATTTGCTCTGCTTGTAATCTCTGTAGTTTGTGTAGCTAGGCCTTGCGAATTATCTGATATTGAAAGAGAAATCACTTTGGCTGCTTCTTCATCTGTCATGGTATTTGCAACAGTATCATTCTCTTTTTTGCAAGAAGAAAATAATAATATGGCAGCTGAGAAAAATAATAAGCCTACTGTTTTAAATTGTATTGTTTTCATTTTTTTAAAATTTAATTTTGTTGATAAATATTTTTTATGCTAGTATGAGTGTTTTTTTTAGGATGTGTTTAATGCATTTTTTTTATATTCAGCAAACAACATTTTAATATCTGCGAACAACATTTTTTGAACAGGAATTGGTTTTGTTTGGGGTTTTGAAAATCGTCCACCTGAAACTGAAACCCAATTGAAAAACCAATAATAATGACGTCAAAAAGCCAAATTGAAACTCCCCGAAGTATCGGGGCAGGCTGTTTGCCCGAGCAAAATCCACACGGAATTACAAATGTTTATTGTAATTCCGTCGAGACCAAATAGCACCAAAGTCGTTAGCTTTTGTTTCATAGGCTGCAAGTGAAAAAAAGCAAGCATTCATTCCCTAAGTTTAATACTTCGAGGTTTAATCAATTTTTCAAAAGTTCAATCATTTTATTTTTAGCCGTGCTTGAAATATTTTTTTCAATAAGTTTTAATAAATCTGCCGTATTGTTGATTTTATTTAGATGAATTGATTTAAGCAAACTAAAAAACGCTTCTTCGCTAATGGTGTTTCTGAAATTGGCTAACGCAACTGGTACCTTTCGATAAAGTATCATAGAAGCATTTTTATCATTTCTATTCATCTGCCAAACTGGTGCAATTTCTTTTGATATTTCTTTGTAAACTTTCAATTCGTTTAAGTAAGCCGAATCGCCAATAAATTTTTGAACAACCAAGAGGGTACTAAATTCAGCGAATCCCTCATTTAGCCAATCTTCCCAAGTGTTGGTATTAGCTTTATTCCACCAAAAATGGGCAACTTCGTGACTTATCGTTTTATTAATCTCAAAGGAATTTTCGCCTTTGGTTTGCATATAAATAAAATCCTTCCTTGCAAAAGCATTGCCGCCTTTAAGTGGCGTTGCAACTATGGTAAGATTTGCTTTGCCAACTTCTCCAAATATCGCTTTGTAAAAGTTATAATCTTGAATAGTACTGGCGATGATTGAATCTGCTTGTACTTCGGTAAAGCCAATATAATTCATTATAATATTTGCGTCCTTATCTTTAAATTTTTTAGTTTGCATAATATTTGATGCCATAATTACAATATCATCTGTTTTAGATGGCTGTATTAACTTCCATTTTCCATGTTGGTAATTAATTTGACCTGCCCCCGACACAATAAAAGGTTTTGGAATAGAAACTATTAGTGAATAATTAAATTTTCCCCAATCAAAATTCACCGGATACCATGAGCTGTAAGAAGCCAATGCAATCCATTCATTTGTAAATGAACTAGTATTGTGTTTTAATTCTGTTAGTGATACTACGTAGTCTATTTCAATAGTAAATTTCCCATTTAATTTTTCTTTTGGGGTTATAATCAAGTCCCTTGATTCTGGCATATACCTGTTAGCTTGTTTATCTGAAATTGCAAAAAAATATGTACAGTTTCTTCCGTTTATTTTCAGCTTTTGTATTGCGGTATTTTTGTGCAAAAGGAGCTTTAAAGTGTCGGTCAAGTTATTTAAACTAAATGCTTTTATGATTGCTTTAGCAGTGATGCTTTTTTTTATAACATCAATATTAACCTCCATTTCATATTCTTCTGCTTTAATTGATTGACCATTAGTTACTGCATTTTGCAATGCAAACACAATTAGCAGGAAGCAGGAAAGTCTAATTTTTTTAATTCTGCAAAATGGAAATAAATTGACCATAAAGTTAAAATGATTGATATTTTAAAATTAGATGAACGTCAAAGACTTTTTGAAAGATTGCGTTTGCATGGTAGTCGATTAAAATAACGGCTAACAAAGAAATTATTTTACCCTTCTCCATTTTCTGCTGCCAGAAAGAAAGCCATAGCTTACAAAACCTTCCAATACATCTTTACTAGTAAGTTTTAAAGAACAAGCAACTTCTTTACCACGCTTAGGCCCATAAAGTGTTCCTTTCCATGCGCCGTTTTCGTAACGCACATTTTTTAAAATAAGTATGCCAATAGCGGCATTGTTTCTTTTAGTTTTATCTGGATTGTTTACATCTTTTTTTGGGTTACCATTTTTATCGTTGGGCTCTTTTAGCCATATTATCTTTCCAAAGTACTCGTTGCCTGATTTGTATATCTCTATTTTAGATTCATCATTTTCGGTAAGCCATATGCCCAATATATCATTTGGGTTTGTTGCAAAAACCACCAATGGTAATAGGAATGTTAAAAAGATTACGATACTTTTCAATGATTTATTTTTTTGCATTTTCTAAAAATTGGTTTTCATAATCAGGGTGGTTTGCTTTCATAATAGTGTCCCAAAAGTTGAAATACAATCCATAGTTACCTTTGGTAAGCCGGTGGTGCATATTGTGATGGGTAGAGGTATTAAACCATTTACCAATAAAAGATCGGTATACTTTTTTCGACATTAACTCATAGCCCATATGTCCATATACATTAAAAACCATTTGCCAAGTAATTACCAATAACAAGCAAAGTGGGTGTACGGGTACAAAAAAAACAATAAACACAAAACCTGCTTCTGCAAAAGCTTCTATTGGGTGAAAAGCAAAAGCAGTCCATGGTGTGGGGTTATGAGATAAATGGTGTTGCTTGTGTACAATTTTAAAAATGGTAGGGTGGTGCATCAGCCTATGCGACCAATAAAACCAGGTGTCGTGCCAAAAAATCATTATAGGAATGCTAAGCCACAAATACCCCCAGCCCATCAAATGAACATTTTTGTATAGCTTAGTGTAACCAGCTTTAGTAGCTTCGTTGATGATAATAAAGAATAAAGAAAAAATAAAAATAGATATAAGCGAATCTTTTATTTCCCTTTTAATTTGTTTTGCATCGGGTGTACGTTTTTGAATTTTTTTTTCTACCCATTTGTTTTTATACAATACATAAAATATTAAATAAGCTATCCCCGCAAATAAAAAATATCGCCCATATAAAACAATGTTGTGAAACATATATGCTTTCCAAAAATTGGTTTCCATGATATAAATAATTTTGTTGTATGGTTCTGACTACAAATTTTGTAAAGGTTTATCATTCGTATGCTTTTATTCAGCAAACAACATCAAAGTATAAGCAAACAACATCCAATATAATTGTAACGTAAATATTTGTAGATAAATTTGTAACATCAAACGTTGATATGGGCACTAAAACCAGGCTTTCAATTATTAGTATTTTACAAATAGTATTTTGGATTGTGTATGTAGCACTCTCTATTTATACATTTAGCCAAACAGCCTCCATTGCAGATAGCACCAAAAGAATTGTATTGGTACTACCACTGCAAATTTTTATATTTTATACCTGCTACCTGTACCTTATACCAGTCTACTTCGAAAAGAAAAAATTTGTATTATTCTATTGCTATTTATTTGTAACTGTGGTAATTGTTACGATAGCTAGGCTATTCATAAAAAATAAAATTATAGATACCATCAATACGGGCAATGTTCAACTAAGTGCAAATATTCAAATCAGTATTATTATTATTTCAGAATTATTGATAGTATTAATAAGCTGTTTGCTCGCAGTAGCCAAACAGAAATATGAATATGAAAAAAGATACCAGCAAGCGCAGACCAAGTTTTTAGAAAGTGAATTAAATTCGCTAAAAGCACAAGTTAGCCCTCACTTTTTATTGAATACCCTTAATAATATTTATTCATTTGCTGTTGCCAATTCGCCAGAAACACCTAATGCTATTTTTAGGTTATCCGAAATATTAAAATACTTTCTTTACGAAAGTAGTCATCAAAAAATAATCATTGGTAGGGAGCTAGAAATTATATGCTCGTATATAGATTTATTCAAATTAAAGTTCAATGAAAAGTTGGATATTGAAACAGATTTTGAAATCGATAATGAACAAAAGCAAATTGAACCGCTGCTGTTAATGAGTTTAGTAGAAAATGCATTTAAACATTCGGGCATTGGAATACATGATAATGCCCATGTTAAAATGAAAGCAACAATAGAAAACGGCAGATTTATTTTTTGCACAAGTAACTCAATATTTAATACCAATCAAACCATCAATGAATATGGCGGCATTGGATTACAAAATATTTCTAAACGATTGTTGTTAAATTACCCCAACAACCATACTTTTTTAATAACACAAAATGAGGCAAACTTTTCTGTAAAATTAGAAATTCCTTTTTTATGAAAATGAAAACAGTAATAGTGGATGATGAATTTCCTGCCATACAATTGATAAGATCATATTGCCAAAAAATAGACGATATAGAAGTTGTAGAAAGTTTTACAAAGGCAGAAGCTTCCTTATACTATTTGCAAAACCATACCGTTGATTTGCTGTTGCTTGATATACAAATGCCACTAATAAATGGGATAGAAGTATTAAAAAAATTAAATGAAAAGCCTATTTGTATATTTATAACTGCAAACCCTGAATATGCCTTAAATGCTTTTGAACTAGAGGTAATTGATTATCTTTTAAAACCCGTTTCATTTAAAAGGTTTGAAAAAGCAATAGAAAAAGCTATTGAATACCATCAGTATAAAAAAACCATGGCCAAGGTTTCCGAAAAAAAATTCTTGATGGTAAAAGCTGATTATAAAATCACTAAAATAAGTATAGACGATATTCTTTGGATAGAAGGAAGTGGGGAATATATAAAAATTATAGCCGTTGAAAAAACTTTTTTAATTCTAGATTCACTTACAAATTATATAGAAAACTTGTTACCAAATGGCTTTGTAAGAATTCACAAATCTTATATTATGCCTGTTTCTAAAATTGTCCATTTTAGTTCTACAACTGTCACACACCAAAACCAAAAGGAATTTACCATTGGGCGTTCATATAAAAATGATGCAATGAAAATACTCAAAAAAGAAAACTAGTGTACCAACAACTCACAAGGCTTAATACCCGTTTGTTTTTTGAAGGCGGTGCTAAAATGCGAAATAGAAGAATAGCCAAGTAAGTTCGAAACTTCTGTAACACTTAAACCCTTTTCGTACAGTAAATATTTGGCATGCTCCATGCGTTGGCTTTGGTAAAAATCAAAGATGGTGGTACCAAAAATTTCTTTAAACCCTTTTTTTAGGTAACACTCATTTATGGCCACTTTTCTGCTAAGTGCTTTTATGGTAATGGGTTCGCCAATATGTTGTAAAAGTATTTCTCTAGCCTTTTTTATCTTTTCTCTATCTGCTTCGTTTGCCAAAAACTTACAAGCAAATGCTGTATCGTCTTTATCGCCCAGCATACAATCTGTACTATACAAAAGTAAAATTTGCATTTGAGCATTCACAAAAATATTGGCGGGTGTATCTGTGTAGGTATGGTTAAGTAGGGCTTCTATCGCCATCCTTATTTTACCACAAACTGGCAAAACTTTACTAAACGATGTGGGATGATTAAACGATAAAACCTGTTCGGTTAATGTTGTATAAGTTTTACTTGCCTTAGCAAATTGCTGTAAATAGGACGGCGAAAAACTAAAACTCAATACATCAATGCTGTCTACTTTATCGGAACAATTAAACGTACCACTCAGTTTACAAGAGTCGCACTCGGTTTGTTTTTGTTTGCAATACACATTACCGCTTACACAAAACTTAAAGTTAAGCATATTGGCCCCCTCGTTATTTTTCACAAATACATACTCCAACGCTCCCATATCGTCTATAGACCATTGTGGCATTCTCCTGTATCTTTTTATCGAATATTGAATTGAACCTGGCACGCTACGTTCCGTTTCGTGAAGAATATCCAAATCGGTGTATAAAAAAGGTTCCTTATGGGCTATGGCTAATATGTCTTTTACCGTTTTATTCATTTCTCATACAAAAATAAACAAGAAAAAGCATAATCAAAAATGTTAAGGGAGATTTAACGTTTAATGTTTCAACATTAAAAAACTGGAAAGACCTTATTTATTACTACTTGGCTCTAAGTAAAGCAAAACGCTTTTATACGGCCTTGCAGTTGTATATTTATCATTTATAACAAAATACCCTTCTTTGTAAGCGGCTATACCTTCCCAATTGTAACTCATATACTCAACTGGAAAGTCCCAAAGCGGCTCCCAAGTAAATTTTGTGTTCTTGTATTTTAGTTTTACCAAACGGCAATAACTTTTATATCCAAACCCATCTCTAATCAATTTATCGTTTGCCTTGTCTTTTTTGGGTACACGGTATACTTCATCTTCGCCATCTCCTTTGTAAAAGAAATTGATAGCGGTAAATGTATTTTTGCCCGTTTTGGTAATATCTGTAATACGAAACGGTATAGCTTCCATTTGGTTTTTTTGGTAAGAAACACCTGTATACGACCACGGTGTAATAGCAATAGCGCAATTGTTTCTTTCGAAGGAATTGTATTCAAAAAAGCTAACCACAGTTTCATCTACCAATGCCATGGCCTCGTAGCCGGCATTGTAAATATGTTTATTTTCTGCTGTAATTGGTTTGGGCAGGGGCAACATCACTTGCAAGTCTAACATTACCGATGTATCGCTCAATGTACCCTTTAGCAAATAGCAATTGTTAGATGGGGTAGCCGTTTCTACAGATAAGTAAACAATATTGTCTTTAATGGTTAATGCTTCCAAACCTTCATAGTCATCGCCACGTGCCAGCATATTCTCCCTCAGCAAATCAAGGTTGTAAATAGGGTATTTTTTATAAGGTAGTACAAATGAAGTATCTACCATTTTATGGTCTAAATCTGAAAGTAGTATGGAATACAGTTTGGCTTCTGCTTTGTCTTGCAACCTGCTTTCAGACATTACAAAAAGCTTGTCCTGGTATACATACAGGCCCGAAAACTGGTTGTCATAATAAGCAATTTCTGGGGGGAGACTTATGTTTTTTACGGCAAAATCTTGAGCCTTTACATATACATTAATCAAAATACAATTGACAAGCAGTAGTAAAAATAACTTCATAATCTTCAATAAATAGATACAAATATACTGTATCAATTGTCATTATTTTTCCAACACTTCCATGGCTACTCTAAAACCAATATCTGCTGTGGCAGTGGTATAGTTTTTCTCGCTGGCTATGGTAACTAGCCAAGCTGGATCTGTATAACTTCCACCTTTTACAATCCCTTTCTCTGCAATCATTTCTGCTACATTGCCGCACATATTGTACATACCAAAACTGCTAGGGAAGAACGATTTTACTGGGCTGGTTATTTTAGTTATCCGACTTCTTTCTGCTACATCTGTAGTTGTTGTCCATTTTTTGGTAAGAGAATCATATTTCATATCTACATTATGAAAATTGCACAATTCCATTTTACGATTATTGTGTATAAACCCTGTACCCCATGTATATTGTTTACTTACATCTCCTCCATTTGCGGCCAGTTCCCATTCTTCTTTGGTAGGTAAACCAAACAATACCTTACTAAATTTTCTTTTTTCTGTACTGTTGTATTTATCTGTAAGCCATTGGCAATATTGCACGGCATTTTCATAGCTTATGCCTACTACTGGGTAGTTGTTATATGCAGGGTGACGAAAATAATAATACACCAATGGTACAGTGTAAATAAAATCATTCTTCCACCATGTAGTGCTATCCGGTAATGAAGCATTGTACAGTGCTTGTTTGTTTTCTTCTAATAATGCTAATAGAAACTTCTTATAATCAAGATTAGACACTTCAGTTTTATTTACATATAAACGCTCATTTATTTTACCAAAAGACTTTTCAATAGCTTTTGCAGAAAAATTATTTTGAGGTGGATATGTAAATGCGCCTAATAAGATTATTAACAAAACAACGGATATTTTTCTCATATAAATTAGATGTTTATCAAATATATTGATTTCTCAAGGTGGTATATGTTAATGCTTTCAAAAAAGGCTTAAAAAGGCTTCATTTTTGCCCAATAAACATGTGTGTAAATGGTTTAAAATAGACCTTTTTTTATGCAAAAAAACCCTTGATTTTCCTTAACTTCGCCCACATTCAGTTTTTAAAGTTTTTAACTAATTATGATTACAGAAAATGAAGTTTTAAAAGCACCACTCAACGATGCTTACGGTGCAGATAATAT
>JANNGD010000099.1:0-33862 GCA_031380515.1 Ferruginibacter sp. | reverse complement strand
ACCACTGTAAATGTTTTATTTCTTTTCCATAACAGATAAGACAATAAAAAGCCAACAATAATAAAAAAGGGTAGCGGGCCAGTCAAGCTATGAAACTCGTTTCCCAATGTAAATATTCCAGCCCAGATCATCGTTATCGGCATACAAAAAGATAAGATTGCTGGTATTACCGATAGCTTACATTTGTGTGATACTTTGTAAAAACCAATTGAAAACAATATACACATTGCAGCAAGTATCATAAGTGCTGACGAAGTAAAAACTTCTGATTTTGTACCTATGGCTCCCAATTCGCTGATCACATTTTTAAAATGATTGTAGTTGCCATGCACAGCACCACTTAAAAATGTCATGCAACAAAATAACAATGGAGCTGCATATCCGAAATACAGGAAATTTTTGCTGTCTATTTTGTTCCGATACGCAAAAAGGAAAATAAAAAACATAATAAACCCAGCTATTAAAGGTATTACAATTTTCTTTTTCATAAATATAGGGTTGGCAAGGGTTGCAATTTGAATAATGCAAGCTGTTTTGTCATTCAACAATATTATGAAGCTATAGGTACTGTTGGGTTGTACGTTTACAGATATGGAATCAATGTCTGTAATGAAACTTACTTTTTTAGAATCATACAACCATTTGCTACCTATTGAAAATACGTCTGGTTTTTTAGTAGGGTCTAAAGTCCAACCATCTTTTACAAAATAATCATCACCCACCCTAATATCAACTTTGGGTGAGTTCGCCTTAATTGTCGGCAAATTTTGCTGAGCCAAACTCCTTATACAAAAGGAAAGTGATAATAATAGTATAACTGCTTTTTTCATTTACTTGTACTTTTTTACAAGCCAAAAATAAAAGCCTTTCGTTGCAAAAGATAAAATAAGCTATGCCATTATTACGACATTTTTACGACATGTGTTTATTTACAGTATGTTAGGAAACTGCTGTAAGATAGGTACTTGCTTATTGATGCTTATCGCAAAACGAATGACAAAGTAAATATTGAAAAAGGCCGCAATAAAATAAATTGGAATAAATAATGGAACACTGCCGGCTCTGAGTGTTGAAGACAAAAGCAGCAGTAAAGAAGGAACGACAATTGAAATCAACAATGTACCCAATGCCCAAAATATTTGAAAGCTTACTATTCTTTTTCCTATGGTTTTCACATGTTCATCATCTCTGTTTTTCCAATAAAAATAAGCCGGCATAAAAACATTGGCCAATGGAATTAACAACATTACCATTGCACTAAAGTTTAGTATTTTCAATTTAGATGTATTATCGTACACTGGAGATAGTTTTGGTGAAACCGACGACATCAATTCAGATGAATGAATATTTAATGCTTTTGCTAAGGCGTTAAGGGTATACCCACTACCAACTGATTTACCTTCTTCTATCCTTTGTATGGTCCTTATAGAAATTCCAGCTAGATCGGCGAGTTTTTCTTGCGATAGGCAATTGATACGCCTGTACTGTTTCAACTTTTCGGCTATTGTAATTTGTTGTACTTCGCTCATTTCGTAAAGTTAAAATTTCTTATTAAATAATGAGCAGTTTCGGCGCACGGATATGTTGAATCACAGTATAAAATATAATCCATAAATCTACTAACTAAAAACAATCATACTTCTTTTAAGTAAAATTGCCTTTGTAGTCGGTATGAAGTGTAACCAAGTGTTAACTATTATAATTTGTAAGCATTTACCTTTTGCCCCATTGTTTACTTCGCTCATAAGTATGTGCCCAAGCCTAACACAAGCACGCTGCGCCTAGGTCATCTACAAACGAGGGCGAGGGGTTTCACGGTTAGTTCTGTTATACTTCAATAATTGTTCTTGTGAAAACCCCGCCGAGACGCAAGCACCAAGGAAAGGGATTGTTTACTGCGTTCTCTTTTTAGGCTTCTTATTGTAGCGTACAATAAACTTCTAAAATACCCTTTGGCGGGTATCAAACTGGCCGCTTCTATGCTTAATTTTATTGTCAGCATTTTTTGTACAATTAAAATTTACCCAGCGTGAAAAAATATATGGGCCTTTTAACCCTGGCATTGTGTTTGGCATTTGCTGCCAGAAGCCAGAACATCTCATTATTTAAAAATACCAAAGGACTTTGGGGCTTTAAGGACAAAACCGGTAATGTAGTCGTAGAACCAAAATATTATTTTAAGCCATCGCCTTTTAACGAAGGCAGGGCTATTTTTACACAGGGTAAGTTTAGCGGCGTACTTGATGAAACCGGCAAGGAAATAGTTGCAGCAACCTATGCATCTGTTAGCGATTATAAATATGGATTTGCAGTGGCAACCAAAGAAGTAACCGATACATCAAAAAAAGTAAACGGCAAGCCAACACGCTATACCATCAAAGGTATTATAGACAGAAGCGGAAAAGAAATTGTACCCGTGCAGTACAAAGAAATGCAGGGCGATTTCAGCAACGGTTGGTTTGTAAAAGTATCCAACGATCCAAAAGAAAAAATATTTATTAATACCAGTGGTAAAGCATTTGCGTTACCCGAAGGTATATTTCTTTTTGATGAACGGGTTGATGGTAAAAAGTTTCTAGCCATGAAGAATGGCAAATACGGCGTTATTGATCAGCAGTTTAAGGAGTTACTACCGTTTGAATATAGCCGCATCAGGGCAACGGAAGGAGGATTGCTTATTGTAGAGCAAAACAACCTTGCAGGCCTAATGGATGCGAAGTTAAAATGGATAATAAAGCCCACATTCAGCAGTATTTACCAGTTTAAAAATGGCTACGCTATTATAACGAATGAAGAAAAATTATTGGGGGCCATCAATACCAAAGGAGTGGTTACCACAAAAGCCCAGTTTGAGACCATAACCCGTATAGATAAAACGGCCGGCGCCATTGCTGTTTACAAAGGCCTGCGCAGCGACAGGGCTGGTTTGGTTGACCTAGCCACCGGAAAAATTATTACGCCGCCAAATTATTTGATGGGCGCTTACGACTACGATTGGGGACTTATAAAATTCAGAAAAGACAATAAGAAAGGTATGATGGATTCAACCGGTAAAGAGATCTTCTATGATGCCTACGATGATTTTTCCCCGGGATTTTTGGACAACAGGGCCTGGGTGATGAAACAAAATAAATTTGGTTTTATTGACAAGGCAGGTACATTGGTAATACCCCTGCAATACGATATGGTGAATGGTTTCAGCGAAGGCCTGGCTAAAGTAAGGTTAAACGGCAAGTGCGGCTTTATAAACACAAAGGGCGATGTAGTTATACCATTAACCTTTGCTGATGCAACAAGCTTTGAATCGGGAATAGCGTGGGTAAAAGACGATGCGGGCCGAAGTTTTTATATTGATAGAACGGGGAAGGAAATAAAATAAAACCGCAGAGGCTTACAATACTGTCTCACGGAAGCACAGGAACAAGGCGGGCGACCAAGCCACGGCACTGAATAATGCTGGCAATGGATTCCCAATGGGTGTGACACGTATTTTTTTCGTAAAATTTATTTTAGCGAATGGGGCGTGAGATATGCACTTAGGCGAGGGAGTGGGATAAATTAGTTTCCCTGAATTGAGGATTTTTCTAAGACAGCTTTTAAATTTTCCTCCATTACACTAAACGGCTTTTTGGATATCCTCCTATTAAAATGCAATATGCGCCAAGTTCTACCCAATTCATCAGATTTATTAATCTCCTCTTCCTCGCAATCTTTTGCCTTGCAGTATAATTCATATAAATCTGAAACTGTAACAACCTTTCCTTCGTTGTCAAATTTTATCCATACATCCATAAGAATATCTAAAATAAAATCGGTGTCAACATTGGTGAAATAAATATTGTCTTCAATTCTAAATAATTGTAATTCCGAATTATTGACCAAGCCCATAGCCATGTTGCCAACCTCAGTAATATTACCTTCGATATTATCGTTGGAATTTGTATGTTTTTTAATGTATGTTTCTGTTTTAATAATCTTCATATTTTTAAAGGTAAAATTTATTCGCTCCTTTTATTAGATGTTTACCAGATAATATTCTACATATAAAAACTATATTTTAATTGCATATCATCTTCTTCTCCGAGATATTTCAGAATCTCTCCTACATTTCTAGCACACTCAATTGTTATCGGGTACTTCCTGTCAAATTGAGTATTATTCCAGTTCATTTTTGTGAGAGCAATAATTTCATCGCAAATCAAATTAGGAGATTCATCATAATAGGCAAGCTTAACCTCAATAGGACTAGGTATGTATTTGCCTGGATATGTTTCATAATAAGGCACTGATCCCCTTGTGTATAAAACATTGTGATCTTCTGTTAATGACAAATGAGTCCCTCTCATTGGGGGGTAATTGCCCTCTCTATACAAACGTATATCTGAACGCTGGATAGAAACTAAATCAATTTGATTTATATTTAGCTGTTTTGCAGCTTGCGTAAATCCGTAAATTTCATCTTGACTAAAATTTGATGTTTTGTGCAGCACTAGACGTTTAGGAAATATTTTCACTGCATCATAATATTCTCTAAGAGATAGGGTAAGTAAATTAAATGCTTGTTCTTCTGCCAAATGAGGTGTTCTATCATTTTTCTTAAGAGTAATTTCCTCCCCTCTCAAGATAACTCCTTTTCCTAGTTCATTGAAGATTTGAGCTATGCTTGTTTGTGTTGTTGATTTATCCCTGCTTTTAAAAAAACTAATTCCTGCATAACAAGTAGTCTCGGCTGAATCTTTACGGATTAAAGCCCACGGAGTGCCGGATGCCTTATAATAAAGTGCAGTAAAAAAATTCCAAGCTATCGTTGCCTCATCCTGCATTTCGGACGTTGGCTTCGCAATTCTATCTCTAACTATTTGTATAGGAATATTATACTGCATAGCTTTTGCCTTTAAGTATCTTCTGAAATTTTGTTCTTTGGCAGATATTTCCTCTGCATCAATTTCAGACTCTACTGAATCGATGTCTTTTTCTGTTTCATCATCATCTTCAAGCTCAATTTCTTTTTCCTGGATGTAGGTGATGAAATTTTCACTTAAAGCGCATAAAATAACATCTGGCTTTTTATTTTTAGACAAAAATTTAATTTCCGATAAATATAAGTTGGCAATGTCATTGATTCTTTCTTCCAAATTTTCTTTCTTTTTAATTATTGCATCAAACTCAGAATTATTTATTTTTCTTAAATAAGTATCATCATAAACAATCTCACTTTGAAAACCTAATTCCTTATTGAAGCCGCAAAAGTTTAAGAACAAATTAGGGTGAGGGTTCTTACTTTGCTTTCCATCAATGTGTTTTTTACAAGATTCAATCCATCCTAAGACTTTATCAATACTCTCTCCTTTACCAATTATTCCAATAGTAATTCTTTCTGGCCTAACCTGATTGATGTCAAAAGGGTTATGGTTAAAAATGCCATATTTCGGACAGATATGCTGATTGTTGCCAAATTGTAACGATGGTTCTTCTATGTATCTAACTTTCATAAATTAAAATAGTGTGTTATCGGTTAATTCATTATCTGCCTTTATTTCAATATCAATATCCGCAGATTTTCCTTCAATAATCTTTGTAGGCTTCCATGCTTTTTCTTCCAACTTTGGACTAATACTCAACTTTTCATTTTTGAGTATCTCTAAATATGGGTAAGGAGTAGTAAACAAATCCTTGTGTGAAAAATAGTAGCTGAAAAATCTAAAATAATTATAGATAGTACCATTAGATTCTAATCTCTTTATTCCAGACATATAAGCTGATTCAAATCTACTTGGCCGGTAGCCATAAGGATTTGTAAAGCTCCAAGTTGGGTTTAATACCAAATACCAACAATCCTCAATGTTAAAAAAAGAACTTCTGAACGCAAGGCTTCTGAAACATACAATATGACCTTCTTTTTTATTATGCATTTCAAAAATTACAGTTTTCGTGGCTTCATTTTTTCCTTTCCACTTCACCCTTTTTTGATTCGGAGCATTCTGATTATTAGCGAATCTGAAAATTTCCTGCTGCCCATACCATTCTATTTCTTTTAACTTACATAATTCAATCAACGTATTACGAAGTAGATGCTTGAATACTTTCAATGTATTTTCATTGCTCTCATAAAAATCTTTGCATTCAAGTTTGGTAATAGTTCCAATATCTACAATTTTACGGAATGGCTCTTTTGTATTATCAAGTTCTCTAAATGTATAGATATAGTTTTCATAAAGTACCCACTCACCTGATTTTACATTAACTGCTCTTAATGCTTTTTTTATGAGATTGCCGGGTTTTAGTTTTTTTACAGTTTTTTTATTGATTGAAACAAGGTAAGTATTGAGATTATCAAGTATTGCTTCTTCGTCAACATTTAACTCCGCCTGAAAAAAATATTTTGGAAAAGATACTTTTAATAGATTAGGACATATAGCTTCAGTCTCAGTATTTAAACATCCATTAACATAAGCCTTCTCCCGCATTTGAACTTGAAAATCTGAAAACTCATGCTCATATATTTTCGAAATAGCTGCAATTTTTGGAGTAGAACTAAGAGCTGTTATTTTCTGTAATAAATTATCCTTATCAATTACATTTTCGGAAGTGGTAAAAATAAAATCATTTGGAATAACCGATTTCAATTTTTCATCTTTGTATTTATCTTTTTTATGAGTTATAATATAGATATAGAGAACATCAAAAACTTCATTTAATTTATGCTCTTTAAATTTTTCTAATGTAGTTTTTATTTTATTAAAATCGCTTGTTGCAGTAACTTGAAATGCTACTTTATTTTTAAAATCAGCCAAATCAATTGCAGGGTAATTTTTCTTTTGAGTATTATTTAGATTTTCCAATCGTAAGCCAAATACTTCGTTTAAAACCGGAATAAGAAAACCTTCAGCATGGATATTTATATCATACAAATTTGAACTATTGAAGCCCTCAACTTCTAATACAAATCTTGCTGCATAAGTATTTATTTTATTTATGTAATTAGCTCTATTCATTTTATGCTCTATGATTTATTTTGTATGACTATCATGCATTTTTATTCTTTCCTTTCTTCTCCTTCACAAACAACCCAGCCGTGTATTTATCGTACAACTCAAATAAAAACTCAATGCGTTTTGTTTAATTGATAAATGGTTGTGGACGACCACAAAGGTCAACTGCTTTATCTATTTACATTTGTGCCGTTACCAACGCAGGCGGCAAGTGACTTAAACAATGGAGGCAGAGTATGATGCAATAGTTTTCAAATAATAAGCAACTTAATTACCTGCGCCATAAGAAATGTTGGATGTTTGAACATTATGTCCTTATCCTCCAAGTCCAACAATTTTACCAACTAATTCTGTAACTGATAAAAATGTTTGTGCTTTACGCTTGATTACTAGGAGTTTTCGTGCTGATTTTACATTGCTTTCAACCAAACCAAAAATTTCCTTGCTATTATTTTTATTTTCTTCGGTTATTTTTCTTAATGTCTCAACTGCAGTTTGGATATAAAGTTTTAATTCCAAAAAGGAATCTTCAATTTTGTCCGAATCTAATTGAATTAAAACATTATCAATTACTTTGTTTTCGTGTACTTGAAAAAATGCAACAGATGGATATTTAATATCAATGTCACTACCAAAATAAGTTTCAATAAGATTTTTGTTAACTTTAGATGGCTCGTCAAAAATTATAGTTGTCGTCATCATCTCTTGAATGTCAGTTAGATTTTTTTCTCTATAATTTCCCCACCCGGGTTTTTCTACCCTTTCTTTATAGTGAAAACTAAACACTGTTAAATAGTCCCCTGATATATCATTTAATGCTAACCAATAATTCCGATTTTGTAAAACTTCAGCAATATTAGGGTTTGTAAAATCATAAAGAATGAAAGCAAAAGCTAAAGCTCTATCTGTTTGTTTATGAGAATTACAAATTTCTAAAAACTTGGGAGAAAAGCTTTCGTAAGTATGACCTTCATTTGTAGTGTTTAATAAAATGTTGTGCATAAAATACTATTTTGGTTTATTGTTTTCAGTTTCGAAATATCCATGCAACTAAAATTTCAATATAAGATACTATAATCAATATTTTACCATTATTAAATTCCTATGCCAATACACTATTCCATTTTTATTATAATTCACATTACATCCAATCAACTAAAGCCATCAACCAAATCTAAATAGGGGTAATTTAAGCTTCCATTTTGAAAAAGACTCACACTTAAGGGGTTTGTGCAAGAATCATTTTTCAAATGTATGGTTTATCTTTTTACAAAACAATAAATACAAAATTATTTTTAACATCAGTTACATCCATCTCCCTTTCGTTTTGGCTGCTTAACTTGCGAGGCTGCATTTGTATTATTTAGCAAATGTGTAAAGGAGGATGCACAATCTATATTTTGAATATGGAATAGATTAATGCCTTTTAGCATTGTGCCGGACGACTTGAATAGCTTTGGGCCTTTGTTAAGCAATCTGTACTCAGTTCGGTAACTTATTTTGACTTTGATAGAAGAAAAAGTTATTTTGAATATCTAATCCAATTGCGGTCAAAAAAAATAAATTATTTATTCCCATAATTCTTTATCTTCGAGCGGGCTTTGCAGAAGCCAGCCGCCAACCGCAGCAAAGTTGTATCAGCACTGTATTTAATTTTATTTGAAAACACTTTTTCTCATATAAGAGAAATGGTTGGTGGGCGACATTTTTCATATGAGAACAAAAAGACATTTTCAAATGAAAGCACACACTATTGCTTACGTTAAGCGACAAGCAAAAAAATTAAAGACCCTAAGTAACATTACTCACACCCAAGCTTTAGACTTATTATGTAAAGAACTCGGTTATTCTAACTGGAAGCATTTCCTTAAGGTTATAACTCCAATTCCAAAAAAGGAAATTGGAGTTATAACCAACCTGTTCTATATATCTTTTACTGATTGGCTAAAAAAACACAAAAATAGAAATTCGCCTCTAGGGGATTTGGCAACAGATATGCTTAGAGATAATGAATTCCCTAGTTCAAATACATTGGAAGATTATCAAAGGCATTTGAATTTTAAGAGAGCTGCTACTGGTGCAACTGAAGCCTTGATAAGGGCATGGAGAACATACAATGTTTATCTGAAAAAAAAGAATGCTCCTGTTTCAGAGAAAAAGAGCCTTAATAAGCCTGTAACTAAAAAATATGATCCACGAAAAATTGTGTTTGTCAAAAAAGTAACTCCACTCCACTATGCTAAAAGAACTACAGAGAAATTTATTCCAGCGGATAAAGATTGGATATCTTGGGATGGACGAAAAGCAATACCAGTCACCATTCTTGAAGTTGATGAAAGACATTATTCATTCAGAATAGAACGACCTCTAAAGAATGCTGGAGATGAATTTAATTTATTTTTAGATGAAGTAAGAAGTACTCCAGAGCTGGCTTGCAAGAATCATGTAACAATGTAAAATGAAATAAAGAACCCTTGAATGTTTCGGGGTTCTTTATTATTTTAAGGACATTTTTTCATACCCACAATTTTGTTTGGGTATAGAGTTTGTTAGTTCCTTTTTGCATGTATAATTTAAAATATATCATTTTTATAGCACACTCACACTGAAGTATATTTAAAACCAAAAAAAATACCAGCTATCACACTGGTATTTCTCAAAAAATAAAAACCCCTACTTACTCATTTCAAACCGCAACCTATACTTACCACCATCCCCTGCCAGTTCAATGTTTTTCACAATCGTTTTGCTGTTTACATTTACCAAATCTGCAGCCGTGTATTTTATTTCGGCTACGCCAATTAAGTCATCGCTGCTGGGTATGCCCGTTACGGTTACACCCGTGAGCACATCTTTGGTATCTTTTATGAGTTTAGATACCATCGAGGCCCTGGTCATGCCCGCATTGGCGTAGGAGGTAATGGCTGCAAACAACTGTGCATGCAAGCCCGCACGTATGCCGCCTGCCTGTGCATCGTCGTTTTCCATAAGTGCTACAATAAAGATGGCTTCTTCTGGCGAGTTCAGTTCGTGCGGCTTGCCATCCAATCCCCAAAAGTTTTTGGAGGGATGATTGAGCACTTCACCCAATGGTCCAGGGATGCTTACAAATGTGGCAACGAGGTCGCCTTTGTCCACATTCTCCCATGGGCCATACATGCAGGTAGATGCAGCAGGAATGGTAACCAGGCCCGCTACTTTTTTAAGTTGCGATGCAAACACCAATACATAAGGTTCTTCTGATGCACTTGGTTCATTGGTCTCTTCGAGACAACGCATTTTTTTTAATGCAAATTTTACTTTTGGCATAATTGAAAAGTTTTTGTGTTAAATAATTAAACCCCCTGCAGAGTTCCGCCAAAAAGAAATACAAGTGTTCAAAAAATTATTTAAAGGAATATTCGAGTTATTGAAAGGCAATTATTACTGTGGTACACACAGCGCATAGGTTTTTGTATTTCGTATCGTTTGCAAAGAATTAAAATTATATACGAATTTGATGCCGACAAGCTTTTAATGACATGTGTTGTAAAACGATTAAGTTGAAATTATTATGGTGTCAGCCTGAGGCACACATAAAACTTTTTAAGCTCTTTGTAAATGACACTTAGGATTCCCACAAAGTTCACTAAGCTTCACTAAGTATTTCTTTGTGTACTTTGTGGGATATTTTATTACATTGCTTTTAACGTTTTATAGTACGTGTCATTAGCAGCCTATCGAAGGCGGGTTTGAAGAAGCACATCGGCTTCGACAAGCCTGTCTGCCGACAAAGGCAGGCTCAGCCTGAAAGTCCCACAGTAACGAACTTTTGTCATTCGTTACCTGTCCCTATTTTAGTAGGGAAGAGCTTAAAAACTTTTTTTCCACAGGATGCTGTGCATGAGTGGCTCACCCTGAGATTATTTATTAATCGAAATTTTGTCATTCTCAACCTGTCCCTATTTTAGTAGAGACGAACTTAAAAAACTATCTATCAGCGTCTCAACATGACTACCAGCCCAAAGTTTGTGCGACGAACTGTTTGCCGATGCTAAAGTATTAATATTGGATTGTTACAAAAAGCCAATGCGTTATTATAACACAAAAGTGGTATTGCCCAGCATGCTGTGCTTTGTAATTTTACATATCTACAAACAGTAAAAAATCACGTCATGAAAAAATTGCTTTCACCCATGCTATTGGTAAAATTTATTTTCAATATAAGTATTTTCTTTTTGGCAATTGTTTTGTTTAACAACGCCTGCAACAATAGCCATGCAGGCACACAACAAAACAAGGCAGCACAACCTGCACAAGATGGCGATAACAGCTTGCTCACTATTGCTTCTATAACGGACGCAAGAGATGGAAGAAATGTAACCATTAATTTTTATGAAAGGGCCGCACCTTATAGTCTTGCAAAAGACGATAAGTTATATTTGGAAAATAGGACTTTGTTATACGATGTTCAAAAAAATAATATTCCCATAAGGGTTTTTGCAAAAAATGGAACCACCAATATCGTCAATTTTAAAAAAGCCACCGACGAAGAAGTAAGGGCATACAATACCGGCGAAGGTATAAACAGCCCCAGCATGAAAATAAAAAGCGATTCACCGATTGCAGTAGTTGTTTCAAAAATAGATACCAGTATTTTTAATACCGTTGAATACCAAAAGTGGTTTCCTATTCTTTGGCGTTGTACCAATGTTGTTCCAAACTACAGCACCTTAGTCGCTATGTTTAATCATGTAGCCAAAGAAGGTTGCAATAATCCTGGCCCCTACTCTATTACCAACTGCGTACCTTTTCAATATGTAAGAGATGGCTGTTATGCCAGGGCACATAAAATGCGCCAGATGCTTATAAAAAAATATGGCTATTGTTGCGAAAAAGTTTTCAGTTATGGCAATCTCAATGTGAAAGCAAATATGTGGGGTGGTTGTTGTGTAGATTGGTGGTACCATGTGGTTCCATTGTTTCGCATCAATAGAACATTTCGTGGGAGAACTTTTCAGGTTTGTTATGTGATAGACCCTGGTATGTTTACAACTCCTGTAACACTTTCTACCTGGCTTGCAGCACAGGAAAATACGAGTTGCGCCGCTGGGGCATCCGTTACGTCTTACAGCATACAACCAGGTACGGCGTATTGGCCAAGTAACGGCGGGTATGGTACAGATCCAAATTATACACTAACAGAGCAGACACTTATTAATTATAAACCTTTGAAAACTTGTAACTAAATAAGCGAGAGTATATAAAAATTATCCCTCTCAAAAGTAGATTATAGCGATAAAAAATAACCGCAAAGTAAAGGAGCGCAGGGAGAATTCGCTAAGATTCTCTGCGAAGTCTCTTATGACTCATTTCTCAGCGGTAAATAAATAAGCTACAATTATAAATGCACCCAAATAAGCAGCATACCATGAACAAATTACCTTTTATAAACCAAGCTTGTACAACCTGCAGGCTTGGTTTATTTTGTATATTTATGTTGTTATCATTTAAAAGCATGAGTAGCATTACACTGCCATTAGAAAACGAAAATACGGTGCAACCACAATTGTACAATGTGGCAAATATTGTTTCGCCCACTGCCAAAAATGATTTTTATACTGTTACGTTTTACCAATCTGCCCGCTTTTACAAATTATACCGAAATAATAAAAATTGCAAAGCTGCACTGTTGTTACTAAAATATTCTAAAAAAAATGATTGCCCAGTGTTGGTATTTCTTACAGAAAATTTTGGAGATGTAATAGATAACATTAAAAAGGAAAAACGTTGAAATAAATATTGTTTTATTTACTTTTTGCAAAACAATCAAAGTATTATCCAGCATTTGGTTGTAGAATGATATCATAGATGTGTATGCTTTTTAATTGCAAATGAGCTTAAAGTTTCCTTCACTATTTTTCCTTTTCCTCCTCTCCAATAGTTATCCATTCTGTGGCTGCAGTTTAAAACCCATATCGCCCTGGCTGTTGTACAGTGTATCATAAAATAAGCAAACTGCAATAATCTTACAAAGCAATAGTTGAAATTATAACTGTGTTCTAAAAAAATATTATACACGCTATTGCTTGCAAAAAATAAAACCACCCATTTAGGTGATATTAAATATTTTCTTAATTTTTACATTTATGCTTTAATTAAAAAAAAATTATTATGAAAAGTAAAAGCACCAAAAGAGTTCTGTTATTCTTATGCCTACCATTGAGTTTGATTTTTTTGGCGGCCATCACAAAAAAAAATGAACCAAATACGGCAGAAAAAAACATAGCAGCAATTAACGAAATTGTACTCGACGAAATGGCCAAGCGTTATTATGTAGGTTGTGCCGTAGCAGTTGTCAAAGATGGTAAAATTATTCACCAAAAAGCGTATGGTCATTTAGATGAATTGCGCAAACAACCCGTTACAACCAACACGGTTTTTAGATGGGCATCTATATCCAAAACTTTAACAGCCGCTGCTGCTTGGAACCTGATAGAAGATGGCAAATTTAGTCTCAATTCCAAAGTGGGTAATATGGTAAGTTATTGGCCTTCTAACGGTAATAAAGACCTGATAACTGTTGGTCAACTAATGAGTCACCGAAGTGGTATCAATCATTATACTGAGTACAATGAAAACAATTATGGTTTACCAGTTGCTTTTAATGCCAATCTATGTGTAAATGTTTTTAGCTATGCTGGCTTAAATTTTACACCTGGTACCGATTTTTGTTATTCCACATTTGCATACAACCTGCTTGGTGCAGTGGTAGATGTAAAAAGCACCAATGGTTATGTTGGATTTATTGACAGTAAAATTAAAAACCCCAACGGGTTGAGCAGCCTTACACATGTATCTGCCGGCCACGAAGGATACGAACTTGCATGCAATGGCGGGCTCAACAGGCAAGCGGAAGGATCTGTGATGTGGAAATTACCAGGTGGAGGATGGGCTTCCAATATAGAAGACCTTGCAAAATTTATGATGGCGCTCATGCAAAATAAAATTGTAAAAAACACATCGCAAATGTGGCAACCTGTGGCCGGTAACAAGACTTATTGCTATGGCCTAGAAAACGAAACAAAGGGTTCCGAAATTAGGGTATCACACGGCGGTGCCAACAATGAAATAAGCACTGAATTGGCATTTTATCCATCTTCAGGATTAGGCGTAGTTGTAATGATAAATGGGGATAGCTATTGCGATGCTTCTAATATGGCAAAGAGAATTGAAAAGTATTATGGCAAAAAAGTTTCTCCAGATGAAAATGGGTTTAAAAATATTATGTGCCAGCCAAGTAAAAGTTGCCCTGCTCCTACTGGTATGGATCGCTTGGTAGGTGTTTGGCGACAAGATGCAGGCGAAACAATTTGGCGTAGAAGACTTGGTTTTGATCAATTTAGAGCCGAGTGGGAATGGCTAGATATAGAAGCTGGTTATGATCTGATAGACCTAGAAACTTATTTGATAGATGGAGTAAGGTATTGGGATGGAATATTTAAAAAACAAAATAAGAAAACAGCGCTATGGAGAAACTTTAGCCAAGAAGGTTTTAATGACAAGTGGGAAGAAATGAATAAGGATGGTGATCGCTTAATAGACTTAGAAACCTACGAAGACAACGGCACACGGTATTGGGCTGGCGTATTTGAAGCTGGCACCGATGATTACGCTATGTATAGAAACTACAGCAGTGCTTCATTTTTAGATAAGCACAAAGAATTACAGGGCAAAGCGCTTAGTTTAATTGATATTGAAGTGTTTAAAGATAAAGATGAAAACCTTTTATGGAGCGGCGTTTGGCGAGCTGGCAAAGCCACCCATTTCTACTACAACAAATCTTTAACCGAATTTAATTTGCTTATTAAAGAACAATCAACAGATGGTTACAGACTGTTAGATGTAGAAACATATTTGATAGGTAGCACTAGAATGTGGACCGGCGTTTTCGATAAGTTTGATAAGACCTGCGCTTTTCTACAAGACAGGAATTATTGCCAAATGGCAAAAGATGATAGCCTATTTATAATACAAAGTTCGCCACAGCATTTGCAAGATATAGAGATTTATAAATAAAAATAATTACAACTACCCCAACATACCTTTCATGTTGGGGTCTTTTTTACGTACTAGGTTACATACGCACTTCATTTTTCCCAATAGCTTACTTTTAATTTAAAGCTGATAAAAAAGCTATTAGCAATCTACTACTCTTTAAAAGTCATCATTTTCTTATTCCCCAAATATTATGCATTTAAAATTAAAGAAATACAAAGCACAACTGTTTAGTTTTCTTTTGAGCTTATATTAAAAATGATATAAATAAGGTTATGAAATGATTTACCGCAGCTATTGTATCATTGTTTTCAACTAAGATTGCCCTACCATTTATAAACTATCTACAAGGAATAAGCAGGACTTGCTACCTGAAAAATTATTATTTAATTATTGCACAAGTTGCCAACCTGAAGCAGGCTCTAACGAAGAGTTACAATTATTTGACGATATACAAAAAGGGTTTGCAAATCAGTTCAGATTATTTTTCCCTGATAACTATGCACCCAAAACAATAGTGGTAATACCCAGTTTAACACTCGATACAAAAGTGTTGGCCTCTGTACAAGCTGCTATGCATTATGAAGAAAGGTTGTTGTGTTTACTCATGCTGCTACGCATGCCTAGGGCGCAAGTAATCTATGTTAGCAGCGCTCCTATCGATCCATTTATTATTGATTATTATCTACACTTATTACCAGGTATCACTGGCTATCATGCAAGTGAAAGATTGACCATGCTTAGTTGTTTTGATACCTCTATCCTTTCGCTTACCGAAAAGATTTTAGATCGTCCACGGTTGACAGAAAGAATAAAAAAACTAATACCCCCCGATCATGTTGCTCATATTGCTTGCTTTAATACCACCGCTTACGAAAGAACGTTGGCTGTAAGATTGGGTATTCCTATATATGGTTGCGATCCTTCCCTCATTTATATGGGTACCAAAAGTGGAAGTAAAAGGGCTTTTTCAAAGGCAAATGTATTGGCACCTGATGGTAAAGAAGACTTGGCAAATTTTGAAGACATGGTGGAAGCACTTACAGCACTCAAGAGAAGAAACCCCTCTTTGAAAAAAGCGGTTGTAAAATTAAATGATGGCTTTTCGGGAGATGGCAATGCCATGGTAAAATATCCAACAGAAATTGATACTACAGCGCTGCAAGATTGGCTAAAGAAAAATCTTTCTACTGTTTTAATACCTACAGCAAAAGAGGTAAGTTTTGATACTTACATGGAGTTATTCAATAAAATGGAAGGCATTGTAGAGGCTTTTGTAGAAGCCGAAATAAAGGCTTCTCCCTCTGTTCAATGCCGCATAAATCCACTTGGCGAAATTGACATTATTTCTACACATGATCAGATTCTAAATGGCCAGGTATTTGTTGGCGCATATTTTCCTGCAGATGCCGCTTATAGTGCAGACATTGCCGAATTAGCAAAAAAAATCTCCCAAGTTTTAAGAGATCAAGGTGTACTAGGTCGCTTTAGTATAGATTTCATTTCGGTAAAAGAACAGCATACTTGGAAACATTATGCTATTGAAATAAACCTAAGAAAAGGAGGTACAACACACCCTTATTTAATGTTGCAATTTTTGACCGATGGCAGCTACAATGAAAAAACGGGTGTATATACAACTGCAACCAACCAACCTCGTTATTACTATGCATCCGATAATATACAAAACGAAACGTACAAAGGCCTATCACCAAAAGACCTTATAGAAATAGCCATTTTTCATGGCTTACATTTTGATGGTGCAACCCAAAAAGGTGTCATGTTTCATATGATAGGCGCTTTATCCCAATATGGAAAAATGGGCATGGTATGTATAGGAGATTCTACCGAAGAAGCCCACAATTTATATGAACGTACCATTGCTGTTTTAGATTTTGAAACGGCAAAAAAATAGCACCCAATTTAATTCCATTTATCTAACTGCGGATTACCAAAAAAGGTGTTTGCTATTTTTTATAATCCAATAAGCAAGCATAAAATATAAAACCTTGGGGCGATGAGCAAATACCATTATTAAACAGCGGCAACAGGCTGTACGCTGTACCTCCGCCCGTGCATCGCAATCTACGGCTCGTTCCTCGCCTTGTTTGCTCACCCGGGCTGCGGTGCCGCTTCCATCCCTGCGCCTTTGGGCATAGGTACTTTGGTCAACAATTCTTTGAAGATGTATATTTATTTTTTGGAATAGTTTTTTTTGGAGTTGTATCGATAAAGATTTTCACGCTCTTTATAAAATCTGTATAAAACGATTTCATTAGCGTAACAACTATCGGTGTTATATTCAATTGTTATTTTAAAGATCCCCCTTTTCTCCCTCTAGCCATCTTTCCATCATTACCCTTTCAGATGGTGGCTGGTGTGTGCCACCGGCTAAAATATCCAAGAATTTGTCCCAAAGATTTTTTTCTTCTTTAAATTCTTGTTTAAAATTTACCAGTGCTTTATAATAATCATTTTGATACTCCACTGCTTCTTCGTAAGTAAAATCAATAGGCACATGGTCTACAATAATTTTGGTGATGGCATTGAGTTCATCTGGCGTATATCGCTCTATCATTTGCAATAAAACCCTGCACGACTCCACATGCGTAACGATGGATTGCACTAGCGGGGTTTCAAGTTGTACAAATTCCTTTTCCCATTGTGCATGAGCCGCTACTGGCAACAACGCCAACCCCATATTGGCAATATTGCTAGAATGATTTTTTAATGCCGCCAAGTGTATGGACAGTTGTTTCCATAAATTCGCATAACCATCGGTTGCTTTTTGTGCTATCTTTTCCTTTGCCGCCGCAAGGGTATCGTTCATACCTTTTACCGCATTATCTAATTCCTGTAAATGCAACTTCCAATTGGCTATTTCTTCAGCCGAAGCGGACGCTTCTATCATCAACAAACCGTTTTTATTCAGCTCATCTAACTCAGTTTCTAATTTCAACAACGCTGTATAATCCTGTTCTAGCGTAGTAGTAAAATTTTTTATGGCAAGTAAAGCCCTTAGCCCAGGGTTATGGCTTTTGATACCGCTGTGTAATACGGTAGTTTCTTCCGCCGTTGTTTTTAGGACAATTTGTTCTTCTACTAATTTCATCTTTATTAATTTTTATATTGAAGATTTTATCTTTTAAACAAAGGTTCAAAAATTAATAATAATAAATGTTACACAATCTTGCAATTAAATTGTAGCATTCTACATACTAACAGAAGGTAAATAATAATCGACTAAAAAATGATAAAAAACTTGACTTGCTGGTTGACAAAGCCTAGAAGACTTAAAGGTAGAGGCTGTGACTACTTAGGATGGTGAGGGTTACAAACGATGGCAATCAAAACTTCGAGAGACTATATTTTTTTGCGCTTGTTTTTATTACTGGCGAATAAAGCCAGCGTCTCCTTTTTATTTAAAATTAGTAGAGACGCTTCGCTGAACGCTACGGATAGTGGTGATTAATCTACCCACCAATTATAGGGGGAACAAACGAAACTTCCCGAGGGCTATTTAAAAAACAGGTATTTATTCTAGTCGTTGAAGAGAATATTAGCCATAATTTTGTAACGTAACTTGTAACTATACAACTACTAAACAGGGAAATAGATTTAATTTGAGCTAAATAATTTTAATAAAATAAAGATATGATAAATCCAAAAACAATTGCTACTCCGGGTGTTTATATCAATGAGATAAATGCCTTTCCCAATTCTGTAGTTCCGGCACCAACAGCCATCCCTGCATTTATTGGATACAGCCCGCAAGCTTTATATGAAGGCAAATCATATACAAACGTAGCTGTGTTGATTAACTCGTTAAGCGACTTTGAAACTTTTTTCTGTTTGCCTACTCCACCGCCGCCTGCCACTAAGCCAAAGCAATACAGCCCACAATATTATTTAACACAACAGAACGCCAAGCCAGCTTTGGGAAATTATTTACAAATAAATGGGGCCTACTTTTCCATTGTGCCAGATGCCAGTACCATCTACTATTTGTATAACAGTGTGGAGTTGTTTTATCAAAATGGCGGTGGTTCGGCTTACATAGTATCTGTAGGCAACTATGGCACAGCAAGCGGTATACCCATAAACCCAGGCGACCCGCTGATAAACCCCCATGTACAGCTGAACGATTTGATGACGGGATTGCAAGCTCTTTTAAACTTGCAAGATCCTACCATGTATATTTGCCCGGAAGCCACCCTATTGAGTGCCGCTGATAATAGTACTTTGATGCAAGCCATGCTACTCCAGAGCAGTAACATGGGTACTTCGGTTTCAATCTTTGATATCATAAATGGCAACAATCCCGATCCCATTGTTTATAAAAATGATATTGCCAATTTTAGGGCTGCAACAGGTACCATCGGTCTAAGTTATGGCGCAGCTTATTATCCTTTTATAGGTACCAATATTATGCAGTCATCCGACATTGATTATACCAACCTCTTTGGAGGCGATGTAACCAAGTTGGCAACCATCATCAATCCTGCTGCTAATCCCAATACTACTGTTGCTGCCATATTAGCTAATATACAAAATACCAGCAGCGGGCTGACCGTTTCACAAAATAACAATGCCCTGTTAACCGCTAGTTCTGCCTACAACAACATAATAAAGCAAGTGTTAAGTGTAGCCAATATTTTGCCAACTAGTGGCGCCATTGCAGGTGTAATTACCACAATTGATAATAACACGGGGCCTTGGCAAGGGCCAGCCAATGCAACGATTGTTGGTGCTACTGAGCCATTGCCCATCAACTTGTCCGATGAGCAGCAGGCAAGCTTAAATGTAGACGCCGTTTCTGGCAAATCCATCAACGCAATTAGGACGTTCCCCGGCAGGGGCATATTGATATGGGGTGCCAGAACGTTGGATGGAAATAGTTCAGACTGGAAGTACTTGCCTGTAAGGCGTACTATGATATTTTTAGAACAAAGCTGCAAACTGGCTGCACAAGCTTACGTATTTGAACCCAACAATAAAAATACTTGGGAAGCAGTTAAAAGTATGGTGGGCAGCTTTTTGCATTCTGTGTGGGCACAAGGTGGTTTGCAGGGTGCCAAAGCTTCCGATGCCTACCATGTAAATTGTGGCCTTGGCAGTACGATGACCAGCGATGATATCTTAAACGGCTATCTGAAGGTAACAGTTCTAGTGGCGGTGGTTCGTCCTGCCGAATTTATTATTTTTACATTCCAACAACAACAAGCTACTTCTAGCTAAGTGCTCAAGTGCAAGAGCGTTATTTTCGGTGTTGTTCAATAGATGGGGTATTGCTTTTCTAATGCAAGAAATGTGGCAGAGCATTTGTGTTAGTTTTCTGTGCCGTTGTATTATTTTATTTTTTTAGCACCGCAGAGATACGATTTTACACAAGGCTGGCCTGCATATCCAGTTTTAGAAGGATAGGTATTTTTACATACTTGCCACAAGGTGGTGGATATCTACTTATGCCTAAACCAACAATCATTTCGCTCTACCTCGTAAGCTTTAAAAGTAGTATTTACCGGCGTTCCATGAATTAGGTTTTCATTGTAGTAGGTACGTATTAAATAATTAAAAGCGCCCATATCCCCAGTAAAAAGTGTATTGTTATCATTATTATAGGTTTCATGTATGTAACAAAGTTTTTCTAAAAATGGTTTTATTACACTTATATTCCCACCTATAATACCGCAATTAAGTAGTGGTGCTTCTTTAAAGTTTTCTTCGTACAAAGCATATGATGTTATTTTCGCTCTGAGATGGGCAGCGTGTTCCCTCATCCAATCATTTTGAAGCAACTTAGGTTCATCTCCACAAAAAATACTACTTGGATTATTAATAAAAAGTTTTTGCAAAAAAGGGTTGTTTATCACCACTACATCTGTAATATCTGTTAGAAAAATATTTTTTAAAACAGCAACGTTTTCCTTTATAAAATTATTATACAAAAAGTACCTGAAAATGTTGGCATTGTATTTTTCGTTGTAATGTACTTTTATAAAATTAATATTATTAGCATACTTAGCAGTACTGTTTTCAGATAAAGTATTATGAAAAACAACTGCATGCAAATTAAGTGCTACAATCGAATCTGCCCATTCTTTAATAACGCTCACATCGTCATCAGATAATATTTCATTTCTATTAACATCAAAAGTACCTGAAATATAAGTAGCCAAAATCAAGTTATTGTATAAGTGATTGGTTCGCATAATAAATTAAATCTTTTTACAAATACGGAGCGGTTTTTATGCAGCAGATTTTTACTTTAAAGCACTCATTTTTATTTTAAACAAGGCTGCAGTTAAGATTAAAAAGATTGCGGAGCGTTTTTCAATTTCATTTTGGCTGTTATGCTATCCGGATTATTTCTATAATAAATATATGTTCTTAAATCAATTTTGTTTACTATAAAACGTTCAGCAGCACGCTCGTAAAAATAGGCATCCGCTGCATATTTGTCTTCAAATTTTAAAGTAGCAAAAACTTCTTTTTTACCAAATAAAGTTGCAAATAAAATACAGTCGTCTACATGTATCAGTTTAGTTTTATCGTGTTTATCAGTAACATAATAATCAGATTCCTCTCCTACAATCGTTGTAGTAGTAGACGCTATTAAATCATATAAACTCATTTGCTCCAAGCAAAATGAAAGATGATTTGGTAAGTACTCATCATCCGCATCTAAAATCGTAATATAGTCAGCTTTACTATGCTCAATTCCACGATTGATAGATCTTGATTGCCCAATATTGGAATGTTGTAAATAAGTAATTTTATGAGGATGTAATTTTGCGTAATTAACCAAATTAAAATGAGTAACTATATCGCTACCATCGTCTAATAATATCAACTCATAATTGGTAAATGTTTGTGACAATACCGATTTAATGGCTCTATCAATTAAAGAAAAATTTGTATTATAAACAGCCATTAAAATGGATACCTGCGGCTTATTTTCCACCATGATCTTACTCGCTTAAATTTAATTGACAAAGGTACGGCAGCATAATCCAAAAAAAATTAAATTGCTTTAAGAAAATATTAAATGTTTATTTGTTGGCCTTCTCCAATTCAATAGCTCAATGAATAAAATATATTTTCGTTGTTCTAGGTATACTGCATAGTTAAGTCGCTGAAAATTAATAAAAAAACTTCCCTTCGTTGCTTACCTTAACGCTGGCACAGAAATAAGTCGTGGCTTACATATCGGCTTTCTGTGTCATCAAATTATCCCATTCCCTTTTTTAGCACCGCACAGATACGCTTATACACAAGGCTGGGGTACCTATCTGCTAGTATCTAAGTGTGTCTATAATTTCTCTACCCCCGGTATTTCCATTACCAAGTTTTCGCCATATACCAAACTTGGCGTTTGATAACCAACTTTAAAATTACCAGCCAATACTTTTTGCAAAATTAACAAGGAGCTATGCATCGTGAGTGTATAACCCTCTGGGCCGCTTATACGCACCGTAGCTTGTTTACCTGCAGCATTAGTGGCTTGGCCCCACACAAATCCAATAGCTTTTTCTCGCTGCGCATCTGTTGGACCAGCGGGTAAACTATTTATTTTATTCTTTATAATATTTCGCACAAATCTTGTGCGCAAAAGCCAGTTAAATAAGAACTGGGCTTTCAATAAATAAAATGCTTTTTTAGAAATACCAGTAAAGGTTTCAATGTTGGGGATAGCAGTTGTAAAATGTGCTGTAGAAATATCTCCCCAAGGAATGCTCATTACAAATAATTTTTTCACAGCAAAATCTACCAACATTCCTTTTTGGCCAAGCGGTTTCTTTATTATTTTTCCATTGGCTCTAACCGCCCCACCCTCGCCTATTTTGCTTGCCATGGTTGTAGCCGTACCATGCGATAAACCTCCACCCAAGGTTGCAAAAGCCAATTGTAATTTTATCGCATCGGGCAAGAGGGTTTTTAATTGCAAGGCAAGGCAATCGGTAGGCACTACATCGAACCCTACACCAGGCATGAGCATTACACCTGCTTTCTTTGCCGCTTCATCATATGTTTTTATCATTTCAAAAACGGCAATATCTCCGTTAATATCCAAGTAATGAGTGCCCGTTTGCAAGCAAGCCTCTATCATTTGCTTTGCAGTAAATTGAAATGGACCTGCAGCATGCAATACAACTTTTACTTCCTGCAATGCAGCATGCAAGGCCGTTGTATCATCTAAATCAAAAATTTTAAAAGGCAAATGGAGTTTATTTGCCATCGGTTCAATCTGCTCTTTTCGCCTACCAGCAAGTATGGGTTGCAAATTATATTCATTTGCAAATCGAGCTATTAATTCGCCGGTATAACCATTGGCACCGTATAGGAAAAAAGTATTTGATTGCATTTTTTAAAAGTACTAAAGATTAACGAGGGCGCATTAAAAATATCGCAAGCCTTGTAAACCTTATTGGTAATTTCAAAATAAGTGTATTGTAGAAAGGTAGACAACCTTAGATGCGATGAAGGATAAATTACTAAGTTCTCCCTTACGATACGCTAAACAACAGCCGAGTTACAATCTTACTGCATTAATGCTTTTAATACAGCCATTTCTTGTAACCCTTCTTTGCGAGCTATCTCTTTGCCATCTTTATATACAATAAAAACCGGAAAGGCGTCAATATTCATTTCTTTGCATAAAGCTGTTTGAGTACCCCCATCAATATTTATAACTGTATAGTTTTGCTTTTTCAAACTATCCATTATGGGTTCCATTTTTTTGCAAGGGGGGCACCATTCTGCACCAAAATCCACTAACACTGTTTTATTTAGTGGAAGTAAATTTTGGTATTCTTGCAATGTCATTTGTGCAACATTACTTTTTCCCTCCACTGGTTTGCTAGCTTGTTTCCAAGCATTTATCCCACCTTTCATATTGTACACTGTTTTAAAGCCATTCGCTTTCAACCATTCCATGGCAGCATTGCTTCTACCTCCGCTAAGGCAATAAGTGTATACAGGAATGCTTTTATCCAAGGCTTTTACACGTTCTACAAATTCTGCTTTGTTGTTCCAGTCTGCTTGCAAAGATTGTGCAAGATGTCCATCGTTGTACTCACCTGCAGTTCTTACATCAAGTAATTGAACATCTTTTTCCTTTATCCCTTTTTCAAAAGCATCTATAGAAATATTGCTTGTTTGTGCATTGCTATTGCACGACAATAAAAAGGCCGCTTGCAACAATACTAAAATGTATTTTATTTTTATGTTTAATCCCATTTTCATAATTAGAATATTATGCTGCAAAGTTACTCAAAGCAAATTATAAAAGCGGGGGCTGTCGGCATAAAACAGCATGCGGCAGTTGTTCGGCGTACTGCGGGCTACGCTATCGCTTCGTCCCTCCACGAAGTGTCGGGATAAACCCTTCGTATGCAGCAGCCCTTCAACGTAGGTTCTTTGCTGGGCAATACTTCGAAAATCAACAACAAAATCAAGCATTTACAATAAACCCATTTTAAGAATAAAAATAAATAACAATTTTATTATTTATATGATTTAATTTATATATCTTCATCATCAAAAATTACCCCTCTCATTTTACAATACTATAAATGAGTACGACATACCTCTTTTCTGCGTTCAATAAAAGTGTTAAGCCATAGCTGCAATTATGTAAAAAAAGTTGTTCATAAAATATCTTTTACCATAAAACAAAACGACATGTCAGCCATCAATTTAGACCAAAAAGGAATAAGCATTACTGGGCCAGTATTTAATGCCATTGCTCCCAACTTACAAAGCAATATTCTCAAATCTCATTCACGAGATAACGCCAGCTTACTTTTTTTAACCTTTACTGCAGGTAAAACGGAAGTAGCAGCATGGATAAGGAAATTTATTGGCCAGCAAAAATTTGTATTTTCTGCAATGGATCAAAAAGTAGATTCGGCAGCACATAAAGCAATTCCAACATTTAAAAGTAAAACAGTAGCCAATTTCTACCTTACCGCCAGTGGCTATGAACATCTTGGATTCAATTCAACAAAATTTAAAGATAGCAACATTGATAATGAGCCTTTGGATGATGATGATGAAGGGGAAAATGATAACACATTGTCTGGCAACAGCGATTTTGTGAGTGGTATGAAATCTAAAAAAGTGAAGAAAAAATTAAAAGACCCAGATGTAAATGAATGGGAGCAAGGTTACAATACAGATATACATGCCTTGGTATTGCTAGCAGATGATGATGCATCGGTACTAAAAACTGAATTTAATAATCTTAAAATTTCATTGGCAGAGATAGCTGTATTTGTAAAGGAAGAAATTGGAAAAAATTTAACCAGCATATTTGGAGGTAAGAAAAGAAATTTAGAACATTTTGGTTATGCAGATGGTGTTAGTCAACCCAGTTATTTCACAGGACCAGATGTTCATTTAACATCGCCAAAAGAATTGCAGCCTTTAAACATACTGTTGGTAAAAGATCCTTTTACTAAAAATGACGACAACAATTATGGCAGCTTTCTTGTGTACAGAAAACTGGAACAAGATGTAGAAGGATTTAACAATAGGGTTAGCGCATTGGCGCAAAATCTGGATTTAAATGCCAACCAGCAAGGAAAAATAACAAAAGAAGATTATGCAGGGGCGTTGGTTGTGGGAAGGTTTAAAGATGGAACACCACTTGTAAGAAGCGATGTAAGTCTGGGAGAGTTTCCTGCATTCAACGATTTTAAATATGAAAATACAGACAGAGGAGCGCACAAATGTCCTTTCCATTCACATATACGAAAAACAAATCCAAGAGGGCAAGGCATCTTGGTTGGCCAAAGTTTTATTACACGAAGAGGTATCCCTTATGGCGAAATAGATTCCGATGGAGAAAAAGGTTTGCTCTTTATGTGCTTTCAATCTAACTTAAACAGGCAGTTTAATTTTATACAAAAAACATGGGCAAATGCACCTGGCTTTCCTCCATTGAGGGGGCGTCCTGGAATAGACCCTGTGATAGGCCAAGGAAATGCTGGTGAACAAAAATGGCCAATAGAATATGGTAGCAAAGACGAAATAGATTTTGATTTTGCGGGCTTTGTAAAAATGAAGGGTGGCGAGTATTTTTTTGCACCAAGTATTGGTTTTCTAAAAGATCTGTAACAAGAAGCTTTATTTTGAACGAATGTTTGTTTTTGTAAAAATTTATACAAGGCTCACAAAACAATGCAGGCAAATAATTGCGCACTAGAAGAACTACATCAACATTAAAATTCATAAGAAATCAGATTGAAACGTTTTCTTTTATTTTTATAGGACATTTTACAACAAGTAAATAATTTGTTGTAAAATGCACTATAAAAGTTTTATATGATACATATTTCCAAGATTGCCCAACGAGAAATAGCTAAAGGATTTAAAGGCAGGTTTATTCATACAGAAAATAATACACTTGCATTTTGGGATGCAGAGAAAGGCGCTGTATTCCCTGCCCATTCACATATGCATGAACAAACGATGATGGTATTAGAAGGGCAATTTGAGTTGACGATTGCTGGTGAAACAACCATATTTGGTAATGGCATTGTAGCTGTTATTCCGCCCAATACTATTCACAGTGGTGTCGCCTTAACAGATTGCAAATTATTTGATATTTTTTCTCCAGTTAGAGAAGATTATAAAAATGCATGAAGCCAATAAACGAAAATAAGAAAGCAATTATTGTTGGAGCTTCATCGGGCATTGGTAAACAATTGGCCATTCTACTATCCAATAAAAATTATATAGTAGGTATTACTGGCCGAAGAAAAAACTTATTAGAAGAAATAAAACAACAAAGTCCCCAAAGTTTTATAGTATCAGATTTTGATATTACCAATACTCACGAGGTAGAAGATAAACTTAATCTGCTGGCATTGGAACTTGGTATGGTAGATCTAATAATCTTAAGTTCTGGCAATGGAGAAATAAACCATGAACTTGATTTTGCTTTAGAAAAGAAAACATTGGATTTAAATGTTGTTGGTTTTACAGCAGTTACAGATTGGGCTATTCATTATTTTCAGAAACAAAAACAGGGTCATTTCGTAGCCATTACCTCTATAGCTGGCATTCGTGGTAGCAGACAAGCGCCTGCATACAGTGCCAGCAAGGCATTTCAAATAAATTACCTAGAGGGGCTACAACAGAAAATAACGAAACAAAGGTTGCCGATTTATGTTACAGATATACGTCCAGGTTTTGTAAATACAAATATGGCAAAGGGCTATGGCAAATTTTGGGTAGCCCCTGTAGAGAAAGCGGCCAAACAAATATTAAAAGCTATTGAGCGAAAAAAATCAGTAGTCTATGTAACAAAACGTTGGAGGTTAATTGCTATTATTTTGAAACTAATTCCTAAGTATTTCTACAAAAGGGTTTAAAAGGTAATTACAAAAAACCCAGATAAAAAATTACCATAGAAGAAAATGTAAAATGCCTACAATACTTTTTCACTAAAACCTACTACGCCGCAGCACATAGATTTAGGTTACAAAAATATTGCCTGTTCCTATTTTTCATAAGTATGCAAAGCAATCTTTTATTTACTGAAATATCCTAATTCAAATATTGAAATGTTTAAAAGAATTTGAACAACAAAAATTATTACAACACCCTGTTTCAGCTTCAAACAATTTTGTGGCATTGAATTTGTTAAATCTATCTTAACAAATTCAATTTTATGAAACACATACTCCCCAGTTTTACAACCATACTGTTGCTTTTTTCCTTATACTCCAATGGTCAGATTCCCATTGTAAATTATACTCCAATTGCAACTGTTACAGGACTATCTAACCCATTAGATGTGGTATCGGCCAATGATGGCACCAATCGTATTTTTATTGTGCAAAGAGGCGGTGTTGTAAGAGTTTACATTAGCAGTTATACGCTCCTAAATAGCAATTTTTTAACCCTTTCAGGGAATTTTACTACTGGTGGAGAAAGAGGATTGTTAAGCCTTGCTTTTCACCCAGATTATGAGAACAACAGGTATTTTTTTGTTTATTACACCAATGCTGCAGGTGGGGTAAATATTGATCGCTTTCAGACCTTGTCCGCCAATCCTAACCAAGCAGATGTGAGCACACGAACCAATATAATAAGCGTTTCAAAGCCAGTAGTGTATAGCAATCATAATGGCGGTAAACTAAATTTTGGCCCCGATGGTAATTTATATGCAGGTTTTGGTGATAGTGGCAGCAGCGGTGACCCGGGCAATTTAGCACAAAACGGAAATAGCTTGTGGGGCAAAATGATACGGATTAATGTAGATAATTTTAGCACATCACCTTTTTATACAAACCCATTGGACAATCCATTTGTGAGCAATCCAGCCATACTAGATGAAATTTTTTCATTGGGTTTGCGCAACCCTTGGCGTTGGAGTTTTGATAGACTGAATGGAAATGTATGGATAGCCGATGTAGGTCAAGATGCAAAAGAGGAAGTAAATGCTCTCACACTTGCACAAGCCAGTGCTGCAAATTACGGATGGCGTTGCTATGAAGGTTTTAATGCGTACAATACAGCTGGTTGTTTGCCACAGGCTAGCTATACATCTCCCATATTTGACTATCCACACAACATTGCAACAGGAGGTTTTTCAATAACGGGTGGATATGTGTATAGAGGAACGAATTTTCCTGCGTTATATGGATACTATGTTTGCACAGATTACGTAAGTGGAAATATATGGGTTATAAATGCCGCCACACTCGCTAGTACCCTTCAAACGGGAGGGGTTGGAAGTATTTCAGGCTATGGAGAATTAGAAAATGGGGAATTGTTGGCGGTTAGCTTAGGCGGCACTTTGTATACTGTAGGCACAAGTACTGTACTGCCTTTAAAAATAATAAACTGGATTGGACAAGCCCAAAAAGAATACAATCAATTAACCTGGCAAACTACCGATGAAAACAATGTTACACAATTTGAAATAACTTATAGTCAAGATGGCATTTCTTTTGAAAATGCAGGTATGATATTGGCCAAAAATGAAAGCCTTGCTGCATACAGTTTTAAGCATCCCACACAAAATGAAAAAGTATTTTATCGCTTAAAAATCATACACAAAAATGGAAGTATTGAGTATTCCAACATCATACAAATTAAAAAAGGACCATCCAAACAAATACAAGTGATTAATTTCTATAATGGAAATTCAAGGTTGGTTTGGCTAAATATTCCTGCAAATGAACAAGCAAGTTTTCAACTCTTTAACTTAAATGGCCAAAACCTGCTAACAATAAATAATTATTTGAATAATAAAATTATTGATTTGCAAAAAATACCTACGGGCATTTATATTGGTAAAATTATAAGGAGAAATGAAACGGTGAGTGAAAAGATATTACTAAGGTAAAAAGCTTGCATCAAAATTTCGTACAATTGATTTAACTTGCCAAATACAAACAATACATCTGTATGCTTGGGCTTTAAAATTAAATTGTTTACTTTGTAGAAAAAATTCATGATTAATGTCATCATTCCTTTAGACTTTTCTGAGACATCTTTTAATGCTGCCCATTATGGCGCCGAAATGTATGCTGGCAGAACAGATGTAAATATAATCTTATACCATTTTTACACTTCAAGTGAAGATGTAGGCGTTTCTACCAATTTATTAGAGAGTCTAAAAGTGGAACTAAATCAAATTGCACCTGCAATAGAAATATTTACTGAATCTGGCAATAATTTTATTGATTGCCTTTCTGCTTTTGCACATGTAAAACGTAGCTACATGATTGTGATGGGGCTTACAGGGAAATCGCAGATGGCACAGCGGTTTACTGGTTCTAACACACTTGAAATGGCAGAAAAGAATGTATGCCCGATATTAATCATTCCTGCTAATGCCTCTTACCAAGGTATTACAAATATTCTGATAGCTTCTGAAATGAAATACACAGAAGATATGCCTGTTTTATTGGCAGTAAAAAGAATACTTGCAGATTTTAAACCGAACCTACATATTTTAAATGTAGACGATAGCCATTATATTTCTTTAACTACAGGGTACAAAGAAGAAAGAGATAAAATGGAAGCCATGTTATTAGAATTTAAACCTGAGTTTTATTTTATGCGATTATTCGATTTTCATGAATCTATTAACTTATTTGCGAATGATAAAAATATAGATATGATTATCATTGGGCCCAAGCACCATGGTTTCTTTTCAAAATTATTTAAAACACAACATACTAAGAAAATGATTTATCAAAGTAAAGTAGCTGTATTGGCCGTACATGAATAAATAATTTCTTTGCTCAATTTACAATATTTAATTTAGGGTTATACATGTTTCATTCTTATGAAAAGTATAACCCTTTTCTGTTGTTTGAATAATATCTAGCTTAAAATTTTACGCATTGTGTGAGCTATTCCTAAAAAGCAGTTCTCCTTTTTATACGCTTCTATTAATTTTATTTTAGTACGCAAAGTATTTTCATTCATTACAATGTCGTAAATTCCATCCTTAAAAAAGTACACATGAAGCTAATTCTTTCTATAGCACTAATGGCGATTGCAGGTACCGCCTATTCACAAAAAGATAAACCATCAACTATTAATGCAGACTCCATATTGTTTGGCAAAGTAAAATACAGGCAAGTAGGCCCATTTAGAGGTGGCAGAAGTGCAACAGTAGCGGGGAGCTATAAAAATAAAAATACTTTTTATTTTGGTGCAACAGGTGGCGGTGTATGGAAAACAACCGATGGAGGTAGCAACTGGAAAAACATTTCTGATAAATACTTTGGAGGTTCCATAGGAGCAGTGTCCATTGCTCCGTCTGATGAAAGCATACTATACGCCGGCGAGGGAGAAAATACCTTGAGGGGTAACGTAAGCGAAGGGCTCAACGGTATTTGGAAAAGCGAAGATGGCGGCAGAAGCTGGAAAAATATGGGCCTTAAGAATACCAGGCATATTAGCCGCATTATTGTTCACCCTAAGAATGCCGATATTGCTTGGGCAGCAGTATTGGGTCATTTATTTGCAGACAATGAAGAAAGAGGTGTTTACAAAACAATGGATGGGGGCAAAACATGGAAAAGGGTATTGTTTGCCAATGCAAATGCAGGCGCAGCTGAAATTGTGATGGAACCAAACAACCCCAACGTTTTATATGCAAGCACCTGGAATATAAAACGCACGCCTTACAGTTTAGAAAGCGGCGGCCAAGGCAGTGGCTTATGGAAAAGTATAGATGCCGGAGAGACTTGGATAAATTTGATGGATAAAAAAGGAATGCCTGCAAAAGAAATTATTGGTAATATCGGTATTGCGGTAAGTGCTATAAATCCAGAAAGAATTTATGCATTAATAGAGTGTAAAAGCAGGGGATTGTATAGAAGTGATGATGGAGGCAATACATGGGAAAAACAATCAGATGATGCAAATATTTGCCAGCGTGCTTGGTACTTCAGTAAAATTTTTGCTGATACAAAAAATGAAAATATTGTTTATGCATTAAATGTGGGTTTGTATAGAAGTACAGATGCAGGTAAAACATTTAAATCCATCAATACACCCCATGGCGATCACCACGACCTTTGGATAGATCCCGAAGATGCAAATAGGATGATTGTGGGAGATGATGGCGGTGCACAAGTAAGTTTTGATGCAGGCGCAAATTGGAGCACCTACGAAAATCAACCAACAGCCCAGTTTTACAGGGTTTCTACAGACAATCATTTCCCCTATAGAATACTAGCAGCACAACAAGACAATAGCACCGTAAGAATACTGAGCGCAAGCGATGGAGGGCAAATTACAACCAATGATTGGAGCCCAACTGCTGGTGCAGAAAGCGGCTATGTAGTTGCAGACCCATTAAACCCCGATATCGTTTATGGAGGCAACTATGGCGGATACCTAAGCCGTTACGACCATAAAACAGGTGAGAACAGGGCTATCAGTGTATATCCAGACAATCCGTTGGGCGCTGGTGTAAATACAATGAAATATAGGTTTCAATGGAATTTTCCTATTTTCTTTTCGCCACACAATCCAAAGCGTTTGTATGCTTGTGCACAAAATTTATTTGTAACAGAAAACGAAGGACAAACTTGGGAAATGATAAGTCCCGATCTTACAACCAACGACAGTACAAAACAAAAAAGCAGTGGTGGCCCAATAACACAAGATAATACCTCGGTAGAATATTACTGTACCATTTTTACAGGAATGGAAAGCCCTTATGAAAAAGATTTATTGTGGACAGGCAGCGATGATGGCCGGGTAAATATGAGTAAAGATGGCGGAAAGAACTGGGAAGATGTAACCCCGCCAGCAGCAGGAAAATGGATGATGTGGAATTGTGTGGAAGCAGATCCGTTTAAAAATGGGGCTGCCTATATTGTGGGCACAAAATATAAAATGGATGACTTTACGCCCTACATTTTTAAAACGGAAGATTATGGAAAAACATGGAAAGCAATAACCAATGGTATTCCTTCCATGCATTTTACTAGAGCCTTAAGAGCCGATAAAAAACGGGCAGGTCTTTTGTACACTGGCACAGAGTATGGCATGTATATAAGTTATGATGATGGAGCCAATTGGAGTCCTTTTCAATTAAACTTACCCATTGTTCCTATTACAGATATGACCATAAAAAACAACGACCTTATTGTAGCCACACAGGGGCGGGCCTTGTGGAGTTTGGATGACCTTACCACAATACAAAAATATGATGCTTCCATATTGAATAAAAATGTGTACCTGCTTCCAATAAATAACAGTTACAGAAGAGATGGTTTTGTGAATATAAATGCAAAGAATGCAGGTACCAATCCACCGAATGGGGTTGTGATAAATTATTTTATAAAAAATACATTAGATTCTACAAAAGCAAGCATAACCATTTTAGATAAAAATAAAAATACAATAAAAACTTTTGCAAAAGATGCCAAAGAGAAAAAAGAAAAGATAGAAATTAACAAAGGTATGAACCAGTTTGTATGGGATATGTACTACCCAGAGGCTGAAAAAATAGAAGGAATGATATTGTGGAACGGAAGCGTGGGTGGCCCCAAAGCTGCGCCTGGAAACTATTTTGTAAAAGTAAAAGTAGACAAAGACTCGGTAGAACAACCGCTCACGATTCTTGCAAACCCAACTTATAAGATTTCTCAGCAAGATTACGAAGACCAATTTAATACGCTCATAAGCATACGAGATAAATTTAATGAAATACAAAAAGCCATAAAAAATATTCGTGACATACGAACACAAATAAATTCTTTTACTGAAAGACAAGGAAAAGATTTACCAAAAGAGATAAAAGCAAAAGGAGATACCATCAACAAACAACTCACCAATATTGAAGAAGCGCTTTACCAAACCAAGGCCAAAAGTGGGCAAGATGTACTAAATTTTCCGATAAGGCTAAATGACAAGATAAGTGGATTATATGATTATGCAAACAGCGGAAACAATGCCCCTACAAAACAGTTGAAACAAGCTTATGCAGATCTAAGCATTTTAGCCGATAGGGAATTACAAAAGCTAACTCAAATTATAAAAATAGATCTGGTGCAGCTAAACCAACTAATAAGGGAAAAAGCAGTACCAGCTATATCTACAAAGAAAGAATAGAGTGGTAATCGTTTATTAGTTTTTTATACGAAAAGAAAACAAATGTAGCTGACTAGTGAGTATCTATTTGTTTTGTTGCGTCTGGAAGAATATGGGCTCAGTTTTATTTAATGGGGACTAAAGTTATCTTTGGTTAAAATTTAAATCGATTGGATACAACATTACTAGCCCATTTTTTACCCAAAGGCTTACTAGAGCATTTTACCATTACTTCTATAAATGATTTAGAAGAT
>JANNGD010000183.1:0-17034 GCA_031380515.1 Ferruginibacter sp. | reverse complement strand
ATGCCAAAAACATTGGAAAACTTTGGGCTGGCAGAATCGTTGCATGAACTTTGCAAGCAAACGGAAGTTAAAGAACAATTAGAATTCGACATTAAAGTTCAAGATAAATTTCCATCATTAGACAAGCAATTGGAAATTGCTGTATTTAGGGTTGTACAAGAGTTTATCAATAATGCGTTAAAACACAGTAGAAGCGATAAAATAGAGATTGAATTGTTTCATAATATTAATAGTGTTTTTATTACTCTACTTGATAATGGCAAAGGATTTTCTATTACTGAAGCTATGGGTAAAAATGGTATGGGGTTAAGAAATGTTCAAACAAGACTTCAACCATATAACGGCGAAGTTTCTATTTCCAGCAAAATTGGAAAAGGCACTCGATTTAAGATTATGATTCCACTTATGCCTAGTAATATAAATAACAAATGATAAAGAACGAAATAAGACGTGTAAAATTATTACTGGTAGATGATCACCAAATGGTGCGGGATGGTATACGTGTAATGCTGGAATCACAAAATAATATATTCTCTTTTGAAATAACAGAGGCAGAGAATGGAGAAGAAGCTTTAAAAAAAGTTTGGTACAACACATATGATATAGTGTTGATAGACTACCAGTTACCCAAAATGACTGGTGCAGATACAGTTAAGCAAGTTCTATTGTATAGTCCAAATACAAAAATTCTGGCGCTATCTAACTATGATGAAGTTACTTATATAAACAATATGTTGAATGCTGGTGTGAATGGATATATTCTAAAAAATGTGGAGCCAGCAGAACTCATAGCTGCTATTAAAACCGTTTTAGATAGCAAACTTTATTATTCCAATGAAGTTGCTCTAAAACTGTTAGAGAGTAAAAAATCTATGGTTGTAATAGAAGATAAATTTGGTTTAACAGAAAGAGAAACGGAAATTCTTAAGATGATAGCACAGGAAATGAGTAACGACGAAATTGCTAAGTCTTTGCATCTTGCAAAAAGGACTGTGGATTCACATCGGCAAAATTTATTGAGGAAATTGCATGCAAAGAATACGGTAGGATTGGTAAAAGCCGCTTACTTACTTAAAATGATTTAGCAGCCTATATTAAGAAGCTGTTTGAATTAAATTCTTCCATTACCATTTGGGTTCTTCATTTAATTTTCACAACACAGAAATGAGAATAAAGCGTTCTTGCAGTGAAGAAAGGTTCTCTGCATAACCTCTTTACACTCTGGGGCTCTGGGTAAATAAAATAAAATAATTAATACAAACAGCTTTTAAAACTCTTTTCTAAGCTTTATTATTCTGAATCTGTTTAATACCAACATTATTGGATAGGTAGGATCAAACTCAAACCACTTTCTTGCAAAGTTTGCATTGTTGGGGCTTTTATGATGGTTATTTTGAAATAGCTCTCCCATTAGTAGAAAATCTAGTGGTAAAGAATTTTTACTATGGTCTTTGTTATCATAGTTGCTGTAACCGTATTTATGACCACACCAGTTTACAATAGCACCGTGCAATGGACCCATAAAAAAATGAATAGGTACCAATGCAAACATCCACCAAGCTGTTGCAAATTTTATATAAAATAATAAGTATACAATACCAAAAAGTACTCTTACGAACCACATGTTTATAATCTTATCTATAAACTTCCATTCAGGGTAATTTCCACTAAAAGCTTTCTCAGGTTCAATATTGTGTGTTGCATAATTCATATAAACATCTTTTGTATGCATAGTCATTTGCCAAACATCTTTAAAGAAATGGGGCGAATGTGGGTCTTGTTCCGTATCACTGTATGCATGATGCATTTTGTGTAAGATGGCATACGCACGAGGGTTTAAAAAAGAAGATCCTTGTACAATTACAGTAAGGCCATAAAAAAACCTTTCCCAAAATTTATTCATAGTAAACATCTTGTGAGAGGCATAGCGATGAAGAAAAAATGTTTGACAAAATAATGTAAGAAACCAATGAGAGAGAAAAAAAATAAGAATAGGCATGTTGGATAATGAGTAAGTGTAAATAAGGTACGAAGTTACATTGATTATAGTTCTTATTAATTCTTATTAAATGCAGTCTTTTTTAATGGTTGATCGGTTCTATCAAATCCCATAAGTTACCATATAAATCTGCAAAAACGGCTACTTTACCCCAAGCCTCTGTTACAGGTGTTCTAATTATTTTAACGTTTTCTATTAATAAATTTTGATAATCCCTTTCGAAATTATCTGTATATAAGAAAAGAAAGACCCTACCACCAGATTGGTTGCCAATAAATTTGTCTTGCGTTTCATTCGCTGCTCTTGCTAATAAAATTGAACATCCTTCGGAACCTTTTGGGGCAATTACTACCCATCGTTTTGTTTCGGTTAAAATGCTGTCTTCTACAACAATGAAATGTAATTTCTTCGTATAAAATTCAATGGCTTCATCATAATCTTTTACCAATAAAGCAATATGAGCAATTTTTTGATTCATGTCTTTTTTAAAAGTAGTTTAATCTATTATAAGTGCGCTTTTAACATAAAAATTTTTATTTATTTCAAAAGTTTTTCCATCATACCCTTTTTTTAGGTTGGTTTTCTTCCATTTGGTCGTTGGTTTTATCCATTGCTCTTTTTTTTCTGGTTCTCCAAAAGATACTTTAATTGGTAATTTAATACCCTCAACTACGTTTGTCCATCTATAAGAAACATACTTTTTTGAAGTCTTATATTCAAGTAATGGAACTTTAATGGTACGTAAATATTGATTAAAAATACCAGCTAGGTCTAGTTTTAAAAAACGGGAAATATAATTTTCTATTTCAAGTGTTGTAACCGTTTTATGATAAAATTCTTTGTTTATACTTAGCAATAACTTCCTGAATTTTTCGTCGTTGTCTGTTAGTTGTCTTATTAAATGAATCATGTTTGATCCTTTGTAATACATATCACCACTGCCTTCTTTGTTTACGCCATAAGCTCCAATAATAGGTCTGTCATTTTCAATATTCTTTTGTATTCCTTGCAAATAAGTTTCACCTGCTTTTTTACCCCAATAAAATTCTGTAAACAACGTTTCGCTGTAGTTTGTAAATCCTTCATGTACCCACATGTCGGCAATATCGTTGGTACAAATGCTGTTTGCAAACCATTCGTGACCGCTTTCGTGTACGATAATGAAATCCCATTTCAATCCTTCACCAGTGCCAGATAAGTCAGTGCCTGCATACCCCATTTTATATCCATTACCATATGCAATGGCGCTTTGGTGTTCCATACCCAAATGAGGCGCTTCTATCAGTTGATATCCATCTTCATAAAAAGGATAAGGGCCAAACCAATGTTCAAATGCTTTCATCATTTTTGGAGCATCGGTAAATTGCTTTTTTGCCTTTTCAAGGTTGTAATCCATTACCCAATAATTCATATCCAGGGCTCCGTTTATGCCTGCATATTTTTCAGAAAAGTTTACATATTTGCCTATATATGGAATAATACAATAATTATTTATGGCGTTTTTTACATTCCATATATACATTGTTTTGCCGTTATTCAGCGTTCTTTTTTCCGATAATCGTCCATTACCAATTGCTACCAAACTGTCTGGTACAATCATGCGAAGGGTAGCCCCACTGTCTGGTTTATCGCTTTGTATATCCTTGCAAGGATACCATACACTAGCACCTAGCCCTTGGCAAGCAACCGTCATCCATGGATTATTGTTTTTATCTTTTTTCCAAATCCAACCACCGTCCCATGGTGCTCTTTTGGCTTCTTTGGGTTTTCCATGAAAATAAAATACAAGAGAGTGTATGCCTGGTTTTATTTTGTACATTATGTCTGGATTGGTATCTCTATACACTAACCAATAAACATTACCTTCTCTTCTAAAACCAAAAGAATTTGTATTGTTGTCTTTTACACTATCCAGTATCATTGGTTCTTGTAAATCTATTTGCATCATTCTTGCACCTTGGTCGTAAAACTGCATTACACATTTTCCTTCAATGGTTTTTGCCAAGTAGTCTGGTTGTACCGTTATATCGTAATGCAATACATTCCATTGCTGCCTAAATGGACCGTTTGTGCCACGCAAAGTATCTGCATGTGTAAATTCTTCCCACTTTTCTCCTAGCTGTGCTATAGAAAAATTGGTTACAAAAACAACAAAGCAAATAGTAACAATAAATTTTGAAAGCATATTTTGATTTTAATATGCTAATTTAGGTTGTTTATAGGGAGTACCTAGGAAATTTTATGATTGGTTGTAATAAATCACATTTAGACAAAGAAAATATTATCTATTTAGTAAACATGTTAATAAAGAAAACATTTAAACATTCAGCAAACAATAAAGTATTCATTAAATATTTAATAAAACCTTGTGCCTTTTTGTTTTTGTGGTTAATGGGCTGCAAAGATCACTCACATGCCGATAAAAAGATATTTCGATACAACGAAATTTCTGGAATAGCTTCATTAGATCCTGCCTTTGCAAAAAACCAGTCCATTATGTGGGCCATACACCAACTATACAATAGCTTAATAGAAGTAGATGCAGATATGCAGCTTAAAGCTTCTGTAGCCAAAAGTTGGGAATTTTCTGAAGACAATAAGACAATCATTTTTCATTTGCGCAGCGATGTTTTTTTTCAAGACGACGATGCTTTTGAAGCAGGAAAGGGGAGGAAGTTAATTGCAAATGATGTTGTATTTAGTTTTAATAGGATTATTGAGAAAAGCACTGCAAGCCCCGGCGCATGGATTTTTAACAATAGGGTAGATAGTATTAACCCTTTTATGGCAATAAATGATTCTACTTTTCAATTAAAATTGCAAAAACCTTTTCAGCCTATTTTAGGGATATTGAGCATGCAATACTGTTCTATTGTTCCCAAAGAAGCTATAGAAAAGTATGGGAAAGATTTCAGAAGACACCCGGTAGGCACTGGACCATTTGGATTTGTAGCTTGGGAAGAGGGACAGGCGTTGGTATTAAAAAAGAATAAACATTATTTCGAAAAAGATATAGCGGGCAATGCGCTCCCTTATTTAGATGGTATAAAAGTAAATTTTTATGATAGCCGAGCTACGGAGTTTCTTGCATTTCGGCAAAACAAATTGGATTTTATAAATGATATAGATCCTTCCTTTAAAGATGAGATACTTACCAAAACTGGTAACTTAAAAGAGGAATGGAAAGATGTGATAGATTTACAAAAACACCCATACCTCAATATTGAATATTTTGGCATTTTAGCTGATACAACAAATAAATTGCTTAAAAATTCTCCATTAAAGTTATTGAAGATTAGGCAAGCAATAAATTATGCGATAGACAGAAAAAAGATGATGCTGTATTTGCGCAATTCAATAGGCACGGCAGCAGAAAGCGGTTTTATACCCCAGGGGTTTCCATCATTTAATAAAGAAAAAGTAAAGGGGTATTATTTTGACCCTGCCAAGGCAAAATTATTATTGGCAGAAGCAGGTTTTATAAATGGTAAAAATCTTCCAGAAATAACCTTGCTTACCATACCAGTGTACGCAAATCTTGCCAGTTATGTTGCCAATGAACTAAAACAAATTGGTATTACTGTAAAAGTAGAAGCCATTCAAAAAAGTTTATTACTAGAGCAAACATCCAAATCGCAGGCTTTGTTTTTTAGAGGCAGTTGGATAGCCGATTATCCCGATGCAGAAAATTATTTAAGTGTTTTTTATAGTAAGAACCCATCTCCTCCAAACTATACAAGATTTAAGAATAGTATATTCGATGAATTGTATGAGCAAGCTTTATCAGAAACGAATGATAGTTTACGATATGGGTTGTATCAAGAAATGGATAAAATAATTATTGCCAATGCGCCTGTAGTGCCCCTATGGTACGATATGGCGCTGCATCTTGTACATAAAAATATACAACATTTTGATGCCAATAGTATGAATATGCTGGAACTAAGGTGGGCAAAAAAAAATTAGCTTACAACATAAAATTTAAAATAATGAAACAACATAAAAATTTGCTTTTTGTAATTTCCATTTTAGCTATTGCTGTAACTGCATTTGCTGCTACTGTTCCTTCCAAAATAGAACCACCTAAGTATAAAAATTTAAAAGTGCTTCCAAAAAATATTAGCGAAACTGCGTTGGATAAAATAATGGATAATTTTAATTATTCGTTGGGGGTAACATGCGATTACTGCCATTCAAAAACAGAAAAGCCAGACGAGCTAAAATTTGAAAGCGATGCAAAGCCTGAAAAAGAAATTGCTCGAAAAATGATGTTGATGATGTATGATATCAATCAGAAATATTTTAATGGAACTAAGGACAGGCTGACTGCCCAAACCGTTAGTTGTTATACTTGTCATAGGCAAAATCCTTACCCAATAGCGGATTCTGTGAAATAAGCGGTAAATAAAAAGCGATAACCTTATGGCCATCGCTTTATACAACTGAAACTTAATACTTATTTACTTTTTGATAATCTTCTGTGTCAATTTTTCGGTACCAGTATCAATTTCTAAAATATAAGTACCTGTAGTAATTTTTTCTAAATCTTTTAGTACAATTACATTTGCACCTTTTTGTACAGCTACTTTTCTATTGGCCACTTCTTTCCCTTCAAAAGAAAGTATTCTGCATTGAATAGTTGTTTCCTCTCTTATATCTAAAGCTATTTTTAAATTGCCCTCAAAAGGATTTGGAAATACACTAAAACTATTGTCATTGGTTCCCTTTAACCTTACGATTATAATTTTAGAGTTACTACTTCTTCCATCAAAATCAACGATTTTTAATCTATAATAAACAATAGTTGCATTGGAAAAAGATCTATCCGTAAAATCGTAATAGTGTGTGGCAGTAGTACTGCCGTTCCCTGCTACGGTTCCAACTTTTGAGAAACGAATACCATCTTCACTTTTTTCGATTTCAAAATAATCATTGTTTAATTCATTTTCTGTTATCCATGTAAGGTATGTTGCATTGTTTTTAAGTAAACCCATAAAAGACAACAATTTTACAGGCGCTGGACCACCAGATGGGCCGATAGAGGCAGTTCCATCATCAGTCAATGTATCTCCTCCTTGTGAGTTTGTTGTTATGCGTGCTAAATTATTTACTTGACCAGGAATGGATAAAGCGTTTACTTTAAATTGTAAATTATATGTAGCACTTACAGGTATCTCTCCACCAGCAGTGGGAGTTGCTCCATTACCAATATAAAATTTCACATAATTTCTTGTGCCATTTACAGCTTTAAAAGCAAAGTCATCTCCTGCTAAATCTGTTTGTGTAATTGGACCTACTACTCCCGGAGCACTTACGATTTTTAAAGAATTGGCAACATAATTTACGTTTGCAGGTAATGAATCTACCACAAAAGTATTATACCCTGTACCTGGTCCAATGTTTGTGCCAGATAAAGTATAGGTTAAGGTTTCGTTTGCTTCTATAAAGCCATTGTTATTTGCATCGGCTACTGTTTTGTCAAGCGTAATCAAAGGGTCTTTCATTCGTATACTAAAACCAAAAACACTTGGAAAATAGCGATCGGCTTCTGTACCAAACTCAATGGCAACGGTAGTAGCATTAGGCAAGATATTATATCCAGTTCCTACCTGCACCTCATCAATATCTATACCCATTTGGTTGCCATAATTGGGGTTTTTGGTGGTTACAAAAACGCCATTTTTTGTAATACTTCCATTCCAAAAATTTGTAATAGGGTTCATAGCATTGCTTACTGTTGTGCCATTTACTTTTACATAATCTCCAGCAGGGTTGCCAGTTGTAGCTCCTAGGTTTGCATCACCTTCCCACACCATTGTACTCATAACTGCATCGCCTAACAACAATGGATTGTTGGGCACATTGAGCCCCGAAAGATTTACTATTTGTGTAACGGGAGAACCTGCGTTATACACTTGAGAAAAGCCATCATAAATACGTATGCTATTAAATGGCTGGGTAGTATTTTCGTATGCTATAATTATGCACCAACCTGCATAGTTGCCACCGCCAGTTATTGCTCCATTAGCGCATGGAATATCGGCTATTGTATAGGTACCAGCCCCATTTGCTTGTATAAATGGTTTTACATCTACATATGATTGATACGCTATGTCTGTACCTGAAATAGCAAATTGATCAACACTTGTTGCTGGGGCTATGGCGTTAAAATAAATTCCAGAAGTGCCTTTTCTAATTTTTACTTTTCGCAATGTATCTGGTGCAATTGAAACGATGGTACTTCCTATCCTTCCACCCCAGTATAATCTTGCAAATTTTATTGTGTTTGTACCGCTGGGTAGTATCAAATCTGCAGCGCTGGAATTTGAAGGGCCAGCATAAGGTACTGGTGTTGCAGATAAGCTCATGTCAAAAAAACAATCAATGCTATTGGCACTGTTTTGATGAATTTCTACGGCTATTACATTATTGCCAGCAACAAAAGCACTAGAAGGAATGGAAAAAGTTTCGTCGGTTGTAAAATTATTACTAGATGCTTGCGTATTATAACCAATAATACCTGTGGGCATATTGGAACGTCTAACTTCTACACCGTTTACATATACTACTGCCCCATCATCATAGCTGTAAGTAAAATCAAATGATGAATACAAAGCTGGGTTGGTAATATTTACAGTCTTTAAAAAGTAATTTGTCATATTACCTTGTGGAATAGTTATGGTTTCTGGAGGTGCCCCATACCCAAATGTACCAGTACCACTTACCCAGTTTACAGAAGGAGGCGCAGATAATGTTTGCCATGCTGTTCCTTGATCGGTATTTGGATTGTTGTAATTCCAAGTAGAAGCACCGTTGAATACCGTAAGTGGAGGCACGATAAAAACTGCATCGTTGTTTATTGGCTGCATATTTTCATTGTCATTGCCGTAAATACTAAAGCCAAGTCCACCTACACCATTGCCAGCAATACTGGTTTCATTCATCTTGGTAAGGTTTGGAGAGGAATTGTCTACAATATGCATCATCGTGTTTCCGAATATGGCTGTGCCTCCCTTCAGGTTCTGAGAGAAAACCTGCGTATAGGGTCTTATTTGGGCTGATGCTAGATTATAAATGCACAGGGCTAGCGCAAATACAATCGCTGATTTGTTTAATGACGTAAGCATTTTTTTTGTTTTGGTTAAAAAAAAGGCTCACAGGACTAAAAGAAAATTGGTTAATCGGATATTTGGGTATTCTTTATTGGAGAGTAAAGAGCGTTTTATCACTAAAACGCTGCCCAATTAAAGACAGCACAAATATAACTAATTTTTTTATTAAACAATTAAAATTTGTATGCGTATTTAGATAAAAATATATGTCGGTTTCTTTGGGATTAAAATCTTAATTTGGTTAACTATTTTGGGATAGATAACAGTTGTTTAGTGAATTAAATATGCAAAAAATAATATTTAACGCTTAAATTTTTCGAAGTATTTATTGAATTTTTCTACTTTAGGCCTTACTACAAATTGGCAATATGGGGCACTTCCATTTAGGTTGTAATAATTTTGATGATAATCTTCTGCTTTATAGAATTTTGTAAATGGCGCTATAATGGTAACGATTGGATTTTTAAAAGTGCCCCTTTTGTTTAGTTGCTCCTTAAAGTTTTCTGCTACGACTTTTTGTATGTCGTTTTGATAAAAAATAATACTCCTATACTGTGTGCCTGCATCGTTGCCTTGTCTGTTGGGAGTAGTAGGGTCGTGTGTTTCCCAAAATATTTTCAATAAATCTTCAAAAGATATGATGGATTTATCAAAACTTATTTTTAAACATTCTGCATGGTTGGTTGTGCCCGTACAAATATCGTTGTAAGTAGGATTTTCCGTATCACCTCCGCTGTAGCCACTCTCCACACTTATTACGCCTTTTACTAATTGAAACACCGCTTCTGTGCACCAAAAGCATCCATTACCTAGGATAGCTATTTCTATATTATTTTCTATTGGCATTTATTTTATTTAGATATACGAGTGTAATGAAAGAATTGTTTTGTTGTAATTAAGTCTTTTTTACTTCATAAATTAAGTTTACCAGTTAAAAACTTGGTGGATTTTCTTTATCTGGTTCTGCGCCTTTTAGCTTATTGTTATCAATATTGCCATTGTTGTCTCTTATGGGGTTTGGTATAGACATTTTCTTCACCGGTTCTCCGCCAAAAATATTAGATGTGTAATACCATTTACCGTTTTTCCATTTAAATCCTTCATATTCCCCATCTGCCACCAAGGTCCATTTTTTTTTTGGCTCATTGGTTTCCGATACAAGTTCGTCAAATACAATAGCATCTAAATCTTTATCGTAAGTGAGCCGGGGAGAAGCTTCTTTTTTAAATTCTAAAATAAACCTTGCCATGCTTTTAGAGAAGTTGCTATTGTTGCCTGTTACAAAAATTTTATTGCCAAACACAGGTTGCCCATTTACGAACTCCAGTATATCCATTATTTTTTTATCACTTCTAATATTATTTTCATCAAAGCCAAGTAAGGTGTAAAAGGTACGACCCTCATGTTTTTTCTGGATAATTTTGTAATATACGGCACCCATCCATCCCAAGTTGTTGCCAATCGTGTCCGACATGTTTGTAGTGACATCCGATTTGTCTATTAAAACAAATCTTTTAAATGAGCCATCGGTTGTTCTCATTTGTATAGCACCATGCTGCCGTATCATATTTTCGTTTATCATTAATTGCCAAGTGTAAATACGAAAGGAGCTATCCGGAGCATATAACTTAGAAACATTTATAATAGAGTCAAATGGGAAATAAAAAGAGTTTTTAGTAATGAGTGCCCTTACTAAAAGTCTGGTAAATACGCTGTCTGCATAAAGCCTATCGGCTGAGGTTCTGCCTTGTACAATTTTTAAGCCTATTATCTTTAAAGAATCTTCCTTTTTTTTGAGAAACGCATAATCACTTCCAGTAATTCTTTGTGCCTGTGCAAAATAACTGCTTAAGATTATAATTATAAGTAAACGAATAATTTTCATAGCATAAATATATAAAAGGATGTAGCTAAAAATATCAAAAATAGGTGGCTGTAATCATCTTTAACGAAAACTTATACTAATGCCAGCGAAAATGCATGCAGCGAAGGGAAAATTGCATCTATATTTTCATCTGCCAAATCTACCTCCGGTCTGGTTGTTGGTAGAAAAACAGTATACATGGCCAGGTTGCGTCCAAATTGCATATCACTCAAAGTGTTGCCTACCATGATGGCTTTTGAAAAATCCAGTTCAATAAAATCTTTTGCTGCTTGCAAACCCATGCCAGTTTGTGGTTTGCGGTTGGGGCTGTCATTATCCAAGTCGCTACAATAATAAATGGCATCTACACGACCATTGTGCTTTTCTATGGCGGCTTGCATGTTTTTATGAATGGTTTTTAGATTTTCTTCTGTTGTTACTCCCTTTCCTATACCTTTTTGGTTGGTTACAACAATAATTCTTTTAAAAATTCCGGCAAATATTTCAAAGGCTTCTAACACACCATCATAAAATGAAAATTCATCCCAATGGTGAATGTAATCGTTTGCTTTTTCGTGATTAATTACACCATCCCTATCTAAAAATAGTGTCCAATCTTCGTTTATCTCATTTAATGGAATCATAATATATCCTTATAAAAAATACGCCTCTTCTACCAGTTGACAAATAATATGACCCACCATAATATGACTTTCTTGAATGCGTGGGGTATCTGTTGATGGAATATTTATAAGTAAATCGCACATATCTTTCATTTTGCCTGCATTTTGCCCTGTAAAACCAATTGCTATCATTCCTTTAAGTTTTGCTGTTTCAAGGGCTTTAACAATATTTATGCTATTGCCCGATGTGCTGATACCAACCAATACATCACCCGCATTCCCTATTCCATCCACCATACGAGAATAAACTACATCGAAACTATAATCGTTTGCTACAGCGGTGAGGTAAGATGTATTCACATGCAGCGCTTCTGCAGGTAACGCAACCCTATCTTTATAAAACCGACCACTAAACTCGGCTGCTAAATGCTGTGCATCTGCCGCACTTCCTCCATTACCACAAAATAAAATCTTTTTGCCATTTTTAAAAGCAGTAGTAATTACTTCTACAACTTTGTAAATGGTATTGAGCATTTCTTCGTCTTTTAAAATAGCTGTTTTTGTATCTATGGAAGCCTGTATTATAGAGCGAATGGAATCTTTCATTTTAATGATTTGAATTGCAAATTTAGTCAATGTTTACTTGCGGAAAATATTGGAGTTGCTTTGGCTTTTTTATTTTAACAGGCTATTTAGCTTTTTATAATTGCCTCTGTTAGTTTCTCCCAGCTAAATTTCTTCTTTTCTTCTTTAATATTATCTATGAATTTCTGTTCATCCATTGTAAAATATTCAGTTAATTTTTTTGCAATAGCTGCTGCATTTGGTTCTGCTACCAATCCTACAAGACCATTGGGTACTAAAGCGGGTAAGCCACCTACGTTGGTTACTATCATGGGTATTTCAAAATGGTAGGCTAGGGGAGTTACCCCACTTTGTGTGGCATTTCTATAAGGTTGAATAACTACATCTGCCGCACAAAAATAATTGCGCACTTCACTATCTGGAATAAAATCTGTATGCAGTATGAGGCTATCTTCTAAACCAAGTCTTTGTATCTGTTCATCGAAGGGTTTTCTATCTTCATAAAACTCACCAGCTATTAAAACTTTAAAGGGTAGTGTAGTATTTTGTGCTTTTAGCAATGCGAGCGCATCCAACAAAATATCTACACCCTTGTACTTTCTTATAAACCCAAAAAAAAGCACCATTTTATCAGTTGTGTTGATCCCTATATTTTTTCTTGCTATTTCTTTGCTTATTTTTTCTCCAAAATTATCGTACAACGGGTGTTGTATAAGTTGCACTGGCTTTTTATCATCAAATAATTTTAAATCTGCCAATACTTTTTCACTCATTACTATAAAGGCATCTATTGGTTTAATAAAATATTTTGTAAATGCTTTGTCGCCTTTCCTTTTTTCGTGGGGAATAATGTTATCTGCTATGCAAACCACTTTGGTATGCTTATTTTTTTTTACTAAGCGCAAAATAGTTCCTAAGCAGGGGCCCATAAGTGGCAACCAAAATCGCACTACAATAATGTCTGGCTTACGTTTTTTTAACTCAAGACCTACGCTTACCCAGTTTGTAGGCAGTATAGAGTTGATGCGTACTTTTATATCTAAATCTTTGGGTGCAGGTTCATCAGAATATTGCGTTTTGCCTGGAAAAATAAAAGAAGGGTATTGTAGGGAAAAAGTATAAATGGTTGTATCAAAACCTTGATGAATAAATTGCCTGGCCAAGCGTTCATTGAAAGTGGCCATGCCGCCACCACGTAAAGGATAAGCTGGGCCTATGATTACAACTTTTTTCATGTTACAATCCCGCTTTTTCTTCTATAAGATAATGATTTCTTTCTGTAGAATTTCTTGCTATCAGTTCGCCAATAAACCCAGCTAGAAAGAGTTGTACACCAATGGTCATAATAAATAATGCAAAGAAAAACAATGGGCGCTGGGTCATGCCTGTAGTGTCAAAAAAGAATTTAGAAATGGTGAGGTAAGTAAAAATACTAAATCCTAGAATGAAACACAATGTACCCCACAATCCAAAAAAGTGCATGGGCCTTTTACCAAACTTGCCTACAAACATTATAGAGAATAGATCTAAGAATCCATTTACAAACCGCTCCCAACCAAATTTTGTTACGCCAAATTGACGTGCTCTATGTTCAACTACTTTTTCACCAATTTTTCTAAATCCTGCCCACTTGGCTAGTATAGGAATGTAACGGTGCATTTCACCGTATACTTCAATGCTTTTTACTACCTTTTTTTTATATGCTTTTAAACCACAATTAAAATCATTTAGTTTAATGCCACTGCTTCTTCTAGCAGCTGCATTAAACAATTTGGAAGGAATGTTTTTTGTAAAAGTATTGTCGTACCGTTTCTTTTTCCAGCCACTTACAATGTCATAATTTTCTTCAAGAATCATGTTACGTAAAGCGGGTATTTCATCTGGAGAGTCTTGCATATCTGCATCCATGGTAATGATAACCTCGCCTTGTGCTGCTTTAAAAGCTTCGTTTAAAGCGGCGCTTTTGCCATAATTCCGTTGGAATTTTATACCTTTTATGGCTTCATTTTTTGAACGCAAATTTTGTACCACATTCCATGAACTATCTGTGCTGCCATCATCTACCATAATAACTTCATAGCTATATTTATTGGCAAGCATTACACGCTCTATCCACTCCATCAGGTGAGGGAGAGATTCGTCTTCGTTATACAGTGGTATTACAATTGATAAATCCATTTTTTAATTTTATTGTCCAAACAAAGAAATAGTCCCGCAGCAAAGTGGGATCAACATTGTTGTGTCAGTCACTGGTGCGGCATAGCATTGTTTATCTTTTTCTGAAATATTGCACAAATCTTTATACACTTTTTTTCTGTGATAATAACCCTGCGCCAATCAAAGTAACCAAAGCTCCTATTATTAAATACATGATGGTATTTGTTGCCACTGTCATTGGCATAAAAATACTTCTTAATTTGTTACTATTCTCCAAAACTTCACCAGGTGTTTTGTTGCGATCTTGTGCATTGTATTTATTTATTTCTGCCAATGTATTTTCTAATATTTGTGGATTCAGTTTGTAAAAGATAAAGGTAAATAGTGACATTATTAGCACCACTACCACAAATGTTTTAAAACCTTCAGAAAAATAGTTTTTAAATTCTTTTTCTTCTGTACCATTGTCTTTAAATTTATATAAAGTATACGTTATACCAATCGTATAAATGGAATAGCACACATACTTTATCACTCCCGTATCTGGAAAATGAAATTGATAAAACATTATTAAAGAAACGGCTACCATCAACCCACCTGTTAATAATCCTATGTATTTTGCTGAAATATTTTTCATTATTTTTTTTTCTTTCTCAAAAATTTCCAAAAACCTATAAGGTCTTTTTTTCCCAAAACCTATAAGGTCTTTTCAGTGTTCTTACATTTTGTAGGCTGTAATAAGACCTTATAGGTTTATGTTTCCCCAAACCTATAATTTTCCAAAACTTATAAGGTCTTTTCAGTGTCCTCACATTTTTGTAGATTGGAATAAGACTTTATAGGTTTATCATAGGCTTCAATATTCAACCCTTCATTTATTCAATACCATAATATCCTTATTAATTATCCCCACAACTCTTCCTTTCATCTTCGTTCCCACAAATGCACTGTTTTTAGATTTTGATACAATCATATTTTCCTCAAACACGAATGCTGTATTAGGTTCAAATATAGTTAAACAGGCTTTACTACCTTCCTCAATAGTAGGTTTTGCAATATCAAATATATTCCTATTGTTTTCAGTAAGCATTTTTACCAACGCATCTGTTTCGTTCAATATTCCATTTATGGAACCAAACAGCGTTTGCAAAGTTATCATGCCACTTTTTGCATATTCAAATTCACAGGTTTTATCGTCCCAGTTTTGTGGGCTGTGGTGGCTGGCTATACAATCAATGTTGCCATCCCGTAAGGCCTGCTGCAGTACTTCTACATCTGCACTTGTACGCAAAGGAGGGTTTACTTTTAAATTGGTATCATAGTCACTCAAATCTTCATCATTAAATACCAAATGATAGGGAGCCACAGAACAAGTTATCTGTAGACCTTCTTTCTTAGCAGCAGTTATTAGTTCTATTCCTTTTTTGGTAGAAACACCCGTTATATGTATTTTAGAATTGGTATAAGCAAGTAAAGAAATATCTCGGGCAATCATCAATTCTTCTGCAATGGCAGGTTTTCCTGGCAACCCGAGCCTGGTGCTACTAATGCCTTCGTTCATCAACCCACCTTCGCTTATGCTTTTATCATCTGCCAATTGAATAATAACAGCATCTTTTGCAGCCACATATTGCAGGGCTTTTAATAATATACCAGATTGCTGTATAGATTTTTTGCCATCACCAAATGCCACAGCCCCACTTTGGTGCATATCGTACATTTCGGTAAGCGCTGCTCCCGCTGTATCTTTGGTTACTGCCCCTATTGGGTAAATATTTATAGGAAGTTCTTTGGAGCGCTGTATTAAAAATTCCACTTGCGCTTTACAATCTACTACCGGGTTGGTATCTGGCACGAGCATAATATCGGTAAATCCACCAGCGGCGGCTGCATTAGCGCCAGTTACAAGTGTTTCCCTTTGTTCGTTGCCCGGTTCTGCAAAGTCTGAAAAAATATCCATCCAGCCAATGCTTACATGCAAATCATTTCCTGTTATTACTTCTATATTTTCTTTTGAAATATTGTCTGCAATTTCATGTATAATGCCATCAATAATCAGGATATCTTTTACTTGCTTGTGAAAAGAAGTAGTAGCTGCAATGATGGTAACTTTCTTTAGTAATACATTCATTTTTTAGAGATTGAGCAAATATCTGAAAAAAATGGGAGAGTAGGAAAGGATTATTGTAATTATATAGAAGCTTGTATTAAAATAGGCAAAAAGGAAGGCTTTATTTTTTGATATACCTTAGAGAATAACTAATCGCTTCGATAAAGGCTGAAAAAAGACCTTTGGCCGAAAGGTTGCGGTGGACCTGCCTGCCGGCAGCTAACCCTTTTCCAAATTATGTTGATTGATAATGTCATAAATATTTGTTGCATTACAAAGTCTTTGATAGCCGAGCCATACTGTTTTCAACCCAAGTGGGCCATCCGAGTAAAAGTTTCTGCCGCTTTTGGTGTATATACGAAGCTTCCTATTCGCCGTTCGAAAACCGTAGAGAAGCCGTTGTTGGTATGCAGCGCAAGCAAAGAAGCCAAGCGTACCAACAACTCGTGTGACGTTCCAGAAAAAAGTTTTATTTTTATTTTCATGAAAATGAATTACCCAACAGAGTGGCCTCAGTTTTATACTGCCACAAAACTTAACTGGCAACATCTTCTTCAAGAAAACAAATACAAAAATATAATAGT
>JANNGD010000174.1:0-23436 GCA_031380515.1 Ferruginibacter sp. | reverse complement strand
TTATTATTGTTGGCTTTTTATTGTCTTATCTGTTATGGAAAAGAAATAAAACATTTACAGTGGTAAGTAATATTTCATTAATCTGTTTTTTTATTTCGGCACTTATTTTACTTAGGTTTATTAGACCATTTGGCTACGAATATGAAGGGCTGATTCAACGCTTTTTTTATTTGGCTTGGGCCATTTGGACAATAGCCATAGTACATCATTTTTCAAAAGAAAATAAAAGAATTAAAGTAGTAGGTATTTTTAATAGCAATTCCAATTGAATGCTTCGCACCCGTTGGTAATCCAAGTAAGGCTTCGCCGCCGTTACTAAAGCCACCTATCCCGCACCGCCTTGGTCTCCCGACCAGCCGTCCCATTTTTTTATACTCGACCAAGATAATGGGATTTCATATTAAGATAATCAATTCCCTCGCCTTCTTGCATATCTCACTTACCATTCGCTAAAATAAATTTTACGAAAACAAAAAATACGTTTTGCATCCTTTAGTAATGCAAAGCCACCGTTGCTGAGTGTCGAGGCTTGCTCGATTTCCCGTCCGAGACAAAAGCGAGTTAAAAATTAGCGAGTTGAAATTACAATGTACTTTAAAAGTTGGAACGAGGTAAAAATAATATTTGTTCGTGTAAAAGATCTTATTTACAATGGCTAAATGTGTAATATTGCTGTAAAAGTTTTTCTTGCTGTGGCCGTTTGTTTTATACGGATAGACCGGCTGTTAAAAGACCAATCCTAGCAGACTTAAGAATTACAACAATGGGCACTTGCGATGCTGTTACCATCGGAGCGCGGAATTACCAACAAAAGAAAAAAAATAATTTGTTATCAATAATATAATTGTGGGTAGTAGTCTTAAAAATGGGAAAAATCGTACATTAGATAAATTTCAGTTACCGATATTATAATTCCATTTAGAACTGAAGCATCATTTCAATACCATAACATGAAATTAGCTTTTCTTTTTTTAGCAATGATCCTTTTTTCCAATACCCTCAAAGCACAAGTGTACGTTTCTACCACTGGTTCTGATATTACTGGCGATGGCACAGTTGACAGACCTTACCGAACGATTGTATATGCGGTAAATGCTTCACTGGCAGGTAATACAATATTCATTTCTCCAGGTACTTATTTTCAAATAAGTGAGGTGTATATAAATAAAGCGCTCACGCTTGTAAAAAACGGAACAAGCGCCGTTGTTATTGATGCTGTTAATAGAAACGGACCCGAAGTAGGTAAATACATCATTGGAATTGCAAGTACAAGTAATGTTGTTATTGATGGTATTACGCTCAAAAACTGTATAGGCAATGGCGCAAAGGCAATTTATGTAGTGGGTAGTGGGTCTGATGTAACAATAAAAAATTGTACCATTACAAATATTGGCTGGGTTAGCAATAATCTCAGCATCCTACCGCCCAATAGTGGAACGATAGCAAATGCTACAAGAGTAGAGGGTTCTAGCGCTTCGCCTCTACAAAATATTTTTATTTCCAATAATGATATTTCAAACTGTGCCACAGGTTGGGGCGAAGCAGTTACCATTACTGGTAATGTAGATACTTTCACGATACAAAATAATGTTGTTCATGAAATTGCCAATATTGGCATTGTAGCTGCAGGTAATTATCCTACTGGTGCGCCAGTTGCTTCTAACCAATCCCGGAATGGTATTATTCGTAACAATGAAGTTTACAATTGCATGTCTGGTATTGCTACTTCGGCAGGTATTTATATTGATGGGGCAATAAATATTACCGTTGAAAGAAATAAAGTCTATGGCAATGCTGCCGGTATTTCTGTAGGAGCCGAAGTTACCATACCCGTAAATGCCAGCCCAGTTGCTGGTCATATTATTCGTAACAATTTGATTTACGAAAACTCAATTGCTGGTATCTTTATTGGTTCTGCTAATGCAGCAAACAGCATCTTAAATTGTACATTTTCTAATAACACTTGTTACGGAAATGTAACGGCTGCAGCTATAAATGGTATAACCAACATCAATGGCTCTCCTGTTGGAGATGTAGCCAATGGGTCTTCAGGGGATGTGTTATTATTTAACAGTAGCAATGCAACGTTTCAGAATAATATTATATGGCCACTTACAGGTCGCAAAGCCATTGTAGGTATGGCTGATAGAATTGTTACTAATTTTATAACAGACTATAATATTTATTTCAGGAATGATAATACGCCACTATACTTTTTTGCAGCAGGTCATGTTTTCAATGGTATTACCGGACAACAAACCTATAATAATATTGCAGATTTTAATATCGCAACCGGCCTCGACAGCCATTCCCTTTTTGGCATGCCTGGTTTTACCAACACAGCTTTGTATAATTTTATTCCTACTACAGGGGCTTTGGTAATAGACAAAGGTAATCCTGTCTACTCCTCGGTTAATTCAGGGTTTACAGATTTTGCCGACAACCAAAGGCTGTACAATGGCATCCGTATAGACGTGGGTGCTTATGAATACCAGGGTGGAAGTTTCGGTTCTGTTACTTATACTTTTACAGGGAATGGCAACTGGAATGTACCCAGCAACTGGAGTAGCAATATGATACCACCCGCTGTGCTAACACCAGGAAGTCAAATTTTAGTTGATCCAGTATCAGGGGGTGAGTGTATCCTCAATATATCTCAAACGATAATGCCAGGTTCATCGGTGACGGTAATTGTAAATAAAAAATTAAAAATACTTGGGAGATTAACAATGCAGTAAGTCTGCCACTAGGGCAGTTTTGAGTTGTAGTAAATATGAACTAGCATCCTACTTCATTGAGCGGTACAACCTAAGCGGCAAATGATAAATGCGGTTTAGGCAATACATAGGAAACTGTTCTCAGATTTACTCGGCCACATATCTGCCAGTAAAACTTACTACCAAATAAATTATTAATAAGTAAATTAAACTTTATGAAGTTAGATAAAAAATCATCTAAGTTTGGGTTGCATCCATCTTTAATAATTCCAATTGCAGCTAAAACTGAAAATGCGCTAAAAGAATATGTGGGGGATGTAGAGGTTATTGTAAGCGGAACTAAAAAAGCTTTTGTAGTAAACTTTGCAGCACTTGAGCCCCCAAACGAATTAGAAATTTGGAAAAACCCTCGCTCACATTTACTGCAAGCTACAAAACAATTGTGGGTAGATGTAGATGATAGAAATTATAGAAAACTATTTAAAAATATTTTTCCTGAAATAGATTTGACAGGCTTTGATGTTGACCATATCTTCAACAAGCAATTAGCAAAGATGTATGGTTTTCAATATGTGCGGCTGTTGCATGTGTCTATTAAATCCAACAGAGAAATTGGTAGTGGACCAGAAAAAGAATCTACTTCCTTTAGAAAAAAAGATTACGCTCCTGTGCAATACGAAATACAATATGCAGACCCGTTGGACATGTGTAAGCTACTCCATTTAAAAACCGGTACAGGGCAATATATGGACGCCATAGCAAATTTTCCATTGTTTTATGGAGATACTAATTGATTGATTAACCCTATGAGCGGATTTGAGCAGTAGTTAAAGTGTGTTAGTAAAATAAACCTTTGACAGTTCAATTTGTTATGCCAATAATAAAAGGAGTTATACCAAGTTATGATGCCCTTCTTCACTTCTGCTATCCTACATGTTTACATGAGAAAGAATGAACCAATGATGATAAAGAATTGCATTCAAACCGACTTTCCTATTTTAAAAAAAAACATAGTCAGTATTATCTTCATATAAAAAATACTATTTAAATTTATGAAAAAATAGTATGAAACAATTCATCACTTTATTTGGTCTTTTTTGTTGTATAAATAGTTTTGGACAAAATGTTGCCATAAACACAGATGGTAGTATAGCCGATGCAAGTGCAATTTTAGATATCAAAAGCAATACGAGGGGTTTTCTTGCACCTCGTATGACCCAAGCACAACGACTTGCTATACCCAATCCTGCAAATGCTTTATTGGTCTATCAAACCGATGGGGCTCCAGGGTTTTATTATAATTTTGGCACTGCTGTTTCACCCAATTGGATAGCCAATATACCTCCAACTAATAATTGGACAATAGGGGGTAATAGCCTTTTTGCCACAGGAAATTTTGGTACTGTATCCAACAACAATATTGATTTTATTACAAATAATATTACAAGAGGCCGATTGACCAATCTTGGAGAATTTTTTATTGGCACAACCAATACTACCATTCCCGGAGACCTATTGACTGCGGTGGGCAATGCTACATTTCCTTTTGCAACTAATGGTTATTCTAGTTTTAATGGCTCGGGCGTGTATGGCGCCATACAAGGAGGCAATACCCAATATGCTGCTGTGCAAGGCGAGTACCAAAGTACGACAGCGGGTATTTATAATACAGCAGGTGTAAGAGGAGTGAATCAATCTAACATAGCAGGTACTGGTTTTCGTACACAGGCCGCTACAGGCCCACGGGCGGGTGTTATAGGCAATACAACTATTACCGGTGGGCAATACACATTTGGGTTGCACGGTACCATGGGTAGTACGGATATACGCTGCGGCGGCGTTTTTGCCGATGATTTTGGTATTGCATTGGCTACACTTGCTTATTATGCAGCAAATCAGGTAGATTATAGTGTGTATGGTTTTGGCAGTGCTTATCAAGTAGGCATACCTGGCGGTCGTAGTAATAATAAACTTACAAGCCCAAACACACATATTGGACTGGGTATTTATGGTGGTGTAATGGGCGGTTGGATGAAGGGGCTTGTGTATGGCACGCATGTACAAGGGGAACGTTATAGCTTGTATGTAGATGGTAAAACGTATACAAACGAGCCAGTTGCCGAATTGGTGGCAATTGCAGATGGAAGCCGAATACCAGCTTATGGCGTTACAACAGAAAGACCAGAATTATATGCAAAAGGGAAAGCAACATTACAAAATGGTGAATATTACATAACTTTTAGTGAGGCGTTCCGGTCGATGGCAAAGGCAGATGATATTGTGGTAACAGTATCCCCATTGGCAAATTCGAAAGGCCTTTATATTGCTTCGCAAGATAGCAATGGTTTTTTGGTAAAAGAAAACGCTGATGGTAAGAGTACGATTGGTTTTTCATGGATGGCCATAGCTGCTCGCAAAGGCTTTGATGAGTTGAATATTGCCCCCGAGTTATTGCAAAAGGATTTTGACAAAAAGATGAACGGTGTAATGCACAACGATAATGATAAAACAAATACCCCAAAATTTCTATGGTGGGATGGAACAAAAGTTAGATTTGACCAACCACCTGCTAAAAAAATTGATGCAAATTATCAACCAGCCGTAAGGGTGCGTACGAATGTGAATCAATAATAGCAAAGCCAGTTTATTAATCAGTCTGACCTATCAAACCAGCAGCCGGTTTGAGGCTTAGCTTATGTATGCAAGCAATCTTATACATTTTGCAGTACAAGTTGTACGGTAAATTAAAAAAGGAGTTTATGCTGCTTGCGTATTAGCCTAGCTTGCATTTTTTATTTAAGGTAGATTGTGCTAACGGTAAAATATTAAAACCAAATTGGGAGCCTTACATATAGTTGTAGGTATGCTTGGCTATTTATCTGCGCTGCATATCCACAACGTAACTCTCCGGTTCTGCAATGGGGGAATAGGAAGCAATAAGATATGCCAACAAGGGTGCAAAAAAAAATTCAAAGAACTAGATTGTAACCAATTGGTTTTGTTCTAATAATGTTTGTACACAAACGATTTTGTTCATATAATGACTCAATAAGCAATATTATAAATGTAATATTATTTGGAAGTATAAAAAACTGTTTATAAATTTATTAAACTGTTTATTAATACACACTAAATTCATTCACGTAAAAGTTCAGATGCTATTGTAATGGTAAACATTTCATTCTTTTTACCTAATGGTTTGTATAGAAGGAAAATTTCTTAGTTGAAATGCATATTTGATATATTTTTCAATTTGACACGATAAAATTCTGAATAGGTATGTGGCTATGGTTAATGATGTTGATTATACAATGATTTTTTACTTAGATTTTGTTTGGAACTGATGAAGTAAACCTAATTAAATAAACAACAAAATTTGAAATAACTAAAGCAAAATTGTAGTAGCATCTTTCATTAATGCTAAAGGAATACAAACTATTTTAATAGTCATTATCAATTATTTTAGTGTATTTGTAAGTTTGTAAACTATAAAGTGAATTTAATCAAAATAAAAGTTTACATAATTTTCGTTTCGCCATGATTGCGCCTGCATTTTTTGAAGTAATGAATTTTGGGTAAAGGATTATTTATTAATTGTAAAGAAGAACTTGACATTATGAGAATATTGCTTTCAATCGGAATTGATAATTACTCAGGGAGTTTGAAATTAAAAGGGCGTGCAGAAGAAGCGCAAGCTTTTGCAGAGCTTATGCAATCCAACGATGATGGGCAAGCTAATTTCCATGTAAAGGTTGAAAAAAATGTATCCACTGTAGCCGAGTTAAACAGAATTATACGAACTTTTTTTAAGGGAGAGGGAAATTTGGCAGTTTTATACTTTACTGGCCATGGTTTAAATAATCAAAACGGCAGTTATATTGTAACACCCGATTATGAAGAAGGTAACGAAGGTGTTTCAATGGATAGTATTATGAATGTACTCGAAAATTCACTTTGGCAAAATAAGATAATCATACTTGATTGTTGTCATTCGGGCGCATTTGGTTTGTCCAACGGTAATGGCAAAATTTCTTCTATTATTAGTAAAGGTACAGTTGTTCTGGCTGCAAGTACCAGCGATGAATCTGCATATATAGTAAATGGTAAGGGAATATTTACAAATCTATTAATGGAGGCATTACGAGGAGGCGCAGCAGATATAGCTGGTAACATAACGCCCGGCAGTGTTTATGCTTACATAGATAAGGCACTTGGACCGTTCGATTTACAGCGTCCGGTTTTTAAAGCAAATGTTTCGCAGTTTACCATATTAAGAAAAGTTGTGCCAAGAATACCACTTGAAACGCTTATGAAATTGGTACAATATTTTAAAGATGCAGATGCAATATTTCCCCTTGACCCATCGTATGAATACACTAATTTACCCGATGCACCACCTTATTTAAAAGAGCCTTATGCGGTAAGCCAACATGTAGAAACTTTTAAAATACTGCAAAAATTTCAAAGCATTGGATTTGTAGAACCGGTAGGTGAAGAATATATGTTTTTCGCTGCTATGGAAAGTAAGTCTTGTAGACTTACTCCTTTGGGGCAACAGTATTGGAAACTAATTAAAGAAGGAAAACTACATTCAATTATCTAAAATCAACTCACACATTATGGAAGGATACGACAATATTTTTTTAGGAAATGATTGTATTGTAGACCTGCCAAATTACAGCCATTATAATGGTAAGATTGCAAAAAACAAACTTACCAATGGAGACATTATACCTTATACATACTACAGTGTATTGCAAAATAAAAGTAGGCGGGTGCCAATTTTTAGTGCAAGTAATATTTTGCGCACAGCGTTTATGCAGGAGGAGAGGGTTGGTACATTTAAGATAGATGATAGAATAGCAGAATTTGAGCAACTATCTAATAAAGATTATGCTGCTTTTAATTCCATAAAGGAAAAAGCAATTGATAAAGGTCATATGACCAAAAGAGAAGATGTGCAATGGGATGCAGAGGGAGATAGCGAAAAAGCACAGAAGGCAGCGGAGCGTACTTTTTTTTATACCAATGCAGCCCCACAGCATAAAAAGCTTAATGTAGGCTTATGGAAGCGGTTGGAGAATGCCATTATTATAAAGGGTAGGGTAAAGAAACCGGGTAAGGTATCTGTTTTTACTGGCCCTGTACTTGATAAAAATGATCCAGAATTTAATGCACGCTTACATGATGGCTCTCGGTTTAAAATTCCGATATTATTTTGGAAAATAGTATATTATGTTTCTGGAGAGGAATTATTTTATGCAGGATTTTTGATGGGGCAAACCAATCCATTATTGAACGATGGATTGATAACAATAGAAACCGGGCTTGATGTAGAAGATACACGCACTTTAAAACCTTTTCTCGAATTTAATGAAGATGAGAAATATCAGGTGTCCGTTTCATTTATTGAAGATTTAACGATGTTAAAATTCACCACAGCAAATGATCGACATGAAGGAAGGGAACCTACCTTGCTAAAGGAGGTGGAGATACAAGGCATGGGAATAGACGGATTTCCATCAACCATTTATACTATTGAAGGCTTAAATATATAATTATTAATTTTATGATAGACGTATTTATATCTCATCCTACACCCTGTAATAGGTACCAGAAAAGTCTATTATTATTGATAGATAAAAAATTGGAAAAACACGACTTAACTCCTGTAAACCTTGGGAAGAAAAACTGGAATTTTAAAAAACCTATGGAGCCTATCAAAAATTTAATGGTAACTTGTAAAGGAGCGATGATAGTAGGGCTAGAAAGACACCATAGTTTTATAGGTTATGAAAACGAAATTGCTACAAACAAAAATGATAAAAAAGAGCTTGTACATAAATTCACTTCTACTCCATGGGTGCAAATTGAAGGAGGAATGGCTTGTCAAGCAGGATTACCATTGTTAAAATTAAAAGAGAAAAAAAATCATCCTGTAAGTATTTTAGATCCAAACACAAGTGACTCTTATATTTTTGAATTTGAGAAAGAAAAAACTACAAAAAATTGTCATCGGAGATGGATAAAATTATCGAAAGTTGGGCCGAAGAGATAAATAAGCTATAATATTCAAAGTAGTGTTCTACGTGGAATGCTCGAAATTAGTTCTAAGATTTCAAAACCAATTATAATGAATAATATTTATGAGCAAATAGATAAAGAGGAGTTTTCTCTTGGAGCAATAAGTAAATTATTTTTAACCATTGCTGGAGTAAAACCTGAGTTAGTAAAAAACATCCCTTACGAGGCAAGTGCACAAAGGCTTATTGGTGGGTGTTTGTTCTTTGTATTTTTAGCTATGTTAGCTGGCCAAATTTATTTTTATTTTTCCTTTCAAATTACTTTTTCAAGTTTTTTAATTGGCATTGCAATTACCGTTATAGTTGTTCTGATGTCAATACTTTTTTTCAGGTACTTTAACAACAATAGTGTTAATATATGGGTATCTATTGTACTGATGTTATCTACATTGTGTATATATTGGATATTGCTCATACCAATTAGTATTTCAACTCAAAAAGATGAGATAAAAAAAGGTTTTGTATTGTTTAAGCTCTCAAAAGCGGATACCATCGAAAACAAGTATTTGAAGGATTCTACATTAATTGTTGAAAGCGATGATAGTAGTGGTATAAGAAAAAAAATTGGTGCTCCTATCCAGCTTAAAATCGATCTTGCTATAGCTTATCTCGATACGAGAGTAGATAGTGTAAGAATTTTGACTCAACAGGCAAATGATTTGCAAAATAATTATTCCACCAACAAGCAAATTACAAAGTTATTAAGCGATTCAATAAAGAGGATTCAGCAAAAAGTATCCAATTTTGAGAGGCTTCGTGCTGATAAAAAGTTGGAATTAAAATCCATTGATGACTCTTTAGTTTATATTAAGTTAATTTATTTAAAAGATCCTAAAGATGAAACTTATAACAGGTTGCAAAAATATTTAAATGGACGTAGAAATGAACTTCAATTAGAAATTTATAAGCAAAGAAATGAATCGAAACAAATGGCGGCACCTATTGTTAAGCTGTCGGACGATTTGCAAAAATACCTTGTGCCCGGCAAAAATTACAATCTCATAACATCCAATCTTAACAAGCTTGAGCAATCTAAAGCGGATGCTGAAGCATCATTAAATGGATTAAGGGATTCGTTAGAATTAATTTACGCATCTGAAAAAATTGATCGAAAAATATCGGATTTGAAAATTGGTAGGGATTCTGCTTTGAATAGAATTAATAATTTACCAAATAACTGGTGGACAATTATGGAGGCAATAAGAACTTTAAACATGAATGAGCCAGATTTTAAAAGTAAGTTTTTCTTGTTTTCCTTGATTTGGGTATTGCCGATCGTCCTTATATTCTTATTTGCATTGTTTAGAACCAACTCATACAGAGAAGTTTATTGGGATTACATACATATTCAGCAAAAAAAAGCTCGCAGTTTTATTAACTTGGAAGAATTAAGGTACAGTAATATTGAATTGGAAAAAAGATTAAACGAATTGCAAGGGAAAAGCACCAGTAAATTTGAAATGGCTGAGCCTATCAACGAAGGGAAATTAGAAGATTATTATTATTCGTCAGCCTTAAAGCAAAAAGAAATTGCAAAGCAAACCAAAAGTACCAGTTATTACGATTTTACCATATTAGACGATGGCATTGCAAATATTAATAAAGCTATTGGGTTAGCCCCCAATAGGTCGGAGTTTTGGGAGCTAAAGTCTAAATTACTGTATTTAGATGACCAAATTAGCGAATCGCAAACGGCGGCCGAAAAATTCAAAGAGTTAAGAACGGCAGAACTTTTTCAAAATAATATTGATAAAAAAATATGGCTCGATGAAATTGAAGTTGAAGGATTACCCTTTTTTGGCAGTTTTAGTTGGAGATTAAATCCTACTATAAATATCTTATTGGGTAGAAATGGATACGGTAAAAGTCATTTACTTTCTATTATTTGTGCCATGCTAAAAAATGACTATACCCAATCAGAAAAATTATCCAGAATAAATTTTAGTAAAATAGAAGATCGCTACATTAAGTTATATCTCCAGGGTGATTTTAAAACTGACAATGATTTAATCAGTAATAAAAAAGCTGAAATAAAGGAATTGCAGTCATTATTAAAATCAGAAAATGAAACGGATGAAAATAAAATAAAACAACTTTTAACATACAAAGAAAGTATTCGAAAAAAGAAATTAGAAATTGAAGTAGAGGAAGGAATGATTATGCTTACTGCTTCGGAAATCGTATCTGGAAAAGGGCAAATACCGATACTTGCCATTCCAGATATGCGGTTTGTAAACAAAGCTAAAGACTATACAGATGGCAATATCAGTGATTTGTTAAAGGGCGATGAGTACCTAAAAAACACCTCTTATCATTTTATCAATCAAGAACCATTCGAATCAGTTTTGCAGAACCTGTTGAATATTTTGGGTATTAGCTATTTTGAAAACAATAAATCTTTTGATGCTTATATTTTTAAAATTGTGTCTCAAGTTTTTCTAGAACTAACCGGCAGCAAATTTAATTGGAACAACTGTGAAGCTGATCCAAACGGAAGTTATAAAATCACTGTTATTACAGAAGGTAGTTCGACTCCTCTGGCTATTCAAAAAATATCGCAGGGTACTTTTTCTGTACTCTCTATGGTTGGTCTTATTTATTTATTTCTGAAGAAAAAATATCCAAGTTTCGAAGATAAGGAGATCGTATTGCAGCAAGCAATAATAATTATCGATGAAATAGATGCACATCTGCATCCGCTTTGGCAACAAAAAATAGTAAATATTATTAGAGGGATTTTCGCAAATTGTCAATTTATCATTACTGCCCATAGCCCTATGGTGGTGGCAGGCTGTAAGGAAGATGAAGTGTCGGTTATGCGTGACAATAGAGATGATGAAAATAATATGATTGGTTTTACGGTATATCAATTTAAAGAGGACTTTATCGGCACTTCTATTGAAATGTTGTATAGCAAGATTTTTGGGGTTGAAGAAAAGGATCAACAATATTTACGTTATACTGCCATGCAACCATTTGTAAAGGAAATGGCTGAAGAAAAGTTGGAATTGGAAAGGAAGTTAAAAACGGAAACACTTACAACATTACATATTAGTAGACTAAAGCAACTATCAGAGGATTTGTATTATTCAAGTAAATTAAATGGAAGTCAAGACGGAAAGCGATCAATTACAATGCTTGAAAGTGAAAATTACGAGCTTAAGATTACGATACAATCTTTAGAACAAAAGATTTTGAAATTAAAAAATGAATCCAACATAAAATAAATTATTATATGTTTAATCCAAAGAATTTTAAGACTGACACGGTAGCTAAGGAAATGATAAACTTATTTGCCAGCAATAAACTTGAATATATCGAATCGAATCCAGCATGTCTTCGAAAAATTTTTGATACCACTCCAGAAGTTGATACCAATGCTGAGATAGCGGAAGTAAATCAAAACATATTGAGAACAAATGGATATGATTCATTTTATTGTAAATTAAAGGAATTAAAAGAAAAAATTGAAACCGCAACTGCTGATACTGATATAATGGGACAAGTAAGAAAATTACTTTCTTATTTAGTTAAACTTAAGCGTTTATCTTTTGAAATGCAGGACAAAAAAATAATTTTTAAAGAACTGGTAAGCACAGCAATACAAAACGGAAACCTATGGGTCAATAACCAAGATGCTATTGACAAATACAATAAGGGACTTTGTATGATAGATGAATGGGTTGACTTCTTTTTATCTTACACCAATAGGGATCAACCAGAAGTAAATAATTCTTTTGATGAATCTTTAAGAAAAAACTTTAAAAGAAAAGATTGGGATGATAGCTTTGAAAAATTAAATATGTTGGCAAAACTTTTGGTAAAATACCTCCGTCAAAGAGGTGGGCTAAATGTTTTTTTTGACCAACAAAGCATGACTTGTGGCGATGATATTCAAGATAAGGTAAATCGATATTGCGAAAATACATTTTCATTTGCCCAGTTAATTCAATGGCAAGCATTATCTAACGATCCAGATAAAAGGAATTGGTGCTATCACGAATTCCAAACTTTTAATAATAATAATGCAAATAAAGAAAAAGGTCTGTTTTTCTTTAAAACCTACGATGTGCCAGATAATCCTGAAAATGTACCTGGAATTCCTGAAGATTGGTTAGATTGGGTAAGGACTGCCCTTACAACCGTAAATGTTGTAATACCTAGGGAGCTAGAAAGTGATAGCCTAAAAGACAAATGTGGAGAAGTTGCAAAACAAATAATAGATGTAAGGGAAAGAATTATTAATAATTATTTGGCTACAATCTATTGAAATGTTTTTTTAATATTTTGTAAATAATATGTTCTTTATATTGGACAGAATTTATTTCAAACTTCATATTATATTCCTTAGATACTACTTCATTTAATTTAAATTTTCTTTACATTTTAGTTGCGCATTTTACAAACGAGCAGCATCGGTCAAGTGATAATTCATTGATTCTCCGCCTTGGTTCTTGCCTCTCTAACCATTCGCTTCTATCACCATCAAATAACCTAAATACATTTATCAAAAAACCAAATTCATCAATTCCAGTTTCGTGCACTGCATCCTGCGGATAAAACTTAGCCGATGATTAATGATACCTCAAATCGTCCTATGCCAAAAACCATTTTCCCCCACTAGACCGAGATAAAAGGGAGTTAAAAATTATCGAGTTGAAATTATAATGTTCTTTTAAAAGTTGGAATAGGATATAAATAATATTTGTTTGTGTAAAAGAATATTGCTTTAGTTGTTTGCTTTTGTTTAATTAGTTAATGTAAATGTAAAAGTTTTGTTTGTCTAGGTGTTGGTTTTATGTGTATAGACCAGTTGGCAGAAGAACAATCCTATGCGGCTTAAGAAATGCGGTGATGAGCACTTGCAATGGGGGGCACCAATAGAAGCAGGGAATTTTTTTATTGCATGAATTAGTATAAATTCTATCTACATTTATTTGTTTTATATAACCCAAAATTATTTTTGGGTAATTACACAAAAACATGAACCAGTAATATAGTTACAACCACTGGTCCATGTAGGTTTACTATACTTTATCCTTACTACCCATCATTAGAAGTTCATTCACTTCAATTTCTGTAACCGTTTTTTTTGCACCTTGTTTGTCATTGTAGCTTCTGGTTATTAGTTTACCTTCTACCACAATCTCTTTACCTTTCGTCAAATATTTTTCTACAATCTCTGCTACTTTACCCCAAGCAACCAAATTGTGCCATTGTGTTTCTACTACTTTTTCTCCTTTTGCATTGCGATAGTTTTCATTGGTGGCAACACTAAATCGGGCCATTTTTTTTCCGCTTTCGAGTGTTTTTATCTCTGGTGGTCCACCGATATTTCCAATTAATTGAACTTTGTTTTTTAATGCGTTCATAGCTGTACATTTTTAGATTTAGAAAAATTGTTTGTTATAGTCATTCGAAAATGAGACAACTCAAATGTATAAGGAGTTATTTTAAATGCAATGTTGAAAACAACATGTTTTAAGGAGTTTTTTCTGCTTATTATTGGAGGATAAAATTGTTAAAGCTATCACGAGTTTCGCACTGGCCTGACTTGTTTTTTTATTTAAGGCTGCTGCTGAACTTGTAGCTCTCTAACTGCGGAGAGAGTAAAAACAAGAGACTCTTAGCAAGCTGTGTTAGCGCCACAGCCTGCTATGTGTAAAAAAGTAAAACCAATTTGGAGCGCTAAATTATTGTTGGAACGTTTGGTTACATATCTGCATACCAACAACTGCAACTATAGGATACTGCAACGGCGGAATAGGAAGTTGTAGATATCCCAACAACGGTGCAACAAAATTGCGTATTTGGATACATAATATTTATTCGTATTTAAAGAAATTTATTTTTAAATACAATTTCTATTTCCTTTTTGAACGCTTTATTTTTAATAAAATAATCAACTGGGTAGTAAAACAAATAGTTGGACTTGAAATATGTTTTATAGAGGAATGTTTTAAGCAATAACTTTGATGGTTTATAATACGTTTGAAATACATTACTCAATGTTCTCACTACAAATTCTGAACAATATAATGTGTCATCTTTTGATAGAATAAAATTTCTATCAAAAACAATTTTTCGTTTATTATTATTTTTTAAACAAACAATCAATTTCACTTTTTGATTTGTGGAAATTTTCCTAGAATAAATTCCAGCATAGTATAAATCAGCATTTAAATGAAAGAATGACTTCAATGAATCAACAATTAGTGCAGAATTATTTACCAATCTTTCGTTGGAAACATTATAAACAACATCTTTTCCATCTACTTTTAAACCAATTCCAATATGGGTAGCCGGTGATCCTGATAAATTAAAATCACCTGCAATTAAATTTCTTTTAGCCTCCGTTCCTCTATAACACAAATAAAACTCGTTATTTTTAAATGTATAACTTTCGAAGGTTTTTGGATTTTGAGAAAAAAGTGAATTGGTAACAATTAAACAAAAAATATTTATAAATAGTTTAATCGAATTCATTTTTTTTTCTTTTATGAATTGAATACATTATTCCAAATACCAAACCTGTACCTTTCATATTTTTTATAAGGCTATTTTTCTTAAATGGGGCTAAATAGTCAAGATTAAGTCCAATTGAAACAAGAAAATATTTTACAATTTCAAAATGGACTTTAGTATTATAAATTAAATAAAAATTTGCGTTGTGCTCAATATTATCGAACTTATTATTTCTTAAAATCATACTTCCTTTGGAAAACCAAGTTACTCCTATAGTAACTTGACCCGAAAAATAAATTTTATCAGTTATTTGACCAATATTTGTAAGGCCAATTAAAATACTATTGCTCTTAAAATTGAAACTATTTTCTACGTTGTCTTTTATGGCATCATATTGAAATGAATTCTGCTGTAATAATATTTTAAATAAATAAGCAGGGATTTTAGTTTTAATTTCTCCATATATACCTTTATTGGAAGTATATAAAAATTTACTGGTATTGTCTACAAATTTAATTCTTGATATTCCAAGTGTGTTATCTATACCTGCATATTTTTGAGCATAAATATTTTCAGAATGAATAAACGCAATAAGGATTAATAATTTTATTGATTTCATGTAATTGTATATTTAAAGTCAAAGCATTTTTTAATGCTTTGACTATTTTAATAATATTATTTAGTACCAAAAAAGGTAGCTACAAAACCAATAACGAAACCTCCTACAGCACAAGGAAATCCACAAATTGGTGCACCGAATACTGCACCTAGTGAACCGACTATTAATGCGCATTGGACAGGAGAAAGATGAACAGGAGGATAAGTTCCTTCTATATCACATCCAGGATGTTCTCTTCCATCACTTCCTGCCGATTTTGATTTAAATTCTGTATTCATTAAGTTATATTGAATTGCAGAAAGGGTTAAAATTAATTCTTTTTCTTTTTCATTAATACTACTATTTATAACAGCACTATTATAAGTATCAAAATTAAATGTCCCAATTACTGATTCACCTGAAATGAGTTGCTTTAAGAAATTTTTTGAATCTTTTGAATAACTCGTATTGTCTATAATCCCATTTTTTGTATTATTTTTAAGAACACTAAGGTAATCTGCGATCTGAGCCTCTGATATATTAATTTCTGTTGCAAATTTCTTTTTGTATTCATCTATTTTTGCTTGATTAAAAGTACTCAAATTCTCCTTTTCAATATCTGGAAGAATGTTTTTTAAATCATTTGCCAGAGTAAGGCCTTTTAAATGATAAGGGTTTGACTGTTGAGCAAATGTGAATAAGGAAAATAAGGAAAAAGCGAAAACCATTTTAAATTTTATAAGCATAAAAATGTTTTTAAGAATTACCTTCAGATTAGACGCTGTGGTATAAGTAATAAAGGCATATTATTGCTTCCGTCAGCAAAAAAAGTCTCATGAAGAAAGCAAACTTTTAATTCTTTGTAATGCTCTTGAATAAAGGGTTTCTTAATGTCCTTTGTCTGCATCTGCAAAGTTTGAAGGTTCTGCGTTTATTTTTGCCAACTCAAAAGTATAAGGCGTAATTATTAATAAAATGTTTAAAACAACAGGTTTGGAAGCGTTTTTTCTGCTTAAAATTAGAGGACAAAATTGCTAAAGCTATTACAAGCTTCACATTGGCCTAGCTTGCATTTTTTATTTAAGGCTGCCGATAAACTTGTAGCTCTCTAACTGCGGATAGAGTAAAAACGAAAAGCCCTTGTCAGGCTGCTTTAGAACAGCAACCTTCTAAGTTTAAAATATTAAAAACAAATAGGAAGCGCTACAATTGTTGTTGGTACGCTTGGCTACTTATCTGCGCTGTATACCAACAACGGCAGCTCTATGATACTGCAACGGCGGGATAAGAAGCAGTAAGATATGCCAACAAGGGCGCAAAAAAAATGTATGAATTATGTTAACTGTATTTTGTCATAAATTTTATTTGCTTAAAATTTTTGGTTGCTTAAATGCAACTTATCTTTTTTGCTTCTCACAATAAAAATCAATAATAGACTTTTGTACAATTATTGGAATTTGTCTTATCAATTTTATATTTCTTTAAGCAGGATTTGATTCACTTAGCCAAAGTAACCTAGAGTACAACTATTAGATATATGTGTGTTAATGATTGTTATTTTTTGTAGTTTTGGTAAAAACTTATTGTATGAAATATTTATTGGTAGGTATGATAGCTATATTTTTTGCTCAAACAAACTTTGCACAAAATGTGGGTATAGGTACCACTACACCACAAGCACGTTTGCAGGTAAACCACCGCAGTGCTATTGGGTCAGGTTTGTTGTTATTGGATTCTTCTACGCAATCATCTGGTAGTATGGAGTTCAGAAATGTAAACAATACCAATAGACTGCTTTTTCAAGGATTTTCAGCAAATAATTTCAACAATGGGCAATACCTAGATATAAAATCTGACAGTAGTTATATTGCAACTTTTAGGGGCAACGGCCGCTTGGGCATAAATAACTTAACACCCAATTATCCATTGGATGTAACGGGCGATATCAATACCACTGGAGCGCTAAGGATAAATGGTTCTGCGGGTACAGGTGGCCAGATACTGCGTAGCAATGGTAATGGTACCATGGTGTGGGATGATAATTGCCAGTATAATAATTTCGTATCATTAAGATCTCTTACTGCGGCCACTTGGACAGTACCAACTGGCATAACTAAAATAATGGTGGAAGTTTGGGGCGCAGGTGCCGGTGGAAATGTATTAGCAGGCGGTGGTGCAGGAGGCTATGTAAAAGCACATTTTACGGTAAGCCCTGGGGATGTTATCAACTATACTACAGGAGATGGGGGTTCAGGAGCAGTATCAGTAACTGCTACCAGTGGTACGAACTCTGTTTGTACAATAGGCACCGTTACTTTAACTGTAAGTGGCGGCCAAGGAGCTTTATACTTAACTGCCAGCAATGGTCAGGGAGGTAGTGGTGGTGGATTTAGTATAAGCGGTAGCTTTGCAAATTATATTGGTTTATTAGGTGGTTCTGGAAAGTCGCAGGAACGTAGTTACTACCAGGTTAATGCTACTACTTTTTACGAAAGCGGTAAGGCGGGCCGTGGTGGCGATGCACCATTGTACCCAGACAGCGGAGGTGCAGGGCAGACCTATTTGTACAATACTACAGGAAGTGCATTGATATTTAGGAATGGCAATCCCTCTAGCGGTCTTTTTCCAGGGGCTGGCGGTGCAAGCGGTGTTATATATGGCGCTACAAATATTGGTGGTGGTGCAGGGGCAGATGGAATTATAATTGTACATTATTAAAATAAAAAAGAAATTGTTTTGAATATTTATACAGCAGTAAAAACTTATTTCACAAATAGTGAACAGCCTTTAAAAGAATTATGGATACCAGGCTATAAACAAAAGAAAATTATTAATACACAAAAAAGGCATAGTGCAAATTTTGATAAGTAATATCCTCCATTTTTTTGCCCTTACTAATTTTCACTAATACTCAATTTATTATTTTAAACAATTCTGAAGCCACTGCCGTTTGTATCGAATAGTAACCGTACTGCGTTGGGTGTACCACCTACTTGTAGCAAAGCCCAAAATTTGAATTATCTCTGGTAAAAATGGTTGATAAATATTTGTCAGCTTTGATAACCAATTTCCCGTATAATTAATTTAAAGGCGAGTAAGAGTACCCAATAAGAACAGATTTAATATACAACAAGCTGCCCCAGTTAATGTTAACTCCGGAGCCATCAACTGGATAAATTTTAAGCATATAAATGTTGTTTACATTGTCAACCACAGTAGGTGTACCTAGGCTGGCAAAGCCGCTGTAAAAAGTGCCACTTGCAAATGCTGCACCGGAATTAGCTGAAAACAAAACAGTATTTCCAGTGCCAAATGAAGCTGTACTTATCAGATCGGCTTTAAGGCCAATTGCGCTATTATTATCGTATGCATAAAAGTTCATGTTGTTTATGGTAGCACCTTGTGGTAATTGAACCTGTGCTACCAAAGCTGCATTTGTTGTTGTATTGGTGATGGTGATATCATTGTATGGAGTTAATGGACTCGCATCAATAATATAATCTGCGGCAGATCCATTACCGTTAATAGAGCGTAATGCAACTGCTGGTATATTTAAAACAGCACTTGCCAAATTTTGAGACCAGTTGGCATTTCCTGCAGCATCGCTGCGCAAAATTTTTCCAGCTCCCTGGGTACCATTGGCTAAACGCAAGTTGCCCATCAAGTATGTATTACCCATTGCATGAATGGCTGTGTCGGTACCAAAAAATTTACCACCAGCACCCGTTTCGCTGTATCCCGCTATGGCTGCATTGGCAAACGTAAATACAATTGGCGAAGATCCAATTCCATCCTGATAAGTACCACATGCGTAACCTTCTAATGTTTTGTTTGAATTAAAAATACCACTCGCTATTCCAGCAAAAGGGCCACCACCAAAGCCAACTGTATTTTGAGCCATAATAGCGGTACCCCTGTAAATATTGTAAGCAGCCAAAGCAGCCGTACTATCTGAATAAGCTGATACCCCTGTAGTGTATCTTCCATTCATACCATAAGCGGAAAAGGCGGAATTATAACCTGTGGTTAAAAAATTTCCATCATACTCTGCATATAAGGCATTGCCTCTGGTGTTGCCAATTTGTTTCTGCCTAAAGAAAGCTGCAGCGTTGCTTCCATTGTTTACAAGACTAAAGAGTGCGCTTGCAGGGGCATAACCACTGCCAACACCTGTACTTATATTAAAAGTTTTGCGGAAAGGTATTTGCAGTGTATCACTACCTATCAACTTCCAAGAAGTTTCAGCTTGGTTGTAATACATGTATTTTTTTAAAGTGCTATCATACAACATTAGTCCATCTGCCAACGGTGTAATGGCACTTCGTTGGGCAGTTGTAAGGCGTGGTACCAGTATTCCTTTATTGTTACTAGTAATGTCTAGCATAGCAGATGGATGTGCAACAACAGGAGCTCCAGAAATGGCAACCCCGTTTTGTGCATTAATAATCAAACTGTTTAAGAACAAGGTTATTACTAAGAGTAGTTTCTTTCTCATAAAAGTAAATTATAATATAAAAATAATTCATATTTTGTAAATGCGAAAAGAATTGACTTATCTTTTTTATTGGATAATAGTTCATTTTTTCCTCCTTGGTTTTTGTCTCCCGAACCATTTGCTTCGATCACCAACAAATAACCTTAGTCTATTTTTCAAAAAGCCAGATTCGTCAATTCCAGTCTCGTGCAATGTACTTGTAGCTCTCTGCCTGCGACAATAGTAAAAAGACAATCCCTTGTCAGGCTGCGTAAGAGCAGTAATCTGCTAAGAGTAAAATATTAAAACCTAATTAGGAGTGCCAAATAATTGTTGGTACGCTTGGATACTTATCTACGCTGCATACCAACAATGGCAGCTCTACGATACTGCAGCGGCGGAATAGAAAGTAGTAGATATGCAAACAAGGTTGCAAAACTAGTTACTGTTGCTGCAAAAGTTTTGTTGCTGTAGTTGTGGGTTTTGTACATGTAGTTCGGCTGGTCGACACCAATCTAGGCGGCTAAAGAGTTGCAGCAATGGGCACTTTCGAAGGTTGGGTTAGTTAGTTACCAACGGAAATGAGTTAAGCAAAGCGTCACTGCGAATTAATAATAAAAGAAATGATTATAATTAAAAACTTAAACAGGTTTTTGATTTAACAACAAACTCATAGACTCATACAATTCTCCATATTGAACTTTCATTTCTGATGGTTTTTCAAAAAACAGCTCTACACTCTCTGCCCAAAATTCTTGAAAGTTTTTGAGAGCATATTCAGAATACAATCCATTGCTTTTTATTTTTTCAAATTCTAATACTTTATTGCTAAAACTTGTGTAAGTTGTAAAGTGATTTAAAAAGCCATCATCTTTATTTCCATTAAAAGTAAAACTTTGAGCGTAGTAGGCATGAGCCATTTCGTGTAAGCCTACATTTTGCCCGTCGTCTTGCAAAGCATAGCCCTTTAAAAAATGTTTCCAAGAAACATGGATGGCATTGCTCGAAACATTTCCCTCTAAAAAGCGAATGTTGGGTTCAAGACCTATAAACTCTTGTGGAAAAATATGAATGTATTGGTAAAACGGTAACATATATTCTTCCAACCCAAAACTGATTTGAATGGCTGTAGCACTCAATAGGATAGGCATTTCCTTAAAACCATTCTTATCGTGTATTTTAAAGATTTTACTTTTCATGAATTTTTTTAGCCGGTATAAAAAACGTGTTCTTTCTCCAACACCTAGTTTGGTAAAATAGGGGAAACGTTTATCAAGCACAAATATAATTTGCTCATCGGAAAATTTTAATTCAATGCCATGGTACGTAAGCCAGTTGGGAATTTGCTTCGGGGGAGCTTTTCTATAATCCGGATAATAACCAGCAAAACCCCTTCCATAGTTATTTCTGGGTGATGAACCAATCTCTATCCAATCCCTGTCATTTTCGTCGAACGGATTACGGGCTTTTTTTCTTGCCCTATAAATGGCATAAAATATAATTGCAATCAAGCCAAACGATACAAGAAACTCCAATTTAGTTCCTAAATTATCGTAGTAAGCTTTTTGTACATCATAACTGGTTGTTATTTTATTTTTACTCTTTTGCAATACAATACTCATAATACTATCTGTATGCGTATTGTTTTTGGAGTTGTATGCGTAAATGTTTGTTTTATCTATAGAGTCTAGAAAAAGTAATTGTTCAATAATGATACTATCATTGGTAATTGCTGCTTCATTTGAGTCTGTTATTAATATATAAGAATCTTTGCTGTCTGTCCAGATAGTGTCTTGGGGCATGTGTTGGTTTTTGTTGCCTTTTTTTATTCTAATATTTGCTTGCCTCAATGCTATCATTCCTCTTCCCCATCTACCAATTGCATATTAATCAAATCTTGCCCGGCTATGCCTTCTACCGAGCCAGAAATATGCAAGGAGTTTTGTATAATCAGTTCAATTTGTTTTTCTTTTTTCTTAAAGTTTTTTTCAAAGTCTTCCCTTTCTTTTTGCATCATGCTGCGCAGGCCCCTAAAGCCTTCTCGCATGGCATTCATATTGCCAATAAACTCGTGGCTGGTAAGGTAATTGTACATGGCTACCATTTTTTCGCCTTTGTTTTCTTGGCTGCTGCGGCTTTCACTTATTTTTAAAATAGCATTGCGTAATACAAGTGCGAGGCTTCTTGCTTCGCCAAAAGTACAGATGTAGACTCCGTTTTTTTCGCCAAATTGTTGCAAATCTTTGGGCATGGTTTTGGTTACAATTACGGCTATATCTGCTTTTTGGGCAAGCATGTCTTTTTTTAATTTGTCTATCCACTCTGCTGTAAAGGCCTCAGTGCGTTTGCTCTCATAAATAATTTTACCACACTCTTGCCCCACATGGTTGCGCACAGTTTGTATGCAATCTGCACCTCTTACGCCTTTTCCCACTTCACTTATGATATCAAAAGGAAAAGTAGCAGCCAGCATTTCTTCCAGCGCTTGCTCTTGCACTTCGCCTTGCAATTGCATAGAACCCTGCTCTGCTTTGCGTTTCATTTCATCTACCAATTTCTTATTGTCTTCCAGTTGTTTTTCAAGCTCACGGGTACGAAGCATGTATTCGCTTTCCTTCAACGCATTTTTTTCTATTTCTTGCTTGCGTATTTGTTCTCCGAGTGAGTGTCTTTCTTCTTGTAATTTTTTTTGTATGGTAATGTCTAACTCGGCTTCTTTGTTTTGCAGTTGTTGTTCTTTTTGCAAAAATTCCAATTCTTTTTTGCGGGCTTCTTTTAGCTTTTCTTCATTATCGTTTTTTTCTTCTTGTAATATGCGCAACCTGTTTTCAAAATCGGAAGAAATACTTTTGGTTAATTGCTCTTGTACATCTTTTTCTATCTTCAATTTTTCCTGCTGCATTTTTTTAAGAAAAATCTCATTTTCATTTTTCTTTTTTTCTTCAAACAACAGTTTTTCGGCCTCCAGTTTTTTCTCGTTCTCTTCTACTTTGTTCAAAGATTCCTTTAGCTTAAGTTGAAATTCTTGCTGCAGTTTTTTTTCAATATCTGCTGCTAACACATTCTCTACATCAAATACATGCCCGCAACTAGGACATT
>JANNGD010000042.1:0-2694 GCA_031380515.1 Ferruginibacter sp. | reverse complement strand
CCTTTTTATTTTTTCTAACAAAAGCAAACAAGTAAAATTTTGCACAACTAATACTATTTTATGTCTGTCTTTCAAATTACCTTTGAGCGAATATTTTTTTTATATCACAATAACGAATGGAACAAGCGGCTGTAAATTCTTCAATTGATTATCTCGGAATATTTATCCAATTTATTGTAGCGGCAGGTTTTGTTGTTACCACAATTTTTGCAACCGGATTTTTAGGCCCCAAAAGAAGAACCGCTGATAAGCTGGAAACTTTTGAATGTGGTATTGATTCTATCGGTAATGCAAGACTTCCCTTTTCAATTAAATATATTTTAGTAGCAATATTATTTGTGCTTATTGATGTGGAAGTAATTTTCTTTTATCCATGGGCTGTAAATTTTGATGAACTTGGAGCTGCTGGTTTTGTTAAGATGTTATGTTTTGTAGCTCCGCTTTTGCTGGGCTATATCTACATTGTAAAAAAAGGAGCATTAAAATGGGAGTAACATTAAATATTCCGAAAGGAATGACAATAACAGACACACCTGAAATGATTTCAGGCGAAGGTTATGGTTTAACACGATTAGAAAAAGTGGTTGGTCTGGCCCGAGCAAATTCTATTTGGCCATTGCCATTTGCTACTAGTTGCTGTGGCATTGAGTTTATGGCTACAGCAGCAAGCCATTACGACTTGGCTAGGTTTGGTTCAGAACGTATGAGTTTCTCGCCCCGCCAATGCGATTTATTAATGGTTATGGGAACAATCTCTAAGAAAATGGGCCCAATTTTAAAACAAGTGTATTTGCAAATGGCAGAACCTCGTTGGGTAATAGCTGTAGGCGCCTGTGCAAGCAGTGGCGGCATTTTCGATACTTATTCTGTAATGCAAGGAATAGACCAAGTAATTCCGGTAGATGTATATGTACCTGGTTGCCCACCAAGACCCGAAGCTATTTTAGATGGATTTATGAAAATACAAGAATTGGTGCATGCAGAGGGATTGAGAAGAAGAGAAAGCGATCAATACAAAGAATTATTGAATAGCTACGGAATACAATAATACATTTTTGGGTTATAATTTTTATAAGGAATAATGGCATTAACAAACGAAATAATTCAACAAAGGCTTACCGAAAAGTTTGGTGAACAACTAACACATTGGGATCAACCCTATGGCATGCTTACATTTGTTGCAGAAAAAGATATTAATATAAAAGTATTGCAGTTTTTGTTCGACGATGAACAACTGCAGTTTAAGTTTCTTACAGATTTACAAGCGGTACATTATCCAGACAATAAAGGAGCAGAACTTGCCGTAGTATATCATCTGCATAACTTGAGCGACAATATTCGTATAAGGTTTAAAGTTTTTACAGATATTGCAAAACCCGATGTTTTTACTGCCACAGGCGTGTATGAGTCTGCCAATTTTATGGAGAGAGAAACGTTTGATTTTTACGGCGTAAATTTTATAGGGCATCCAAATCTTATCAGAATATTAAATGTAGATGAGATGGATTATTTTCCTATGAGAAAAGAATTTCCACTAGAAGACCAGACAAGGATTGATAAGGATGATGAAATGTTTGGAAGATAAATATTTTAATGTAGCAAAAAAACGAACTTAAGGAAACAACGATTTTTCGCTTTGTAATCTTTTTACAGTTGCGTGAAATAAAAAATAAATAAATGACAAGTACAAGTGAACACATTCTTTTACCAGAAGGTAGTTTAGAAAAACAAACAACCACGCTTAATCTTGGGCCTACGCATCCAGCCACGCATGGCGTTTTCCAAAATATTTTGGAAATGGATGGAGAGCGTATTTTAAAAGCTACTTCTACTGTTGGGTATATTCACCGTGCTTTCGAAAAAATTGCAGAACGCCGGCCTTTGTATCAAATCACCCCTCTTACAGATAGGCTAAATTATTGCTCATCCCCCATCAATAATATGGGCTGGCATATTACCTGCGAAAAACTATTAGGACTTACTTTACCCAAGCGTGTAGATTATTTGCGGGTGATCATTATGGAACTGGCACGTATAAGCGATCACCTCATTTGTAATTCTATTGTAGGGGTAGATACGGGTGCATTTACCGGCTTCTTGTATGTAATGCAATACAGAGAATTGATTTATGAAATTTATGAAGAAGTTTGTGGTAGCAGGCTTACAACCAACATAGGTCGCATTGGTGGTTTCGAAAGAAATTTTACCAATACCGCTTTTCAAAAATTAGAAAAGTTTTTAGCAGAATATCCTAAAACATTAAAAGAATTTGATAACCTGCTTCGCCGCAATAGGATTTTTATGGATAGGACTACAGGCGTAGGTGCCATATCTGCAGAGCGAGCGTTGAACTATGGTTTTACCGGACCAAACCTACGTGCCACGGGTGTAGATTATGATGTACGGGTGCATACGCCATACAGCAGTTACGAAGATTTTAATTTTACCGTACCGGTTGGTACAACGGGCGATTGTTACGATCGATTCTTGGTGCGCCAAGATGAAATGTGGCAGAGTATAGAAATCATAAAACAAGCATACCAAAAAGTACAAGAATTTAAAGGAGCAGATGCAGAAGTGTATCATGCAGATGCACCCGCTTACTATTTGCCGGAGAAAAAAGATGTTTATACAAAAATGGAAGCGCTTATTTACCATTTTAAAATTGTAATGGGCGAAACGGAGATGCCCGTT
>JANNGD010000142.1:0-19742 GCA_031380515.1 Ferruginibacter sp. | reverse complement strand
CCCTTGATGTTTTAAGTGCTCAGATTGATTTATCGGCATATGTTGATCTTGCAAAGTCGGGATACTTAAAGCTTGTAAGCTTGTTTATTATCTCACCTTCATGACGATTTGACGATTTCCTGGTAGTTTGATCCGAATATGCGTGTGGCTGAAATTTTTCTAGTATTTCCAGAACTAGCCGATATTTCAGTCCGTAACTTTTCTTCAGGTAATTTCGCATTCCATTCAAGATAACCTGTGTTATTTTCTGGATGTAATGCAGTAATGGGCATTGCTAAAAATTCCGATTTGCTATATCCGTAGATATTAATTGCCGCATTATTCGTATGTAGAAACCTATTTTCAATTGTGTCTAATATCCACATTGGCAAAGGGTTTTCATTGAATAGCAACCTGTACTTTTCTTCCGATATCTTTAGGGCTTCTTCTACAGCTTTCTTTTGGGAAACATCAATTCCAACTCCCAAAATGCAAGTTTGATTCTCGTAATGAATTCGCATGCCTGTAAAATAAAAAGGAATTTTTTGTTTGGTTTTTGTAAGAAAAAAAGCGTCAACAAAATCTACACCCTTTTTAAAAACGCTATAGATTTTTTGAGCCATCATTTCTTTTTCTTCCTCTATAAAGAAATCCGAGGGTTCCATTTTTAATATTTCTGCAGCAGCATATCCTGTTACCGTTTCTAAATTCTTATTCCACCTTATAAATTGCCCTTTTTTATTGAATAAATAGAAAATGCCTGGTAAGCTATTAATAACAGAATCTGATAATTCTTTTTCTAAGATAAGTTTTTGTTCTGTTTCTTTTATTTGAGTTACGTCACGCATGGCTCCCAGCATCCTGTAAGCTTGCTTGTTGCCGTTATAAAGGATATAGGCCCTGTCATTTACTACTCTAAATTTCCCGCTTGTTTGTTTAAACCTAAACTCTTCTGTAAGCAAAATTTGCCCCTCTTTAATCGCTTTATCAAAATTCTCTCTCAATCTTAATTTATCATCCTCGTGAATTTTTTCAATAAAGGAATTATAATTAAAAATACTATTTGGGGGCGCATCAAAAAGAGAACAAAATATTTCGTTGCCTTTTAAAATATCATTCTTAATATCCCAATCCCAAATGGCATCGTTGGTGGCTTTGGCAACCAGCCGATATAGTTCTGTAGATAGTCTTAATGCCTCTTCCGAAACTCTTAATTGTTCTATGGTATTTTTTCTTTCTGTAATATCATGATAGTAAACAGAAATACCTTCTAAATCGGGATAAATCAAATCATCGTACCATTTTTTATTTACGGCATCGTAGAATTCGTTCCGCTGGGATTGTTGTGTTTCCTTTGCAGTATAAAGTGCTTTATAAAAATCTCCATTCACCAACTCAGGATGTATTTCCCAAATATTTTTTCCCAACAATGAATCTGCTTCTAAATTATGAAGTGCCAATGCTGTTTTATTTAAGTAAGTATAATTCCAGTCATTATCCAATGCAAAAAATGCATCTGATATTCTTTCGAAGAAATGTACCAAATCCTTGTTATTGGCTGTTATCATATTTTTTGATGGCAAGCTTAAAGTAATTGTATAACAATGAAGGTACAGACTATTTGGCTTTTTTAGAAATGCAAATTAAAATAGTGCTATTTTATTGTCAAACGAAATAATATTCGTTTAAAAAAAGTTATGAGCATCATCCCTAATTTATAAATTCAATATTTTACGTTTATTGAACTTACAGTAACTTTTTTTTGTTAAATTTGAATTCTAAATAAATTTATTGCATTCGATAAATTTATAATAATTAACTAACATGCAAAAATTTCTTCTAATAGACGACCATGTGGTTGTACGTTCTGGTATTAAACTTTTGATTACAAATATATACGCTGAATCAGAAATTCATGAGGCTAAGGATGGCGAAACTGCCCTTGAGTTAGTTAAAAATAATCAATATGATTTTGTAATGCTAGATGTGCAAATGCCTAATACAGACTCTTTTGCCCTTATGGAATCTTTTAAAGCAAATTATCCTGCACTTAAGGTATTGGTATTTTCAATGAACTCCGAAAATATTTATGCACTTCGTTATATAAAAGCCGGAGCAAAAGGGTTTATTAGTAAGGAAGCCCCTATGGACGAAGTAAGGAAAGCGATAGACTTGGTGCTAAATGGTAAAAAATATATAAGTGAAGAAATGTTGTTCGTTTTAGCCGAGGGAAACAGTAACTCGGCGGAAAGCAACCCATTCAATTCGCTTTCTGCACGTGAGTTTGAAATTGTATCTATGTTGCTCAATGGTAAAACAATCAGCGTTATAGCAGCAGATCTCAAGCTGGGCATTTCTACCGTAGGAACGCACAAGGGTAGGATATTTACAAAACTAAAAGTCACTAATTTATTGGAGCTTCAGGACCTTGCAAATTCTTACAATTTGAAGTAAGCAGATTGGCATAAATCAAATACTTATATTTTTTTGTGGCCTCGCCAAGAATCGAACTTGGATCTAGAGCTTCGGAAACTCGAATACTATCCATTGTACTACGAGGCCATATAACCGATAACTTTCTACTTACTATACTTACTACTTAAAACTTAACACCTACCCCATCACTTCCCAAATTTCACAATATTAGTACCAAAAATCTTAACGGCAATTGCTAGCAAAATAACACCAAAAAACTTTCTTACAATCATTAATCCATTTTGGCCTAGTGCCCTCTCTATCCATTTTAAAGAGCCCAGCACCAAAAATATAACCACACAGTTTATTAGAATGCCTAAAAGAATATTTACATCATCATAATTAGCCTTTAACGACATGATGGTTGTTAGCGTGCCACTCCCTGCTATTAATGGAAATGCAATGGGCACCACGCTTCCACTTTTGCTGTCATTGTCTGGCTTAAAGAACTCTAAGCCCAAAACCATTTCTAGACCAAGTATAAAAATTACAATACTTCCTGCTACGGCAAATGATTTTACATCTAACCCCAATAAATTTAAAAACTGCTTGCCAATAAACAAAAAAAGAATCATTAGTGCGCCAGATGCGAGGGTGGCTTGTATGCTGTTTATTTTTCCGCCCATTTTTGCTTTTAAAGATATGAGCACAGGAGCATTGCCCAGCATATCTATTACAGCAAAAAGGGTAAAACTAACCGTAATTACTTCTTTTAATGCAAATTGTCCAAATTCAAACATATTGTTTAGATTTCTGCAAATATAAATGGATATTTTTTGTGGTAAATATTAAACTAAGTTGATCTTTTATTGAAAATGGCCATTTTGTAGTGCAATTACTACAGGCCAATGGAAATAATGCTACCTAAAAATAACCAATCATACTATTTGTGTTGTTTTGGTTTAATACTATTTTTATCCTTCAAAATCAAATACCATGAGAAAAGCAAACAGAAAAAGCGTTTCTACAAAACCTTTTACAAAATTTATCTCTACCTTATTTAAGGCAATGTTTCAACCTACACATAACGCAGATTTTAAAAGGTTGAAGAATTTTATCTGTTAAAATGCTAAACTTACTTTTTTACTTGCTTTACTATATTGTAGTATAAACGCTCTAGCAAGCGCATGTTCTGCGTTATTATTTCTCCTTTTCCTTGTAGTCGGTATTAAATGCTTTAAAATTCTATTCAATAGAAACTTATAGAAGATAAACCAAGCATCATTTCTAATTCTTAATTTTATTTAATGTCAAATTTTTTAATTAAGACAGGGAGAATTTCTACATATTTTGCACTATCAAATTCAGTATTGAAAAACGTACGTAAATAAGATTTTAAATCTTGTTTCAATCCTATTCGCTTTCTATTGATTTCAGTTTTATTTATGTCCAAAGGATAAAATGAATAGCCTGTATTTAAGGTTATTATTTGTGTGCCATATTCTTGAAGCCGGTGTTCTTTCATTGCCATTTTGTCCTTGTAAATAGTATAATTTTCTGGGCTAATATTTTTACTTTGAAATGCAGATTCAATCACTGGTAAGTATCTTAATTTTACTTCGTAAGGCGCATGATCTAAAGTTATACCTATCGCTTTGTTACCAATATAGCCTACTTCTTTTGTTCCTAGATATCCATATCTTTCTAAAATACTTAAAATGATTGTTTGGTTGTTTTTATCCAGCAAATCTTGTTTTTTACTATTTTGGAAATAATATTTCGGTTCTTTAATGTCTCTATATAATTGGTCATCATAATACACATTTTTTAATGTGTCTATTAAATTTTTATATTTTGATGGGGTATTAAGGGTTGTAAAATCTTTAAAGTTTTTAAGAAATTCCATCCTCTTAGTATGAAATTCACTTGGCTTCATTTTATTGTTACAGCTAGCAATTATTATTAATGATATAATAGATGTTTTTTTCAATGATTTATTTTAGTATATATAATCAAAAATAATACGCTGACTTATATTTTAAGCCAGCCTATTTATTCTATTAAAAATTTTGAATAATGTTTTTATTCAGCATATAAATTTGTTTTTTCAAAATAAATTGCTATTATTATTTATTAAGAAATTTCTGCTGTTTTTTATATAAATCAACTTTACTATTGTGAAAAAAGTAGCATTAAGCTTACGTGCAATTATTTTGGCCCTACAAAAAAGCGCAATTTTTACTTGCATAGTAGTAAACAATTCTTTTCATGCGTCTTTAATATAGTGCTGGATTAATATTTTGTAAATGCATTGATAATATTACGACTATAAAGATAATAGCATATTTATAATTGTTGTAAATTTTTATAACCTATTTACTGGTTAGTTCATGCCGCAAGTACGCCATACGATATTATTATCAAAATAGCTCTAACAAATAGGAATTTGCGTGAGCAATATGAACTTACCCAAGTTGATGATTTTATTGATAAAAATATTCACATAGGTCGTACTGAAACCGCTAGGTCAAACACAAGCATTGGTACATTAGCCGCCATTTGCAAGTACTTTAAAATCTCCCTATCGGAGTTTTTTAACCTTATCGATATAAAATGAGGAGACTTTCCTATAGTTCTAGCTTTTTGTAATTATTAATCTCCAAAACATTGGCTATTCCAGATAATTAGTAGTTTTGTCCATATCAAACGGTGTGAGGCAACCATAATCAAGTTGGCATTATTTGGCACAACAACTAAAATATCTAAGGAATGACCACAGAACAGTTTAAGAAACAAGCTAAAATTTGGGAACGTAAATTTTGGATATCTACTTGTGTCACTTGTACTTTAATAATTGGGGCATACATCTTTTTTAAGAAAGAAATTAATTGGGGCGACCCTTTAGAATGGGTAAGCCTTGTAGCCATCACGCTAGTAGGCGTAATTGGTAGCTTTGCCAGCACCTATTCTTATTTTTTCGCCATTAGAATTGCCTATGATGGTATTTTAAATAGCCAACAGTCCGAAGTGGTCATTAATAGGTTAGATGCGCTTTTATCACAAACAGCTATTATAAATGCAGAAACAAATAAGCTTACCAAAAGCATAGCAGATAGTACGCAGAAAGCCATCATAGGCTTAGAACAATTATTGAGCGCTACAGAACATTTTTTACGAGAAAGCGAATACTCAGACGAATTGTACATATTGTGCGATACAGTTTGCAAGGGAGATATTATCCCTAAAAGTGCAGAAAATAAGGCGTTGTTAGAATACTACGCTAGAAATATTCAAACCAACTTAGTTAATTGTGCAAAGCATGTAAAGAGTTTACAAATAGCATCGCTTAGTACGCTACCCAATGTGGATGATAACGAACTATTGAATCAATATTTAACACCGCTTACAAGGCACTATCAGTTAAATGCAAGTACCGAATTATTACAACAGCATTTGCAAAAACACCATGCTATTTTAAATCAAATGAAGAAGTATAACACCGTAAAGGTATTTGATATTACAAACCTCCCATTTCAGTTTATGGTGCGGCGTAAGGGAAATGATTACACTGGTATTTTTACATTGGTAGGGTCTTATAATTTTACAGATACAATGCATGCTCAATCTATTTTTATAGAGCATGATGAGGGCTGGTTGAATAGCCTTACACATATTTTTAAAAAAATTACGCAGCAACAATGAATACTTATGGTGTGCCAAGTTGCGCACACACAACTTTAAATTAAAAGTATTAATATAAATTTCTACATAATACGCTCTGTTTTTGGATTGACAAAGCGATTAACTTTTCCTTATTTAAAAATTTGTTGAAATTAACTTTTCATGTTACTATTTTTTCGTGAGCATGTAAGACCTTTTTTTTTGTATTGGCATATATAATACATTGCCGTTAAGTTAGCGCTGTGGGTGGAACACCCGCCACTTTTTATTTTATTTAGCTTAACGAAATTGATATATAAAAGCTGAATATTAAATAAACCAACAAGCAGCCACTAGTTAAACTAAACCTGTAAGCCTTCCAAAAAGGAAAATCAATTCTGTACAAAGCGACAATAAGAATAGTAAAATCAATACCACTTATACTTTCAGCTAAAATAGCTACACCGTGAATTAAGAAATTTCATTGTAATAGATAATCCCAATGGTTACAACTGTTCTGTTTCGGCAACTATGATTATATCCTCTAAAGGGTTTATTTTATAACAATTAAAAAAGCAATCATGAAATCAAATTTTTTTAAGCCGATGAATTGGCTTTTCTGTAGCGGATTAGTCCTTGCATCTTTTAGCTCCTGCCAAAAAGAAGCACTAGTGAATGATGAAAATTCAAACACTGTTATTGCTGAGACACGAAACTCTTCTCAAACTCGGGCAACAGAATCTGTGTTTCTTGTTATTGATGAAGAAAGTATTGACAATGGCAACGCACCAAACAACTTTTCGGAAACAGATGTCAACGACCAACTTGCACGAATCGGTCTTCGCCAGAGCCTTCGCTATTTTAGAGATAATGTTGGTAGAAACCTAGACCTTTACACTGGCGACGTAGGCGATGAAGGTTGGCATGCACTCAAAACAATTCCTACGTCGTGGAGAAATGCTGGGCCAACAGCCAATGGAACTCGTAATTTCTTACAAGCGGGTCCAGGATTGGGCGGAGGCAATGATGGTCCAGAGGTGTTGCTTGACAAAATACCCAATGTAACGCCATTAAGAGCAAGAGGCTTGAAAATGTTAACAGGAAAAACCGTTTTAGCTGTTGTGTATGATGGCGATGTAAGCACAAATTATGGCCCATTGAGTGGAAACTTACAGGGCGCTAACTCAGGAGTTGTTGCACTAGAAGTAATACAAGTACGCAAACGCACAGATGGTTCTAGCGGCTCATTACCTATTGTTACTGTAAAAATTGTAAGTGTTGATGCTGCTACTAATGCACCATTAAAGCTTTTCAGTAACGCACCTATACCTAGTTCTTCTTCTGAGCCCTTTGATATTACCCCCCCTGCAAATGTTTCAACAATAAATCTAATAGATGCTCCCTAATCGCTAGTGAATTTATTGGCCAAAGATACAGCGCATTTTTAAAAATTCGGTTGCGGCATCTACGCCGTAACCGTTATTTTTATGAGAAAATTGGCCTAGTAACTGAGCAGCCCAGAAAGGATAGAAAAATATTAATATTGCTGGTTACAAAACGCATTTTTCGGCAACTAAAATAAAACAGATATGACTGCAGCCATACAACAAAGCATATTACTTGAGCTCATGCAGCCAAATATTGAAGAGCCAGTGCGACAACTATATGACCTTTATTTTGAAAGCATCGTAATACAGATTTGTAAAAACGGTGGAAACAGCGAAGATGCTGCGGATATTTTTCAGGACGCTGTGCTACTGCTAATTGAAAAAGTAAAGACAGGGCAGTTTAGAGGAGATAGCAGCATAAAAACATTTCTTTCTGGCATAGCCCGTAATCTTTGGCTATTTGAATTAAGAACAAGGGGAAGGAGAAAAAACAGGGAAGTGTTATATATGAACGGAGAAGATAAAGAAATGGAGATTCCCGATGCGTTTTTTAATAAACAAAACAATACCGATTTGCTAAAGCTGTTAAACGAAATAGGTGATACTTGTAAAAAAATACTCACCGGTTTTTATTATGAAGATAAAAGTATGAAAGAGCTGCTTATTGCTTTTGACTACGAGAATGAGCAAGTGCTTCGCAATAAGAAAAGTCGATGCATGAAAAAGCTAAAAGAATTAATTGAGAATAATACCATATTACTGCAAAATTTAAAATCAATACCAATTTATGAATGATAATTTACCAATAGAAAACCTGCTTGATGATTTGCTTAAAAACAATATTAGCAAAACAGAAGCTGTGGCAAGCCTAGAAAAGGAGAATGTACAGGATGCGGATGCTCAGATTCAGATTGACCTACATTTTGCTGCTGCCAAATCTTTACAACGCTATAGTATTCTAAAACAAGTACAGCTTGTACACAACGAATATATTGCTGCAAAAGCTGGACCCGCTCCTGATAGTAACGCCAGCATCCCTAAACTTAAATTGAAAAAAATAGAACCGATAAAATGGATGTTGCAAATTGCCGCTTCGATATTATTACTTTTGGGAGCATGGTTTACCTGGCAATACTCCAATACAAGCAGCAGTAATCTGTATAGCGAAATATACCAACCCTATAATGTAAATACCGACCGTGGTATGGGAGATTTAAAAATACATAATATGGTGCCAGCGTTTAAGGATGAAAACTACATAGAAGTTATTAAAATATTTGAAACGCTATCTACTAGCAATAACAGAGAAAAATTTCTGGCCGCTTATTCCTATCATGTAACGAATAATTATAAAAAGTCACTAGCTATTTTTCAGCAGGTACTAGCTTACAATAAACAAAATAACACAAGGCTTTACAATGATGAAGCGGAGTTTTATATAGGTCTTGCTTACCTTAAATTGGATGATTGCAAATCTGCTTTTCAAATTTTTGAACGCATCCGTAGCAATCCTAGCCACACTTTTCACGAAAGAATAAATGAGTGGACGTTAAGAAGATTAAAATGGTTAAAATAATTTATCAAAATCGCTTTTGATCCGTATTAAAATTCGGAGTATGATATGAAAAGCCTCTGTTGATTATTAGGCTTCATCACATTATGGATGAAGCCTTTTTTCTTTTTCTATATACAATAAAACTTGCTATGGCTATCAAAAAAAAGCCGACACCCCACCACCACAATTGGCTTTCTTTTGGTTTGCTTTTTAACTTGCCTGCATAAATAAAGTTAGCCCAATAATTAGGTGTTTTATATTGCGCCCCTATTGTTTTATCATTTAACAAGTCTTTTTTTGCTATTTGCAAAGCTTTTTTAGGAGAAATTTTTTGCTTTAAATAATAGTGCATTCGCTGCATTAGAAATGCTGTAACTTTATCCTCGGTTTTCCAGAGGGTGGATACAATACCATCTGCACCTGCATACATAAAGGCTCTTGATAAACTAAGCAACCCCTCACCAGCCGCATTTTCACCGCCGCCTGTTTCGCAGGCACTCAGTATAACCAATTCTGCTTGGTGCAAATCAAGGTTATAAATTTCATGAACAGAAAGTTTGTTATTTAAATCTATACTATCAGAAGGGTAAAACTGAATCCAGTTGCTACTATTGTATGAACCGGCACTTGCATGAGTAGCTAAATGAATTACGGGGTATTGCATCGCTTTTTTCATAAAAGCTTGTTTACTTGCTTTACTTCCAGTATAAATATTTGTGGAAATTTCTTTCAGTTCTTCTCCCGATAGCGGTAGCTCGGGTAGATTGCTTGCTTTAATATTTTTATCAGAAAGAATATAGGGAGCAAAAGCAACTGTACCCTTATTTTCTCCTCCGGTATGGTGTGTACTTTTTTCTAGCAACAACGCAAATGAATAATGATAGCTAATGGTTTTAGAAAGTAGTAAGTAGTTTTTAGTTTCTGCATTTTTCATCAATGCTTCAAAAGGAAGATAATATAAAAAGCCATCAGGTATTATCACCCAATTATCGCAGGCGCCAGCAGTTTCTATTACTGGGGCTATTAAATATTCGTACAACCGAGCAGATGCTATAGCCCCTTCATATCTTTTACCTTCTTCGTAATTATATACTTCGTTGGTAAACGTTTTGTATGATTGCCAGAAAGCACTATCCGTAATTATTTTTTCTAATCGCAGTTTATTTTTTGTAATTACAAGGCTATAAATGTGGTTATCACTTGCGTAATAGTTTACCAAAGCAGTATTGCCATCTAATTGCGATTGTACATTATTAAGTGTTAATTTATTGGTTGATTGTTGATTTTTGTAGAGATTATATGTACCATCTTGGTCATATTTTTTTTGCAAACGAGATAACTCTACCTGTAACGACAACAATTTTTTCTGTAATGCCTGTGCTTCCTTTTCAACTGTATTCTGATTTATACGGGTAGTGTAAAGAGCTAGCAGTTGTTTAATTTCTTTTTCCCTTCGCTTTATACTGTCTGGTAATTGTACCGTTGATTTTAGTTGTACGTTTTTAAGGTTTTGGTGCAACACGCTGCCTTTATAATTTTCTAAAATATAAAAATAATCTTCCGCATATTTATCGTTAGTTACAGTAGCTGTATAAGCAATGTTGATAGCTTCATTGTACGACTTTTGGTAGTTATCGTTAAAAAAGAGTTTAGCTTCATCATTATCAAAATTTAATTTAATAAAGTTGGCCGTTTCAATAGCCTTGCGGCAGGCAGCCAGCGATGCCGCTAGGTATGATTTTTGCTTTGATTGATTGTATTTTTTAAATAGCAGTAGCGATTTTGTATGAAGAATTCGAAATAAAGTAATGGGCGATACTGTTTGAGAAACATTTTGTGGCAAATCGTCATTATTTTTCCAAGTAAAATTCAAGTGTACTTCCTGCAATGCTTCGTTGTTCCATGTAATGGCTTCATCTAGGAAACCTTGCTCCTCTGCAAGCATACTGCGATAAAAATAAGCTAGCGCCTCTTCTTTGTTTTTAAGCTCTTTTGAAATATTTTTATGTCTTGCAATGGCAGAGTCAAAAATAATTTCGGCTTGTTGCCATTGCTTTCGGTTCATATAAATGCGCCCCATATCGGTAAGTACCAGCAAACTAGAAAAGCTATTTTGCAAAGGCAGGGATTGGTAAATAGTTAATGCACTATCATACATACCCAATTCAAAATAACTGTGTGCCTTATTTTGTCTTACAATATTTTTTTGCTGCTCGTTCGGCGCTAGTGATTTAAAAATATACAGGGCAGAATCATACTGGTTCAACTTCATTAAACAATTGGCAATATTGCTTTGGGCTCCAGTGTATAATTCTTCGTAGTTGTCGTTTGCACTTGAAGAAGATTCGAGGGCTTTTGTAAAATAATTTTTTGCTTGTAGGTAATTGGCGCTTTCATAGTAAATAGCTCCCAAAGAATTATACAGCCTATCTTGCTCTGGCAGTTGTTTTTTGTTTTGGTTGGTTACTACAATATCAGAAGCAGCTTCAAAAAAAAACTGTGCGCTGTCAATTCTATTGGTGAAGTAAAAGGAAGAGCCTAAGTAGAGGTAAGCCTCATAATTTGCTACCACACTTTTCACGTTTTTATTGTTTATATAAATTGCTTTGTAATAAAGCTCATTGGCTTGGGAAAATCGCTGATAACTCTGGTGTATGTTACCAGCTTTAATAAAACAATCAACAGCTATGGAACTAGTGCTTTCTAAATTGTGGATAGCAATTTTTAAAAACAATGCTAGTGCAATGCTATCTGTTTCTATAGTAGGTTCTTTAAGCTTGTATAGCCGGGTGGCTTCTTTATAATGTTCCCTAAATGCTGGTCTATTGGGTTGCGCAAAGAGTGTAATAAACAACCCTGTGATACCCAACAAAATGACAATTAAACATTTTTTCATGAAATAAAAAGGCAGTTTCCAATTCTTTTATCCAATATAAAAGTATATTGTAAGTATTGCATAAAAAACTCGGTTATTTAACTGAGTTCGAACGAAATTAATGCCTTTTTTAATCGCTTACTACAATAATAATTGGTGGACGCTTTGATTTGGTTGCATATTGTGAATATCTAAATAAGCTTGATTGCTGATTCGAATGAGTATTTAAATTTGAGGCATTATTAGACAACCTGTTGTTAACAGCATTAGAAATATTGTTTCTTAAATTAAGCGTATCTAATAATACTTGGGGAATATCGCTGCGTTTTTTATAATGGTAAACCCTTACTGTAATCTTATTCAAAGCCCTGTTACTAGCATCTTGTAGGCGGTAATAGAAAGTGAAATCTTTTGAAATGCCATTGGCTGGGTTAGAAGAACCAAATATTCCTGCATGAAATGATGCCTCTACATCGATGGTTCCTTTCTTGATGTCAACCAAAAGTTTATCTTGTATCACTCCGGAAATATCATCATTACCATCATCATTTAAATCGGTTTCATCAAATACACAAGTATTGTCATCATCATCCAAATCACCGTCATCATCTTCATCATCGTCGCCGCAGGGTAGAGGAATTTCAGGTCTTGCATTGTAAATTGGAAAGGCGGTATCGTAGGTGTTCGGCGTAGCAGCAATTTCATAAATAGCATCTTTGTAATCAATGCCAGATATAACGAGTTTAATACTATCAACCACTGTGCCCGCCGGAGAAACATAGTACACTTTGTATCGAATACCTGTTTCACTCTGTGTAACATTTATATTGCCAGTAATAGTATCTAATGAAAGCCCCATAGGAATGGCTTTAAAAAAACCTGTTACATTAGGCCTACTTAAAGCAGGTATTATGTAGTTGCCAGCTTGGTTTCTTAGGTAAAAGAGGGTGTCTCCATACGATAACCTAGGGGTTGAAGAGGAGGAAGAGGCCGACGAAGATCTAGCCATCTCATCCGCTGAACTGTTTATGTCATTTTCTAAAGTAGAAAGATCTTTCTGGCACCCGATCATAATAAATGACGATAACAGTACAAGACTGGATACAAATAATGAACGCATATATAGTTGTTTATTGATTGTTGCCGTAGTAAAACAAATGTAACCACTGAAAACAACGTTTCTTAAAAAAATCTATAATTTAAGTCGAGAGATACCTTAAATCGTAAAAACCAATTATCATACCAAACAAAGGTTAAATGGGTTTTATTTATTCGTGTTGTTATTGGTTGTCTAAAATTAATAAATTATTACTGTTAAGTCTAACTATTTATATCAACAAGTGGCCATACACAACGTTTTATTACTAGTTATCTATAGCATTTGAACAGGAAATCCCATCTATACCATTAAAACCAATGTTTTTTTGACAGTAAATTTCCGCTTATAAAAATTCCTTCACTATATTAGCATACAAACAATATTTTTGTGTATGCGAATTTTATTATCACTCACTTTTATTGTAGCACTTGCAAACAGCAGCCAGGCCCAGCAAAAATGGAACCTTCAAACCATTGTAAATTATGCAATGGCCAATAATTTGGGGGCCAAGCTGAATGATGTGCAAACTAAAGTTGCCGCCATAAACTATAAACAAAGCAAACTTTCCTTATACCCCAATGCGAATTTTAGCGGCAGCACGGGGCTAAATTCCGGAAACAACCAAGATCCTACCACTTTTACACGTATTACACAAACCTACTTGAACGCTGGTTTTCAATTGCAGAGCAGTGCAGATATTTTTAATTTTTATAGCAAACGAAATACCATTGTAGCAAATGAATGGGAACTGAAAGCGGCTGGAGCGGCTACAGAAAAAATAAAAAATGATGTGGCACTCTCTGCTGCCAATGCATATTTACAAATATTGCTAAGCAAAGAGCAAGAAAACATTGCTATTTTACAAATACAACAAACACAATCGCAACTTACCAATACACGTAAGCAAGTAGATGCGGGTGCGTTGCCAGAGCTCAATGCAACACAACTAGAAGCCCAACTGGCACAGGATAGCCTAAATTATATAACTACAAAGGGAAATACAACCCAAACAATCCTTTCATTAAAATCTTTCATGGGTTTGGATGCATCCACTCCTTTTGAAGTAGAAACACCGCCAATAGACAAAATACCTGTAGAGCCAATCGCAAATTTACAGCCAGATTATGTGTATGAACTTGCTGTAAAAAATTTACCACAACAACGATTCAATGATTTTAAATTGAAAGCGGCAGAGAAAAATGTAGCGGTGGCTAAAGCTGGCTTTTATCCTACGTTAAGCGCCTTTGGGAGTTTAGGTACCTCCTATATTGCATCAAGAACTGCGGCTGTAACGCCGGTTTTCAATGGGTACAAATCCAGCGGTTTAATTGCCGATGCAGGAGCAGGGGTGCAATACAATGTTTTGCAGCCAGATTTTTCATTTGTTAAATCGGGAGGCTACAATAAAACAGGGAATTTTATAGGGCAAATAGATAATAACCTGCAAAAGTCAATTGGATTAAGTTTGAGGGTTCCCATATTTAATGGAGGTTCGGCTAAAGCCAACTACGATAGAAGCAAATTAAATATAGAAACCATTAATCTACAAAAGGAGCAAGACAACCAAAAATTGAAACAAGATATTTATCAAGCCTATACTGCTGCTTTAGTAGCGTACGAAAAATTTAATGCAAGTAAAAAATCAGTTGATATTAATGAGTTGAATTTATCTTACGCTACCAAACGTTTTAATGTAGGTATGCTGGGCACGTTTGATTTAATAACAACGCAAAACAATTTATTAAGAGCAAAACTTCAGTATACCCAAAATCAATTTGATTATGTGTTTAAAATGAAAGTGCTGGAGTTTTACAAAGGAATGGGGCTTCGTTTATAGTATCAAGTATCAAGTATTGAGTATCAAAACTGGGCTTCACAGTTTGAAATGATTAAAAATAATAGGAAGTTTTAAAAATTGAATAACATATTAAAAAAATAAACTGAAAAGTATTACAAACAAATCTAAATACTAAATACTAAGTACTAAATATTTTAATAAACCAAAAAGTATCACAAACCAATCTCAATACTAAGTACTCAATACAAAATACTCTCCTCTCATGAATAAAAAAACAAAATGGATTTTAATAGTTCTTGCAATACTAGTTGTATTACTAATTGTACTTTCTAAGGTTGGCGTATTTGGTAAAGCCAGCGGCATAAAAGTAACTGCCGAAAAAGCAAAGCAACGTACCATTATAGAAATAGTAAATGCCAGTGGTAAAATTTATCCGGAGATAGAGGTAAAAGTAAGTCCGGATATTAGTGGAGAAATAACGGAGCTAACCGTAGCAGAAGGAGATACAGTAAAAAAAGGACAATTACTTGCTCGTATATATGCAGATGTGTACAATATACAGCGCAGCCAAGCAGCAAGTGGTGTGGCACAAAGCCAGGCGCAGGTAAGCGTGCAGCAAGCACAGGTTAGTAATTCTCAGGCGGCATTGGATGCGTTGAAAGCGCAACAAGAACAAGCAGAACGAAATTACAACATGCAAAAAAGACTTTTTGATGAAAAGGTGATAAGCGCAGCAGAGTTTAATGTGGCAGAAGCAAATTTTAAAACATCTAAAGCAAATTACAATGCAGCCGTACAAGGCATACGTGGTGGCCAAGCAAGCGTACAAAGCGCTTGGGCAAGTGTGCAAAGTGCTAGGGATAATTTGGCAAAAGCCAATACAGACCTCGGAAGAACAGCTATTGTAGCGCCAATGGACGGAGTAGTGAGTTTATTAAATGTAAAAAAAGGCGAAAAAGTAGCTGGTAATAGCTTTAATGTGGGTACCGAAATGCTTAGAATTGCCGATATGGATAAAATAGAAATACGAGTAGATGTAGGGGAAAACGATGTGCCAAAAGTAAAGTTGGGCGATAGTGCATTGGTAAGTGTAGATGCATACAGTGAAAGAAAATTTAAAGGGATTGTAACCCAGATAGCAAGTAGTAACAACGGTGCATCAAACCAGCTAGGCAGTGCCACAAGCGATGTTACACAATATAAAGTATACATTAGAATAATCAAGGATAGCTATGCCGACTTACTGGGCAAAGGCAGTTTCCCTTTTAGACCAGGCATGAGTGCCAATGCAGATATACAAACAAAAACAAGAAAAGATGTAATTAGTGTTCCTATAAATGCTGTAACTACAAGAGAAAAAAATGACTCTACCGATGCTGTAAAAAAGAAGGATGTTAATGTAGAAAATGAAAGTTCGGCTACAGATATTACGGATGATATAGAAGTGGTAGTATTTGTAAAAGGAGCAGATAATAAAGTAAACAAAGTAGTTGTAAAAACGGGCATACAGGATATAAATTACATAGAGATACTTGGTGGTTTAAAAGGGGGAGAAGAAGTAATTACCGGGCCTTATGATGTGGTAAGTAAAACTTTAAAAAAGGGTAAAGAGGTAAAAGTGGTAGATAAGAAAGAGTTGTTTGATAAAAAAGACTAATGTATTGATGAGTTATGCACTATATTCGTTCCTGCAAAATCTATTCGCAGATTAGTTGATAAATTAGCAGTCTTACTATATTGGCTTCTTAAAAAACAAAATTTGAACTTTAAAATCCTAATAACCATCATTTCAATGATGTTTTCTTTTTATACTAATGCCCAAAAGGTAAAAGTGGGGATTGTACTAAGGAATACAAACAACGAATTAATACAAAATGCTACCGCTCAAATTCTAAGCAGTAAGGACAGTGCTATACTCTTTGTAAAAACATTAAAAAACAACGCCAATTTTTTATTGGAAAAAAACAGTCTTTATATAGCAAGAATAACTGCTATCGGATACAATATTATTTACCAAAGAATAGAAACAGGCAATAGTGATACGGTTGTAAATTTTGTAAGTACTGTTGCACCCAAAAATTTAGATATAGTTACGGTAACAAGTAGTAAACCACTAATAAAGCAAGAAGACGACAAAACAATTGTAGATGCAGAAGTGCTTGCAAATAGCAGCACCAATGGTTTAGAGGTTATAGAAAAAACACCAGGTGTAATAGTAGATCAAGATGGAAATGTTTACTTGAACAGTGCAACACCCGCATCCATCTACATTAATGGAAGAGAAATGAAATTGGGTGCTGCAGATATAGCCTCTTTGCTAAGAAGCTTACCGGCCACCAGCATTACAAAATTAGAAATTTTAAGAAACCCATCGGCAAAATATGATGCCGCTAGTAGCGGTGGAATTGTAAATATTGTACTTAAAAAAGGTGTAAAATTAGGCACCAACGGAAGTATTGATGCATCCTACTTTCAAGGAGTGTATGCTACAGAAACTTTTGGTTTTAATATTAATAAAAGCGAAAATAAATTAAATACATACCTCAGCTATAATTTTTCAAATAGGACAAACTTTCAATATTTAGGGTCGGAGCGACCAACCGATAGAATTATTTTCAAACAATCATCATTAACAAAATTACCTGCAGTTACCAATTATGCCGGTGGCGGTTTCGACTATCAAATTTCTCAGAAATGGAATATTGCCTATGATGCTCGCTTTACAGCAAATAATAACAGAAGCAATGTAAATAATGACATTGATATTTTTAGTGTATTTAATGGTGCTAGAATTGGACAAAATACAACATTGGTAAGCAATACAGGGCCTACCTTTTTTCTGGGCAATACGGTGTCTACAAAATTTAAAATAGACTCTGTAGGTAGTGAGTGGACCAACTCCCTCGATTATAGTTATTATAAAAATGACAACAATCAATTGTATGACAACATCACCATCATTCCACGAAAAAATACATTGTTTGGTGATGGTTCCATCTTAAATAAAAAAAATATTGTAGCCTTTAAAAGTGACCTTGTTTTAAAAACAAAAAATAAATATACCATTGAAACGGGTACAAAACTAAATATAAGTGCAAGCAATAATAGGGCTGCTTTTTATGCAGACAGTAGCACAGGTAGATATTTAAATACTTACCAAACCAATACATTTAAGTACAAAGAAAATATTGCTTCCATATATTTACAAGTAGCAAAAACATTCGGCAAATTAACAATAAAGCCAGGATTAAGGATAGAATATACTGATATTAAAGGTAACCAGATTGTACCAACAGCAACTGCTTTTGCCATTAATCGTACCGACTTATTTCCGTATATCTATTTACGTAGTGGTATGGGAAAAGCATTTGGATTTAAACTTACTGGTAACCTCATTTTTAGAAGAAGTATAACCAGGCCATTCTACGAAGCGTTAAACCCTTTCCCAAAATTTGTAGATCAATATACTTTTGATATAGGTAATCCAAGTTTACGTCCACAGATTACGAATAATTATGAATTCAATATGACAGCAGATGAATTCCCAATTTTTTCTGTTGGCTTAAATGATATACAAGATATTTTTACCACGCTCACCAATGCCAGGGGAGATACATTGTTTCGTACATGGGATAATCTTGGGAAAAACAAAGAAGTGTATATGCGTTTGGTTGCTGGTATTCCCCCCGGCAAAAAATATTTCTTTTATGCCGGTACACAAATGAACATGATAAATTACGATGGTGTATATAATGGCGAGCAATTTAAATACAAAAGAGCCAGCTGGAATGTTTTTATGTTTCACAATTACAAACCTACACCTACACTTAATCTTAGCTTGAATGGATGGATGCGCTTAAATGGTGTTTTCAATTTCTTTGAAACAAGTACTTTTGGCACATTAAATATATCTGCCAATAAGAGCATTCTAAAAAAGAAGGTAAATATTATTCTATCCGTAAATGATTTACTCTACACCAATAAATTAGATTTTGAAGTAGATGTGCCTAAGTTTGTTGCAAACGGAAACCAGTATGGAGATACAAGAAGAGTTGGCATTGCTTTAAAATATAATTTTGGATTAAAACCAAAAGTAGAAAGGAAACAGGGATTTGATATTCCTCAAGAAACCAATTAATCTTACAATAGATTTATATTAAGGAAACATTTCTTCTGCCAATGAAATACTTTCTGGTTTACCTACGTCAATTAATTTTCCATCGCTATGATCAAAAGCCATTATCCTTTGGGATGTAGCCAATCGTAGGTATAATTCTATCATCGAAAATTTCCCTTCTTCCTTTATAAGCGAAAATATTTTTGGAGAAATAATATGTATTCCACTGAATGCTTTCTTGGTTCCCATTTTCCCCTTTTGCTCTCCCGTTTTTTCGTTGAGCCAACCGCATAAAATATTTTCTTCATCAAATAATAAATACCGGCTTGTTGGTCTATTGGTTACTGCCAATGTAGCTAAAGGATTATGATGGGTATGAGAGTGTATCATTTTTTCAAGATGTAAATCTGTAAGCATATCGGCATTCATCAATACAAACGGCTGAGTATCATTTTCAAAAAAATGGGCTGCTTTTTTTAATCCACCACCTGTTTCTAGTACTTCGTTTGTTTCATCGCTTATTGTTACATTGCAACCCCAGCCATTGTTTTCTTTTATTGCTGCAATAATTTGATCCGCAAAATGGTGTACGTTTACAATAATATTATTTACATCATAAGACAGTAAGTATTCAATGTTTCTTTGCAACAAGGGTTTCCCATTAATAGGAAACAAAGCTTTGGGGTGTTGTTCTGTAAAGGGTTTTAGCCGGGTACCAAGACCTGCGGCAAGTATCATTGCTTTCATAAAAGTATAAAAATTATTTTCAAGTGCTTTCCAAACGACAAAATTTCGATTAATAATAATTGTTAAGCTGCTAATGACATGTTTACTAAAAGGCTATAAAACAATTTTT
>JANNGD010000137.1:0-3514 GCA_031380515.1 Ferruginibacter sp. | reverse complement strand
TCTATTGTATTAGTTTTGCTAACATTACTGTTCTAAAAACTTTCGTTTATTGCTGTTATTTCCAAACTTTCAAAGATCTTTATTTTACTTCTTTTAAACACCCTTTTTTTGAGCGGGTTGCAAAAGTAAAACTAACTATTTAATCGACCAAATTTTTCTTTCAAAAAAAGAAACTTTTTTTGAAATTTTATTCGAAACATTTGATGGAGATTTTTTAAGAACTGTTCCCGTTTTTTAATTGGGAGTGCAAATGTAGGAGCCTTTAGGTTAATAGCCAAATCTTTCTTTCTTTATTCATAAATAATTTCAGAAAAAGAGCAAATATTTTTGCAGGTAAGCCGTTATATAGCCTGTTAAAAATACGATTAACCCGCTGCCCTGCTAGTTATCGTGCAAATGCATCCGGTATTAATGGTATCAAAAAAAAAGGTTACTAAATGTTGCATTTAGCCATCTTGTATTAAATGAAATAAATATACCAAGGTATTAGACACACTATTGATAAAAAATATTGCTCCCTAACTTGATAATTTCGTTCCGAAAATGCGCTCAAAACTATAGAACCACAATTACAAACGGAACGTTGAGATTATTAAGGGTATGCAAAAATCATATACATTAATAGCATTCCTGTCTCACGAAACGTTCGCTTCCATCTCCCTGGCAATAAAAGCTAAATAAAGTTCTACCGCACAATCTAGCAGGGATAGTAGCGGAAATCCTTTGCCGGCCGGCAGATTGAAGCGAACCTGCCTTTGCCGGCAGGCAGGTAGCCCGTAACCAATGTTCAACAGCGCTTTGCTGCCCATGCTCCACATACAAAACTGTCTGCTAAAACCTATAAGGTCTTGGCATGTACTTATATGAATAAAAGTCTACAAAAGGACCTTATAGGTTTATAGAAACATCTACTCTCTCCCCGAAGGAGAAAGAGAAAAGGAGAAGATTGTAGAGAAGATTGAATCGTAGAAAAAGAAATTTATAAATCTCTACAAAAACCTTCATTACAATAAAGATAACCACTAACTAAGGTAAAAAATAAGTTTCATCGTAGTATTCAAAATCATCCCCACGAACTTTCGCATTTAATGAAAGTGCAATAGCAATCATTTTTCTTATGGTATCACTTTCAGGGTACTTTGCACTAATGCTTCCACATCCATAATCAAACCAAATATTACTGCCATCTTCGTGAGGAGATTGAGAAATCCATTCAGTAAAGCCCGGACTATTTTGCCAAGACGTTTCAAATCCTGGAATATTTATTGTGTAGCCATTGGATAATTTTAATTCATTGTCTGATGAAACATAATTCAACCATTCATCCATCGTTATATTGCTTTCTTCTTCCTCATTTTCGTAATCGTTTTGTCTTACAATATGAAGTTCATAGCCCATAATTTTAGCTTTAGTTGTTAAAATAATTTTTTTATAAGTGTAACAAGATATTTATAAGAAATTTCTCGAAAATAGAGTAGAAATATAACTCAAAAAAAAGGAGTAGGCCTTTGTTTGTTGGCTTTCTCTTAGTTTAGGCTGGTGTCCCCAAAAACCATTCGCATCAATCATTTTTTACTGATCTTCTCTAATCGATTTCCAAGTATAAAATTAATATTTTATGCAACTATCAAACTAGAGAAAAACTTACCAAAGGGTATGTTTCTTGGGGACACAATCCAATTTGTATACTTTAAGGGTACAAATTTTTTCGAAGATATATAATTTAATGGGGTATAAACTATGGTCTTAAAATATAGCGCAAATAAAGTGTAAGTTTTATTTCTTGGCTTTATATGCGTCAAAGTATAGCAATATTTATGGAAAGCACAGATGCGCTACCACATTTACCTAAGTTGCATATCTGCCCAAGGGAAGAAAATTATTCTTGTATTAGTTTATCTTAGTAAAAGTACAGTTCCTTTTAAAAACACTTCGCCTTTACTATCAAAAGCTTTAATTATAAATGTGTAGACTCCAATACCAGACTTTGTACCTTCAAATGTACCATTCCAACCTTTTGCTATATCGGTTGTTTGGAATATTTTATTACCATATCTATTATAAATAATAAAGTATTGCAAATTGTGAATATCACTTGTGGGCGGAATTCTAAATACATCATTCACATTATCGCCATTGGGCGAAAATGAATTTGGAATAAAGGTATTGGTTAATATTTTTATGGTTATATTACTATCACTAACACAATTATCTGTGGAGGTAACTTTTAAATTATAAGTGGTTGTTTTTAGAGGATTGGCAATTGGATTTGGTATTGACGATAAGTTTAAATCAGTAGAGGGTGTCCATAAATATGTAGCTACATTTACTGATACACTAGCATTTAATCTAACTGAATTGCCAATCAAGATTGTAGGCGTAGCTGGATTAAAAGTAATAACAGGCTTAGGTTTCACAATCATAGCAACATTGCTGTTTAAAACCACTGGCATCGAAGTGCAAATGTTAATAGTGTTCAACATACAGTTTATAACATCTCCATTTCCCAAATTACTATTGAAATAAACAGGATTATTTGTACCTACATTATTTCCATTTAATTGCCACTGATAAATAGCAGTTGTACCAATATTTGACGGTGTGGCTGTGAAAGTTATTGGCGTATTCGGGCAAACATTATTATTAGAGGTCGTTACAAAAAAAGATGGAGTAGGAGAAGAATTTACTGTAACTGAAATATTATTTGATACAGAAATTGGGTTTGTAACACAGGTTGCATTACTAATGAGGACACAACTTACAATATCGCCATTATTTAAATTAGTTGTAGTGAAAGTGTTTGCATTAGCCCCTACATTAATATTATTTAGTTTCCATTGATATAATGGCGCATTACCCTCATTAGTGGTAACAGCAGTAAAAGAGACTGGCTGATTACTCTGGCAAATTATAGGAGTGTTTGTACTGATAACAATAGAAGGGATTAAAGTATTAGATACAAGGATAGTTATGTTATTACTAATAATTGTAAGTGAACCACATTCTACACTACTTTCTAGTTCACAAGTAATAATATCTCCATTTATTAGTGATGTGGAACTATACGACGATGCATTAGTACCTACTATTGTACCATTTTTTCTCCATTTATAAATTGGGCTAATACCACTATTGGTTACTAAAGCATTAAAATTTACAAGGGAACCGCTACAAATTGAAGTAGTAGTTGTGATGATATTTATTGTAGGCCAGGAAGCAGGTAAAGGTGATGTATCAATCTTTCGAATACGCCTATTAAATGCGTCAGCTATAAAAATATTTCCAAATGCATCTAACTTTACAGAAGATGGGAAATTAAATCTTACACAAGGGGAGTTTGCAGGATACCCATCGCCAAAAAAACCAATATTACCATTGCCAGTAAGCGTAGTTATAAATCCAGTAGTAGAATTTATTTTTCTTACTACATAATTAGCATTATCTGTTATAAAAATATTATTAAAGGCATCTACAAAAATACCTATAGCGAAATTAATACTGGCATTAGTCGCAA
>JANNGD010000136.1:0-44018 GCA_031380515.1 Ferruginibacter sp. | reverse complement strand
TCTATTGTATTAGTTTTGCTAACATTACTGTTCTAAAAACTTTCGTTTATTGCTGTTATTTCCAAACTTTCAAAGATCTTTATTTTACTTCTTTTAAACACCCTTTTTTTGAGCGGGTTGCAAAAGTAAAACTAACTATTTTTATAAAACAAATATCTATTTATTGCTGCTTTTCACTTTAGAAAAACCTGCATAATTTTAGCAAAGTGTAAGAATGAACACTCGTACTAGAACAACCAATTTCAATTAGTTGTATTTTGATTTTCTATCTTTTTTCCTTTGAAAAAATACCCGTTTTTATTGGGATTGCAAAAGTATAAACTTGTGATTTAATAACCAAATTTAATTTGCATTTTCTTTCAACTTTTTTATCTCTTTTCCCTTTGAAAAAACCCGTTTTTTTATTGGGAGTGCAAAAGTAAGAGTAGATAAATTAGCAACCAAATTTAATTTCAAATTTTGATAAAAAACCTTGTGCTTTTTTGTTGAATTTTTTTAAAGAACTGCTGCTTTTTTCTTAAAGCGGATTGCAAAGATAAGGGGGAAATATTTCTTGCCAAACTTATTTTGATAAAAAGAGGATACCATTGAAGCTGCTTTGGGTATTAACCTACTCGTACCAAGCATTTGAGCATAAAAAAAAAGTTTGTTAATATGCTACAATTAGTTTGCTAATGCGAGATTACAAGGAGATGAAGCACAGGTAATACGATCTATCTTGTCTTTATAAGTAAAATTGATTTCAAACTATTTTCTGTTTACTTACGAATAATAATGGTTTTGTGCTGGTAAAATATAGAAATGGAGGAGCCTAAATATAATTTTAAGATAAAAGGTACTTATAGCGATTTTCCTTTTTTCGTACTTTTAATGTACTCTATATATGTATCATTAAAAATGAAGGAACAAAAAGTTTTTGTATTTGTAAAGAGATGCACAAAAAACATTGCTTTATTGCTAAACTTAGGGGGCTGTATAAATTACTCGTTTATGAATAACTAACTGTCTTTTTTTATTGCTTTGCAAGCGTAGAATGGTTAGTTTATATTTTTGATAACAACCCATACTTATTTATTGCTATTACAACCAATATAGAAAACTCGTTTTTGCATAACATAATAAATGTTTGGTAAAGATATATTGTTGAAAAGCGGCGGGATGGAAGCAAGTACCCCACAGGCATGAGGGACGAATGCCGAGGAGTACTGCGTACAGCCCGAACAAATGTTGAACAAAGAGGTATAGATAACCGCACAGAAAAATCATTCATTCGCCTCAAACCAAATTTTCTTCTCATTATCCCAATCTCCATTGTAATTTATGGTAAGCTCCTCTCCTGCTGCTACTGCCCTTACTGTTTTTATCATGATGGTAAGTTCATCGTAATCCATGAAATAATCGCAATTGCTTTTATAGCTATGGTTGTATATGGGTACATAGCCAAGTGCCATCCCGCATTGGTCGAGGTTATCGCCCCACTCAAAAATATAATCGTGTAACAAGGTTTTGTCTATATGCGCTCTTTCTATAAGTGGCATAACAATAACTGGGGCTACTTCAATGATTGTTTCTGTAGGAATGGGTTCGTCGGTAAAAACGCCCCTGCCCTTATTCACAGTGGTTTCGATATATAAAGATGGTAAAATCATACAAATAAATGGCTACATTGCGCCCAATTGAAAACAAAAATAATCATTTCTGATCATGTCACTGGAAACAACAGAGATATCATTGCAGCAACAGTTTGACGAAGCTATAGCTTCGGAAAACCAATTGGCCATAAAGGAATTTTTGAATGACCAAAATATTAGTGACGTAGCCAACCTCCTATACGAGAACGAAGATTACGAAACACAAATCATTGCGCATTTATCTATACATAGGGCTGCCGGTGTTTTTAAAATATTGGATGCTGCAGAACAAAAGCGTATTATAAAAAACCTCCCTGCATTTAAAAGTGCGGAACTGCTAAATGAATTGCCTGCAGATGATAGGGTAGATTTTTTTGAAGAGCTTTCCACAAATGCAGTTAGAGATTTAATAAAAACCTTAGACCCTGCGGAAAGAAAAATTACACTTGAGCTATTGGGTTATCCTGAAAACAGCGTGGGCAGGCTTATGACGCCCGACTATGTTTATGTATATGAGTATAACACGGTGCAAGAAGTATTGGATACCATAAGAAGATGGGGAAGCAATAGTGAAACAATAGATGTTATTTATATTATTAACGGCAGAGGGGAGTTAATAGATGATCTTCGTATAAGAGAGTTCTTGATAGCTTCACCAGAAACAAAAGTGAGCGACTTAATGGACGAACGTTTTATTTCATTAAAAGTAAACGATGACCAAGAGCTGGCAAGCGAAGTTTTTAAAATGAATAATAGGGTGGCTTTACCAGTTACAGATGAAAAAAACATTTTGCTGGGCATTGTAACCATCGATGATATGCTGTGGGTGGCACAGGAAGAATACACAGAAGATATACAAAAAATAGGCGGTACCCAAGCTTTGGATGCGCCCTATCTAGATATCAGCATTCCGAAATTGATACAAAAAAGAGCTGGCTGGTTGGTAATACTTTTTTTGAGCGAAATGCTTACAGCTACTGCCATGCAATTCTTTCAACACGAAATAGAAACCGCCACAGTGCTTGCGCTTTTTATTCCACTAATAATGAGTAGTGGCGGTAATAGTGGCTCGCAGGCAAGTACACTTATTATACAAGCCATGGCACTGGGCGAAGTAACTCTTTCCGACTGGTGGCGAGTAATGCGACGAGAATTGATATCGGGTTTTATTTTAGGCTTAATACTTGGTGGCATTGGATATCTAAGAATAATTTTGTGGCAAAACCTTCACATTTTTGATTACGGTATTTACTGGAAACTAATTGCATCCACCATTTTTGTTTCGCTTATTGGTATTGTACTTTGGGGAAGCCTCATGGGCTCTATGCTGCCTTTATTACTTAAGAAATTAAAACAAGACCCTGCAGCTTCTTCAGCACCATTTGTAGCAACATTGGTAGATGTAACTGGTATTGTAATATATTTTTCGGTGGCGTATTTTTTCTTGAAAGGGATATTGTTGTAGGCTATTAAATTTTGAAATTTTTTTTGAAGCTCGTTGTCTGGTGTTGGTTGTTTGGTGTTGGGTGTTTGGTGTTGGGTGTTTTGTGTTGGGTGTTGGTTGTTGGTTGTTTGGTGTTGTGTGTTTTCTCGTTAATCGTTACTTTTTGTTCGTTACTCGTTAGTTGTTGCTGGTTAGTTGTTGCTCGTTTTTCATTGCTTGTTTTTCGTTTCTTGTTGTTCATTTTGGGCTTTCTATTTTTACTTAAAGGCAAAATGGTCGATTTTTTCAGCATTAGAATTCTTGCGGGCATTTCTTATGTAAGCGCTATAATATTTTAAAGGATTATGTATTTTGATCGTTTAAAATTAATTGCGACTATTGCGAGCATTTGCAAAAAAGTTATAGCTTTTCAAAAAAAATGGTGCGCAAATAATCAACGAAATGATTTTTCTGCGCAAATTCGATTTAAGGCTTTCCGATAATGCCTTTTCGTAATCAAGTTGGATTTCCATATCTTCATAGACTTTAATTTTATACTCCTCCCCAATTTTTTAAAAATGAAAACGCTTTTTTTCTTCTTCGCATGTTGCATTGCTACAACAACAACTTTTGCTCAATCTCCCATAAACCCAACAGCCATAGATATAGTAAGGGATAGTTTTGGTGTGCCGCATATTTTTGCCAAAACAGATGCAGAAGTGGCTTATGGACTTGCTTGGGCAGAAGCAGAAGATGAATTTAAAAGCATGCAAGAAATGTTATTGCCTGTAAAAGGATTGATGGGCAAAGTAATGGGAAAGGCTGGTGCTGCAGGAGATTATGCATTTGCACTGTTTCGTTGCAAGGAAATTACAATTGAAAAATGGAATACACTTTCGCCTGCTTTTCTCACGCTGATACATGGGTACGTGCAAGGCATAAACGCTTATGCTGCCACACACAAAAGCGAGTTAATTCATAAAAACATTTTTCCCATTACTGAGAAAGAATATGTTTCTGCATCTGTATTTGCACTTACTATTTTTAATGGTGCAGATAAAGCCTTGCAAAGAATTTTTAGCAATAGCGAGCCCGAAGCACCAGAGTATAATAAAAAAGGAAGTAACTCATTTGCCATTAGCAATACAAAAACTACTACCGGCGAATCTTTTTTACTTATAAATGCACACCAACCAAACACTGGCCCCCAGTCGTTTTACGAAGCACACTTGTGCAGCGAAGAAGGGTTGAATATAACAGGTGGTTTGCTTGCAGGTGCTCCTTGCATATTACACGGAGCCAACGAAAATTTGGGTTGGGCTCACACTGTAAATTTTTGCGATAGGTTTGATGAATATCAATTGGAAATGAATCCAGATAATAAAACACAATATAAATTTGATGGACAGTGGGTGGACCTTGAAGTAAAAACAATAAAACTTCGCATAAAAGGAATTCCGATTGGTATAAAAAGAAAAATTTATTGGAGTAAATATGGTGCTACCATGAAAAATAAAAGCGGATTTTTTAGTATGCGCCTTGGTGCCAATATGAAAATAGGTGCATTGGACCAATGGTACCAAATGGACAAAGCAAAAAACTATACCGAATTTTATGCAGCACTAAACAAGCAAGAATTGAGTATGTTTAATATTATGTATGCAGATAAGCATGATACTATTTTTTACATAAACAATGCTGCCATGCCTATCAGGCAAATGTTTAATTTAACGAAAATAAAAAGTAAACTAAGACCTACTCAAGATTCCATTAAACTTTACCATTGGAAAAAAACACTACCTGGTAACACAAGTAATACTTTATGGACTAAATTTAGAACACTGAAAGAGTTGCCGCAATATGTAAATCCTACAAGTGGGTTTTTATATAACACAAACCATTCTTCTTTTTTAGCATCTGCAAAAGAGGATAACTTAGACCCTAAAATGTTTAAACCACAAGATGGCTGGGAAGAATATAGTTTAAACAGAAATATTCGCTTTATGGAATTGTTTCCGCAAAATGAAAAACTTAGTTACGAAAAATTCAAATCAATAAAATTTGACCAACAATTGCCAGCAAAATTGCAATATTGGTATGGGGTAGATTCAATGTTTACCCTAAATGAAACTGAATACCCAGCTTTAGCTGGCCTTATAACTACTTTCAAAAATTGGGATAAGCGTGGTAATGTAGAAAGCAAGGGTGCCGCTGTTTTTTTATTGACATATGAGCATCTTAAAAAAACACTACTAGGCCAAGCGCCTAGACTTATTACAAAACAAGAAGCTGTAAAAACATTTATGCATGTGCGTGATTACATGCAATCAAATTTTGGCAATACAGCTATTACGCTTGGTGATTTGCAAAAACTGGTTAGAGGTGGTAAAGAATGGCCTCTTGGTGGTTTCCCTGATTTATTGGCGCCACAGTGGACTGAGCCTATAAAAAATGGCAGACTAAAATCGATAGGTGGAGATGGCTTGATTATGTTTGTACGTTTTGCCAAAGAAGGCTTGCCAAAAATAGAAACCATTAATGTGTACGGTGCTAGTGCCAAACCAGGCAATAAACATTTTGACGACCAAGTGGAGATGTATTTGAAACAACAAACAAAACCGATGACGTTGGATAAGGCAGAGGTGTATAGGAAGGCTGAGAAAGTTTATCATCCACACTAGTAAAACTTAGTAAAATTATAGTATTCGTACAGAAAAGTGTTAATTTTTACATTTATTCGTACAGAAAAGTGTATAAAATTACATTTATTCGTACATAAAAATGTATTTTTGAATAATTATACTCATTTTATGGAGCGATACTTATTACATAAACTAGCAGAATGGAAGTTTTCTAAAACTAGAAAACCATTAATCATACAAGGTGCAAGGCAAGTAGGCAAAACTTGGTTAATGAAAACTTTTGGCAAAAAAGAATTTAAGCAGGTAGTTTATTTAAATTTTGAAAGTAGCGAACGATTGAAAAATATGTTTATTGCCGATTTTGATATACAAAGAATATTATCTGTAATAGAAATTGAAAGCAACCAAAAAATAGATGTAAACAATTGTTTGCTCATTTTTGATGAAATACAAGAAGCCGAAAAAGGGCTTACTTCCTTAAAATATTTTTATGAGCAAGCACCGGAATATTATATTGTAGCCGCTGGTTCTCTATTGGGTATTTCTTTGCAAAAAAATAATTCATTTCCTGTGGGCAAGGTAGATTTTTTGCAATTGTTTCCTTTAACCTTTATGGAATTTTTAGAAAATATTGGAGAAGGAATGTTAGCGACACAAATAAAGAATAAAAACTGGGATGTAGTAAATAGCTTTCATGAAAAGCTGGTAGAAAAACTACGCTTGTATTATTTTATTGGAGGCATGCCCGAAGTTGTTTCAAACTACATAGAAAATAAAAATATAGAAACAGTAAGGAGCATACAGCAAAAAATAATTAATGGATATGAAAATGATTTTGCAAAGCATGCTCCCAATGCGATTGTCCCAAAAATAAGATTGGTATGGCAATCTCTTATAAGCCAACTAGCAAAGGAAAATAGAAAATTTATTTATCGGCAAATAAAAAAAGCTGCAAGAGCAAAAGATTTTGAAATGGCAATAAATTGGTTGGTGGATGCTGGCTTGGTATTAAAAGTAAACCGAATAGAAAAACCTACACTCCCTTTAAACGCTTATGCAGATTACGATGCGTTTAAATTGTTTTTATTAGATATTGGCTTACTAAATGCCATTGGAAATCTTGACCAAAAAATATTGCTAGAGAAGAATAATATACTTACAGAATTTAAAGGTGCACTTACAGAACAATTTGTTTGCCAACAATTAAAAATAAAACATGAACTATATTATTGGGCAATGGCAAACACTATGGCCGAAATAGATTTTGTATTGCAATTTAAAAATGAAATTATTCCAATAGAAGTAAAGGCGGAGGAAAATGTAAAATCAAAAAGTTTGAAAGTGTATGTAGACAAATTTGCACCCAAAACTGCCTTGCGTACAAGCATGAATATGTACAGGGAAGAAAGTAGGTTGGTAAATGTGCCTTTGTATGGAATTGGGGAGTGGTATTGACGAAAATTATATGTTATGTTTTTTGACAAAATGTTTTCGTTAAGTGTTAGTGGTTAACTATATTTATTTCAAAGAATAATATATTTTCAGCGGTTATCTTTTGAGCAAAACAAATAAACTTTATTCACGATATCAAATAATAGATACCAATTATATTTAGAAATAAATACCGTTATTATAAAAAAATAAAAATGAAAATACTTCTTTTCCTTCTCTTGATTTTTTTGAATTTCTGTTCCTTCTCACAAAACAGACTGACTGATAAAACTGCAACCTGTATTGCATTTTGGAATAATAAAGAACAAAAGGTTTATAAAATTGTTCATTCTAAAGAGAGATATTCTTTGGGGAAATTAACATCTAAATCCGAAGTAGATTATGAGGCTCATGTAAAGATAATAGATTCCACAGCCGATGGTTTTATTATTGAATGGAAATACAAAAATTTTAAGGTTTCAAAAGTTGAAGATTCTATAACGGGCAGTATGAATGAAATTATGGAAGGATTAACCATTAAATATAAAACTGATGATGTTGGTGCTTTTTCTGAATTATTAAACTGGGAAGAAGTTAGAGATTATGCTTTTAACTCGATAGACAAAATTGCAAGAGAAAAGCCAAATGGAATGGAATTTAATAATGCTTTTACACAAACAAAAAATATGTTTAAAACCAAAGAAAATATTGAGGCCGTTTTAATTAAAGAGATTCAATTGCTGCATACAGCATATGGCGTTGAATTTAATTTGAAAGGAGACGTTGTAGAAACAGAACTTCCAAATATAAGTGGTGGCAAGCCTTTTCCTGCCAAGATTATTATAAAATTAAATGAAATTAATCTAAAAGAAAATTATTGTAAGGTTAGCGTAAATCAAACGATAGACAAAGGAAAAGCTGGCCCTATTATTTTGGATTTTATAAAAAAAATGACATTGGCTGATTCACAAAAAAATATAATGAAAAGTAAAAGTATTGAACGGATGGAAATATCTGATATAAATGAAATTACTTATGCAATATCTAACGGATGGATAGTAAAATTATTTTATCAAAGAACAGCGGACATTTTAAACACTAAACAAATTGAAGAATATAAGTTTTTTGAAATAAATTAGTTCAATCAATAAAATAGTACATTATAACTTTATAAGAAAAGGAGAAGGAAACCATCCTTTTTGCTTTTCTCTCGCATCAAGAGCTTCCATCTCCTCAAAATAAAAGTTAAACGAATTCATTAACCCTGAAAGTAATTATATTTAATTGTCATCCTTGTAGTCCATAGCTGTGAAATGTGAAATACCCAACAGGGATAAACAATAAAATGGCAGTCATTATTTACTGCAGATAATTTGTTCAACCCTTTCAGGGTTGCCGCAAATATTCTTCCATAGCCATGGGTATCACCCATGGCTATGTTAATTTAACCACTTCGTGGTTTTTGGTGTTTTATTTTTGAAGATGTTTTTTAGGTGATTTCTATATCTGTATCAATCTACTCCACCAAAAAAGCTGAAAAAAGATTTGCCGCCCAATGGCTGCGTGACAGAAGCGGTACCCCACAGGCTGAGGAACGAGGCCGAGGAGTACAAGCGAATGGCACGAACAACTGCTGCCAGAACCACATGTGCCCACAGCCCCACACCTTGATTAGTCTCTCTGCATTATAAAAAAGAGGCTAAAGCTGAATTTTAAAGTTGGATAAAATAGGTACAACCCCCAATTTTCAATAATATTGCAAGTCGAAAACAATAGATAAACTTAATTATACATTTATGTGCGGAATTGTAGGTTACACGGGGCCAAAGCAGGCATACCCCATTATTTTGAAAGGATTGAAAAGATTGGAATACAGAGGCTACGATAGTAGTGGCGTGGCTTTGCTACACAATGGCAAATTAGATGTGTATAAAAAGAAAGGAAAAGTAGCTGAGCTGGAGGAGAGTTTGGTTGGTGTAAATGTAGATGCTCATATAGGCATAGGGCATACCCGTTGGGCTACACACGGTGAGCCTAGCGACAGAAATAGCCACCCGCATTCAAGTAGCACAGGTAGGCTTAGCATGATACACAATGGTATAATTGAAAACTATGCGCAACTAAAAAAAGAATTGCTCAGTAAAAATTATACGTTTACTAGTGATACCGACACAGAAGTACTCCTGAATTTTATTGAAGATATTTTATTGAACAACGAATGCACTTTGGAAGAAGCTGTGCGTATTGCATTAAAAAGAATTACCGGTGCATATTGTATTTTATTATTGGATGAGCAAGACCCCGAAACGATCATTGCGGCCCGCAAGGGAAGCCCACTCGTAATTGGTATAGGCAAGGGTGAGCATTTTTTGGCGAGCGATGCATCGCCTATTATTGAATACACCAAAGAAGTGGTGTATGTAAACGATTATGAGTTGGCCATTGTGCGCCCCGATGAATTGATACTTAAAAATTTGGGTAATGAAAAAGTAACACCTTTTATTACAAAATTAGATATGGAACTAGCTGCTATTGAAAAAGGCGGCTATGATCATTTTATGCTCAAAGAAATTTATGAGCAACCGAGTACCATACTAGATTGCTTGCGTGGGCGCTTGCATGCAGAAGCTGGCACCATAACCATGGCAGGTATTGATGACAATATAGAACAAATAAAAAATGCAGACCGCATAATGATTGTGGCCTGCGGTACGAGCTGGCATGCGGGTTTGGTAGCAGAATATATTATTGAAGAACTTTGTAGGATACCAGTGGAGGTAGAATATGCATCGGAGTTTAGGTATAGAAATCCGATTGTAAACAAAGGCGATGTAATTATTGCAATATCACAAAGTGGCGAAACAGCAGACACCTTGGTTGCATTGGAAAAGGCAAAAGAAAATGGTGCATTTATTTTTGGAGTGGTAAATGCGGTAGGCTCATCTATTGCACGCATAAGCCACGCTGGCGCATACACACATGCGGGCCACGAAATTGGAGTAGCATCTACCAAGGCATTTACTGGGCAACTTGCAGTGTTAATGATGATGGCGCTACGAATAGCCATTCAAAAAGGTACCATTACCCAAGAACGTTATTTGCACTTGCTAGCAGAGCTTGCAGATGTGCCAGAAAAAGTGGATGCCATTCTTAAAAATGCAGCGCATATAAAAGCCATTGCATTAAAATATAAAGACGCTAGAGACTTTTTATTTTTGGGTAGAGGGTATAATTTCCCCATTGCATTGGAAGGCGCCCTTAAGCTAAAAGAAATTTCTTACATACATGCAGAGGGCTACCCTGCGGCAGAAATGAAGCATGGTCCTATAGCATTAGTAGATGAAAATTTGCCAGTGGTTTTTATTGCTACTAAAGATTCGTACCACGAAAAGATTGTAAGCAACATGCAAGAAATAAAAGCACGCAAAGGGAAAATAATTTCTATCATTACCGAGGGCGATGACATAAGTCCAACACTTAGTGATGATTTTATTTCAATACCTACAGCCGATGAATTGATTGCACCTATAATAAGTGTTGTTCCTTTGCAATTACTTTCCTATTATGTTGGTGTATCTAAAGGTATTGATGTAGATAAACCAAGGAACTTGGCAAAGAGTGTGACGGTGGAGTAGCCTCCCTAAATCCCTCCACAGGAGGGACTTTTGAACTCTGAGAAATTGAAAAGTATTTTAAAGTATCGGAGTGTGGTTTCTCTATTTAGCCTTCCTGCCTTTTTTTGGAGAGAGGCGAGCCTGAGGTTTAAAAACGCTAAAATAAACTATGTAACTTAATATTTAAAGAATTGCTTGTCTCAATACTAAGTACTAAATACTCAATACTTCTCTCACATGAATATTATAAAAACACATCCAGTAGAAGAGCTTGGTTATAATTTTATGGAATCTAAGTATATTCCAACAGGTGAAAACGAATACCATATAAGAGATATACAAAACGATGGCAGAAAATATCGTGCACTTACTGCATTGGAATTAGATACGCTTATACACAACAGAAACACATCTGATAATTGGAATAATATATTGGTTTCAGAAAGTTTTAGTGCAGGGCTCATAAAAAATTGTAAGTTTTATGGCTTAGTACGTATAGGTGAATTACAACCATTTTATAGGGAGTTTCATAATTTTAGAATGCCAGTTGGCTTATACAATAGCACTATTATAAGTTGTGACCTTGGTGACAATATTTGCATAGACAATGTAAATTTTTTAAGCCATTACATTATTGCAAACGATGTAATGATTGCAAACGTAAATGAACTAGCGTGCACGGATCATGCAAAGTTTGGTAATGGCATCATAAAAGAGGGTGAAACTGAAAGCATAAGATCGTGGGTAGAAGTGTGCAATGAAAATGGCGGTAGAAGTATATTGCCATTTAATGGTATGTTGCCTGGTGATGCCTATTTGTGGAGTAAGTATAGAGATGACGATGCATTGTTAGAGCAGTTTAAAAAATTTACCCAAAAAGAATTGGACGAAAAAAGAGGATATTATGGTAAGGTGGGCGAACGTACCGTAATAAAAAATTGTGGGATTATTAAAGATACTTGGATAGGTGCCGATGCGTATTTGAAAGGAGCCAATAAAATAAAAAATGTAACCATTAACAGTGATGCTGCACGCAAAAGCCAGGTAGGTGAAGGCTGTGAATTGGTAAATGGCATAGTAGGCTATGGCTGTAGAATTTTTTATGGTGTAAAAGCAGTGCGTTTTATTATGGCATCTCACTCCCAATTAAAATATGGTGCTAGGCTTATCAATTCATATTTGGGAAATAATTCAACCATTTCTTGTTGTGAGGTTCTGAATTCTTTAATATTTCCCAATCACGAGCAACACCACAACAATTCATTTTTGTGTGCCGCCTTGGTAATGGGGCAAAGCAATATGGCTGCAGGTGCTACTATAGGTAGCAACCACAACAGCCGTGGTGCAGATGGCGAAATACAAGCTGGTCGTGGATTTTGGCCAGGGCTTTGTGTGAGTTTAAAACACAATAGCAAGTTTGCTACGTTTACCATTATTGCAAAAGGAGATTTTCCTGCAGAATTAAATATCAGCATTCCGTTTAGTTTAGTAAGCAATGATGTTTCAAAAGATGAGCTTGTAATTATGCCTGCCTATTGGTTTATGTACAATATGTATGCACTCGAGCGCAATGCATGGAAATACAAAGACAGGGATAAGCGTACAGAAAAAATACAATTGATTACCTATGATTATCTAGCGCCAGATACAATCAATGAAATTTTTGATGCCATTGATTATTTGGAAAAATTGGAACCTAATGAAAAAGGCGAAGCGATAGTAAAAAAAATTGAAAATACTGATAGAAATACAAAAATTGTAAAAGTACCACAAAGTATTAAAGTATTTAAAGAGGTTATTCAATATTATGGCATGTGCACTTTGTTGGATCATTTTAATAAAAATGGCTTTACTCATTTTGAAGAATTTAAAAAATCATTGCCTGTAAAAATATCCCGCTCTAACTTTATGAATATTGGCGGACAGTTGATGAAAACATCCTCTGTTCAAAAAATAAAGGCAGATGTTGTTTCAAATACAATTAGCAGTTGGACAGATATGCATAATAGATACAAATTGGAAGCTGTTAAATATGAAACAGATTTGTTGGAGCAGGCCTATTGCTCTTTGTTAGAAATATTAAACCTCACTACCAAACAATTTAGTGCAGATTTATTTAAAGAACTATTGCAACAAACCATTGCTACCAAACAATGGATGACAGAAGGCATTTTAAAATCTAGAGAAAAAGACTACAGCAATTCCTATCGTAAAATGGTGTATGAAAACAATGAGGAAATGAATAAAGTTTTAGGAAAGCTAGAAGACAATAGTTTTATACAAGGGCAGTTTGAGGAGTTGGAGGCATTTAAGTTGATGGTGAAGGATATAGAACAATTTTTAGTTTGAAAGTTAAATACTTGCTGAATATTGCTTTAATAACCATGGAATCTACTAATACTATTTTAAAAAAATCTTTTAAAGCAATCTCTAGTGCAAATAGTAGGATACTCATTTTAGGGACAATGCCTGGTGATAAGTCATTGGAATTGCAAGAATATTATGGGCACCCAAGAAATAAGTTTTGGAAGATTATTGCATCAATTACAAACAGCGAAATTCCCCTATCTTATAATGAAAAGATAACCTTGCTCAGTAAAAACAATTTTGCCTTATGGGATGTAATTGAACAAGCTAATAGGCTTGGTAGTTTAGATTCAGCCATTAAAAATGTGAAACCTAATGAGCTAAATATTTTTATTGCAAAACACAAACATTTACACACAATATGTTTCAACGGAAAAAAAGCAGAAACTTTATACAACAAATATTTTACTAAGGAAACAACAATTAGATATTTTTCATTGCCTAGTAGTAGTCCTGCCAATGCTGGTATTTCTTTTGAAAACATTTGCAAAACGTGGAAACAAATATTATATTAAAACTATTTCTTTTCTACCATAAACCTCACCCCCAACTCATACCCCTTCAACCCCAACCCACTAATAACCCCCACACAATTTGCAGATACGTGTGAGATTTTCCTACATTCTTCTCTACCAAAAATATTGGAGATATGTACTTCTATAACTTTTGTTGTAATGGCTGCAACCGCATCGCCTATTGCAAATGATGTATGCGTGTTGCCACTTTGGTTAAAAATAATACCATCATAAGAAAAAACATATTGTTGCATAGCGTTTATAAATTCTCCTTCTACATTGTTTTGATAATATTCAAATGTTTTTGTAGGAAAAATAGCTTTCAGTTTTTCAAGATAGTTTTCAAAAAATTCGTTACCGTACACTTAGGGTTCTTTCGCAGCAAATAAACTTTCTAAAAAATTAAACGATTATTATGCCCTTACTTACTCATCATTATTTCACTTATTATTTTTCTTCCCTTTTACTTATTGTAAAATAAGTACCAACCAAAAGTCTTATGACCCGAGGTTTTTCAATTTTAATTATGAATAGTTTATTAACAATATTTGTACGATGTATTCTTATAAAATCATTTTTTATTAAATTATTTTCATACTTGCCCATAGTTTGTGATGACAAAAATTTTCTATTATTGGTTAAATAAAACCAAGTGTAGTTACTACTTGCCTCACATCTGATAATTTCATCTATCGAAAAAAAATATGAAACGCCATCGCTTTTTATAGTGTAACATATGCTACTAATTTTATTTATTTTCCAATACCTCTATTCGTTTTTTTAATATTTCTATTTCTTTTATCAATTCTTGTATAGCGGCTAACGAAATGCCTGCTGGATCCAAAGTGCTAATACTTTGATCATCCACCCCTACACTAAAGGCAGCTTTAAAATCTTGCGCCATCGGGCCTATATGATATTCATCAGTTCCCTTGTATTTCCATTTGGTAACCGGTAATGCAGCAATTTTTTTAAGCAAATCTGTACCATCAATTGAACTAAAATCTTCTTTCTTGTTAGCATCACTAGCGTTTGTCCACACACCGCCATTGGTAAGAAAAGCGCCATTACCATTGCCTGCGCCGCTGCCCACTTCCAATGCACGGGTAGCTGCTGTAACTGTTGGAATTCCAAAAACCCAATCATTTACATTACTATTGCCAAAAGCCATGGTATTACTAGCAGAAACAAATGCCTGTGAACCTATAACTGTTGCGTTGTTTAAACCATCTGTTGCTACATCGGCACCGTTTCCAACTGCTGTAAGCCGGTTACCTGTTACATTAGTTGGCAGCGTTTTGTAACCGATGGCTGTGTTGTTATACCCTGTTGTTGTATTTGATAATGCCCGACTGCCTACAGCGGTGCTTTGTGTTGGGTTGGCTATATCTCCTTCCGCTTTTGCTAATGCGCTGTCGCCAATGGCTACATTGTAACTTCCGATTGTGTTGGTCGATAGAGCACTTGAACCAATAGCTGTATTAAAGGATCCCATGCTGTTTGAATATAGGGCGTCCTTACCCGTTGCGTTATTGTTTGAACCACCAATATTATTCAATAATGAATTAAACCCATTTGCATTATTGTAAAAACCAGAGTTGTTGAAGAAAAGCGCATTAAACCCTATGCAGTTATTTCCAAACCCCATTACATTAGATTTTAAAGCATTTGTGCCAAAAGCATTGTTATACGAGCCAATTGTATTTTGATAAAGGGCAGTATAGCCTATTGCATTATTAGCGCTTCCAATATTATTGTTTAATAAAGTTTGAAAACCGAGGGCAGTATTTTCTGATCCTGCCACATTGCTGTACAATGACTTTGCTCCTATAGCAATGTTACCATTTGCCCCATTTGTATTGTACATTGCAGAATCTCCAATTGCAATTTGAAAATCTGAAGAAATATTTGAACGTAAGGCCGCATTTCCAAGGGCAATGTTACCATCGCCATTATTAGAGAAAAGAGCCCTGTGTCCGATGCTGTTATTTCTGCTTCCTTCTAAATTGGTCTTTAGCGATTCATAGCCTACAGCCACATTAGTACTACCGGTAGTAGTTAATGGTAGGCCTGTGGTACTGCCAAGGGCATCTTTGCCAATTGCCACATTTTCTTTTCCATATTCTATTTGGGTAAGTGCATGATAACCTACTGCTACATTACTGCTACTATTAAGATTATTAGCCATAGCACTATCACCCATTGCCGTATTAAAATTTCCTACCGCACCTGCTGCAAGTGCGTAATTTCCCATGGCTGTATTACCTCTACCTCCCAAGTTATACATTGCTTTAAAACCTACTGCTGTATTTACTGTTACGGATGTGCCTGTAAAATTGTATAGCGCAGAATCTCCAACAGCTACCAAATGAGATGAAACTGTATTTTTGGCAAGTGCTTTATTGCCTATAGCAACATTACTACTTCCAGTTGTATTTGCATTAAGCGATTGAAAACCCAAAGCAGTATTACTTCCCCCGGTGGTATTAGCAAACAAAGTTTTTGATCCAATGCTTGTATTTTGTGTGCCTTGCATACCTGAAGCCCCCGTTCCATTATTAAACAAAGCAGAATCACCCACGGCAACTATATTAGATTGTGTAATATTTTTATTAAGTGCATTACTCCCTATTGCCACATTTGAATATCCTGTGGTATTGGTATTTAACGCAGCCATACCAAGTGCTGTATTGTCATTTGCGGTATTGTTTAATAAAGAAAGATAGCCTACACTTGAGTTGTTATTTCCCGTAGTACCATTTCCCAGTGCCAATCCTCCCACTGCGGTATTATTTATTCCGGCAGTAGTGTTTCTCATTGCTTCTCCGCCTATTGCAACGTTATACTCTCCCATGGTAAATCTATTCAATGCCTCAAAACCAACAGCGGTATTTTCCTGACCGGTTACAGTACTTTTTAAAGCTGTGCTGCCAACAGCTGTATTTCTGCCAGAAGGAATATTCACATAAAATAATGCACTATCGCCAATAGCTACTTGACTGTTCCCGTTTATATTGTTGTACAAACTAAAAGCCCCTACTGCGACATTATTGTTACCGCTTGTATTGGCTTTAAGTGCTTCCGTTCCTATTCCTGTATTTCCATATCCGATAGTATTTAAGTTTAACGAAGCATATCCCGAGGAAGTATTTTGATAACCTGTTGTATTTGAAGACAAGGCTGAGTTACCAATTGCTGTATTAAAACCTGCCGTAGTATTTTGAAGAAGTGCATTGGAGCCTACGGCAGTATTTGACGAGCCTGTGCTGTTATTGCGTAAAGCGTGTTTACCAAATGCTGCATTATTACCTCCAAATGAGTTGCCATAAAGAGATTGAGAACCAGTAGCAGTATTATTGCTGCCGGTATTATTTGTGTACAATGATTTAGATCCTATTGCTGTATTATTTGCAGATTGAAACGCAGTATTGGTAGCACCCACTCCATTATTAAATAAAGCGGAGTCTCCTATTGCTACAATATTGTTAGCTGTAGTATTATTATACAAAGCGCTTGCACCAACAGCAACCGTGCAATATGCTGTGCTAGTGTTATTTAATGAATTGGCACCAACTGCTACATTGCTGTTACCTGTAGAAATATTTTTCATGGCTTCGTAGCCTATTGCTGTATTATCTAAAATAGTTCCGCTACCAATACCAGATATTGCCCTTACACCTAAGCCAGTATTACGTTGCCCTTGCGGAGATACCATACTGCTTACACCTACAACTGTATTGTTTTCTAAAGTACCACCAGATAACATTGCATTTTCGCCAATAGCAGTATTAAAATTACCAGTTGTGTTACCACTTAATGCCCCACTGCCCAAAGCAATATTAGATGTGCCGGTGGTATTTGCAATAAGTGCTGTAGCACCCAGTGCATAATTAATTCTAGTATTATCTAAAAAGCCGGCCGGCTGGTTATTGGTTCTAAATTTTAATGGTTGATTATCTGTAGTGCCAATAAAGTTTGAATTTGTAGTGCCACTATTACCACTCAACGACCAATAGTTTAAGGATGATAAATCATTTGACACCAATAATTTTATCCATTGGGTACCACTCCAGTAATAATAACCTCTGCCCAATGGTAAAGCATTGTTTGTATTAAAAACAATCAGTGAAGTGGCAGGAGAGATAACAGTGGCAACATCTGTATTAGAAAGAAGCAACACATTAGGAATGATTAAACCTTTGTTTGCATTTTTTATATGAAGCATACTGCTTGCGTCTGCCACAGAACCATCTGTATTAATAGCCACCTGAGACATGGATGAATAGGGTGTTGCAAAAAATAAAAACAACCAAGCAACTACTATAAAATAAATTTTTTTCATACAATTAGTTTTGACATTTATTAATACAAATGGTTTTATTTTTTAAAATTAATTTCTTGTTTTTCTATTTTGTTTTGCTCTTACAATTGCTTTGTTAGCATCTTTACGTTCTTGCTTAATATCTTTTTTTTCTTCTTTGGTTACAGTTCCATCTGCCTTTGCTTCTTTTACTTCTGCTCTTACTTCTTTTCTTTGTTCACGTATTTTATCGGCTTCGGCTTTTGTTATTTCAACCGATTTTACCCCTTGTTTTACACGTTGTTTTTGAGTGTTATTTGCCTATGCATTTGCAGCAGTACTAAGAGTAAAAAAAACAGCTACAAGTAAAATGCTTTTTGTGTTCATACTATTATTTTTAATTTTTATAAAATAATTTATTGATATTGTAAAGCAATAATTAATGAAGAAGATTTTTATTACCCTTGGGGGTGATTTTAATTACAAACAGTGTTCATTGTAGCATTTGCTTGGGCTTCATTGTAAAAAGTCCACAGATATGATGCAACATTGTATATGTACCATCTATCGTTTTCCTTTTTTATTTTTATAGAACTTTTTTGGCTCTTATCCTTATTCCACCAAGATATTTCTGTATCATCTACTTCGAATAAAACAGGAGTTGAACAGTATTGTTTTTTGTAAGTTGAAAAATCATTGGTTAATACTTTTTTCATTCTATCTAACATCAGCACAGCGTTAGCGTCTAAAAGTTTTGTACGGCTATCAATTAGATCTGGATGCAATAATTGTATGATAGCTGCTTCTACTTTTGTATAATCTCCTTCCATTAATAATGCATGGTACCATTTAAAAACATCTTTCATATTATTTACAGGGGGGATCTCTACATTGGGCCTTGCATCCGCTATTTTTTCTGCTTCTTTCATCCTACTTTTTTCTACCCAATAAGTCATTTTACTAAGTTTGTATTCACCCACTGTTTCCATGCTTAAGGATTCTTCTTTAATGTTATACATTCTGTAGTCTGCAGTTGTCCATGCCACGTTTTTCCATGGTTCGTTTGCAGATTTTCTGTACAACCTAAGCAGATATGGCCGCTTTACAGTTTCAAGTCGTGCCCCAGCTATTCTTCTTGTAAATACTAGACTTACTGGCACGGAAACGGAGAGGAGCGTATGCCACAATGGTTCAGGAGATTTTAAAAAGCTGAAACTTATAACTTCGTCTAAAAAAGTTGCTTGTGTAAGTCCATAATCAGACATAGATACAACTAATGCTCTTATAGTGGAAGTATCTGGTGCAGCTAAACCTTCATATTCTACCGTGCCCGGTGCATATTGGGAAAAAGTGTATTTGCCGCCACTACACGAATATTTAGCAGCACCTTTTGCAATTTTCGTAACACCAGGCATATCTGTTTTCAAAATGGCACTTACACTTACTCTGTAAAAAGTACTGTACTCACCATTTACATATTCTGTAGAAGTGGCACCAGCACCAACTACTTTTATTGATAGACAATTGGCGCCAAGATCAAATTTTACATCTTTTTGAATAGTTGCAACTGATGGTTGACTGTAGCTATTCATTTGAAAAAAAAGTATAAAAACTATCAATTTAATTTTTCTCATAAAAAGATTTTTTAAACATTATTGCTCATTATTCATATAAATAATAAGGATATAAAGTTTAATCTTTTACTGAAAAATTTAATTACCCTTTGGGGTGATTTAAAGGAATATTTGAATTATTTATCCGTCATGAGTTGGCGAAGGGATGCAATAGCACTTGCTCGAGAGCTTGCATCTAATTTGAGGTAGGTATTGTTGATATGCTTTTTTACAGTGTTTAAAGAGATGAATAACATCTCTGCAATTTGTTTATTTGTTTTGCCTTCATAAATTAATTCCAACAATGCAAATTCTCTTTCAGAAACCAAGTCCTGCAAGTTTTTATTTATTTTTTGCAGAGAAAGAGGTGGGAATTTAAGCTTATTTTTTTGGGCATGGTTGTATAATGCAATTTCTAAAGTGGAATATAAACCTGCTTCATTAAACGGTTTTACAATATAGCCAGATGGTTCAGTGTATTTAGCCTTTTCCAAAGTAGATTTATCAGAATAAGAAGTAATAAAAATAAAAGGAATATTAAACTGTTCATTTATTTTTTCGGCAATTAACAGGCCATCCATTTCACCGTTTAAATTAATATCCAGCAAAACTAAGTCTGGTAAATTTGTTTGCAACTCCCGCAAAGCATTTTCTTTAGTGTAAACAATGGCAGATATTACAAAATCATTTCTTTCAATCAATGCAGCAATATCCTCAGCAATAATCGGCTCATCTTCTACAATTAAAATTTTTACATCGTTCAATTTATATTTTTTTGTAGTTTAATATTTCAATATCCACCTTTGTTCCATCCTCGCTATACATATTCATTTTTCCATTTAATTTTTGCAAAAAGGCATTAATCATTTTATGGCCGAAAGATTTTTTTGCCCCTTGTTCAAAATTTTCCGGTAACCCTCTACCATCATCATAAACAGATAATAAAAGGCTGCTGTTTATTTCTTTCACTATAACTTTTATATTGCCATCTTTATTATTTACAAAAGCATATTTGAGGCAATTTGTTATCAGTTCATTTAAAATTAATCCAATGGGTATTACGGTATCCACATCTAATATTAACGAGTCTATTTCTTTTACAAGTTTAATATTATCAGGTTTTATATTGTATGAATAAAAAAGATTGTCAGTGAGGTTTTCAATATACTGATTTACATTAATGCCTGTTAAGTTTTCCTCCTGGTATAAATTCTGATGAATTAAACTCATACTTTCTACCCGGTTTCTGCTTTCCTTTACAGCATCCAATGCCTGTTCATCTATTATATAATTTGATTGTAAACTTAACAGACTACTTACTATTTGTAAATTATTTTTTACTCTGTGATGTATTTCTCTCAGCAGGATTTCTTTTTCTGCCAATGATTTTTCTATAATTTTATTTTGCTGATCGAGCAGTAATTTTTTCTTTTTATTATTGGTGTATGCTCTGTAAGAAATGCCCGCAAGTCCAATAAATAAAACGGTGGCTAATGCAAAATAATTCCTCTCTCTTCTCCTGTTTTTTGCTTCAGATAAATTAATTTCATTTTCAGTGTGTAATGCTCCAATACGACTTTCTTTTTCGGCAGTTTCGTATACTGCGCTCATTTCATTTATCTGTCGGCTATTTTCCTCATTTAATAATGTATCACTTAGGGTCTTACTCAAATCATAATAATCGTAAGCTTCTTTGTATTTTTTTTGACGGTAGAAACATTTAGAAAGTTTTCGGTAAAATATCTCCATTGCTTCAAGCCTACTATTGCTTTTTGCTGCCTCTAACCCTTTTGTAAAATATAGTTGTGCTAACTCAATATTGTTTTGTTGCAAATAAAGATCTCCGTAAGATTCATAATGTGTTATCAACCTTCTTTTACTTTTATTAATGGCACTGTCTTTATCGGTTTCATTTAAATATTGTAAAGCTTCATTTGTTCTGTTTAAGTTAATTAAAGCAGCTGCAATATTTTCTTTACTGGCTGCTACATCATCATACGAGAATAAAGTTTTTGCCAGTTGCAAAGATGTATAGGCATATTTATAAGAACTGTCAAACTGCCCATTACTTTGAAAAGCTGCACCAGTATTTATAAGAGAGTTTAACATGCCCGTACTATCAGCAACTGTTTTTTTTATTTCGTAAGATTGTTTGTAAAACTTTATGGCGTTTGCATAATCTTTTCTGGAGCGATATACCAGGCCTATGTTTAATAAAGACTGGGCTATAAATTTATTATTGCCAAGCGTTTTTCTTAACTGTAAAGCCGCTTGGTGATTTCTTAACGCAAGTTCGTAATTGCCTTTGTAATAATAAGCCATGGCAATATCTGTAAGCGTGTGAGATTGATAATCTGTTCTTTTTATTTGTGTAAAAATTACCAGTGCTTGTTTTAGATAAAATAATGCAGAGTCTCAATTGCCTTTAATGTCGTAAGCAATACCAATTGCTTTTGATGATTGTGCGGTGCGAAAACTATCTTTAAGTAAAACCGATTTTTGATATGCTACCAGCCCATATTGTATTGCCAAACTAGGGTCATCTTCCTGATAAAAAAAACTGAGTTGTTTATTAGCATCAATAATAGAAGTGTCATTACCTACTTTTATTCCAATGGCTTTTAAGGAGTCTTGCTTAGTCTGCTGAGTTCTACCAATTTCATGTATAAATAATACAAAAATTAGGATAAAAAATATTTTAAAACCTTGTGGCACGCTTTGGGAGATTTTGGTTAGTCTTCACAAATTAAGCAAACTTTATAGATGCACTCGTTACCCTTTTGGATAATTAATTATTACTTTTGCAGTAATTTTATAAAGTATCATATCTTAATGAAATTAAGTTAACAGCTTGGGTGTCCCACATACCACATCATTAATCCTAGCTTAACTTTCAATTAATCCCCTCACCGCCAACTCATACCCCTTCAACCCCAACCCACTTATTACACCCACACACTTTGCCGATACATGCGAATTTTTCCTAAATTCTTCTCTACCAAAAATATTGGAGATATGTACTTCTATAACTTTTGTAGTGATGGCTGCAACCGCATCGCCTAGTGCAACAGATGTATGCGTGTAGCCACCTGGGTTTAAAATAATACCATCGTAAGAAAATCCGTATTGTTGAATAGCGTTTATCAATTCTCCTTCTACATTACTCTGGAAATAGGCAAATTCAATTGTAGGAAAAATTATCTTCAACTTTTCTAAATAGGTATCAAAAGTTTCTTTGCCGTACACTTCGGGTTCTCTTACACCAAGTAGATTTAGATTTGGGCCGTTTACGATGGCTATTTTCATTTCAGTTTTTAATTTTCGAATTAAAAAGTTGTCAGCCTGGGCTTGTCGAAGGCGGCGCATCCAACAAACCAACCCGCCTTCGACACACTCAAGCTGACACTACATTTATTGAAGCAATTTAGACCAATCCTACTTTCAAACATCTAAATTCTAAAACTTTCAACGCTTAAACAATTTTCAACAACCTTCAACTCTTCCTCATCATCTCCACAAAATCATCAAACAAATACCTGCTATCATGCGGCCCAGGAGTAGCCTCTGGATGATACTGCACCGAAAATGCTTTTTTATTTTTTATTCTTATACCTTCTATGCTATCATCATTCAAATTTACATGCGTTATTTCCACATTCGGATTATCATGCACCGCTTTAGCATCTACACCAAAGCCATGGTTTTGAGTAGAAATTTCACTTTTACCTGTAATTAAATTTTTTACAGGATGGTTCAATCCTCTATGTCCATTATTCATTTTAAAAGTAGGAATATCATTTGCTAAAGCTAGTAATTGGTGACCCAAACAAATTCCAAATAGAGGTTTGTCTGATACCATTATTTGTTTTACCGTTTTTATAGCATAATCCATTGGCGCAGGATCGCCAGGTCCGTTGCTAATGAAATAACCTGATGGATTAAATTTTTCTAACTCTTCAAAACTTGTTTTGGCATTATACACTTTTACATAAACGCCTCTCTCTACCAAACAATTTAAAATATTTCTTTTAATACCAAAATCCAACACTGCTACCCTCAAATCAGATTGTTCATCGCCAAGTGCATAAGTCTCTTGTGTACTTACTGCGGAAGCTAGTTCGAGCCCATCCATGGAAGGCACTTCATCCAATTGTTTCTTCAGTATTTCAATATCGTCTGTTTCTGAAGATATGATACAATTCATTGCTCCCTTTGTGCGTACATGCGCCACAAGAGCTCGGGTATCTACTCCATTTATAGCGACTACTTTTTGCTTTTCAAAATAAGATTGTAAGGAATCCTCTGCCATAAAACGACTGTACTTTTCTTCTAAATTCCTACCAATTACGCCTTTTACTTTTACAGAATCACTTTCTACATCTCCATCTTTCACACCATAATTTCCTGTATGTACACAGTTCATTATAAGTATTTGTCCAAAATAGCTTGGGTCTGTAAATACTTCTTGGTATCCTGTCATTCCTGTATTGAAACAAATTTCACCTGTGGTGGTACCAATCATGCCAAATGAAGTGCCTGTAATTACGGTTCCATCAGTTAAAAGTAATGTGGCTTTAGTTGTATTGGTATTTATCATCTAATATTTTTTTTACAATGATATAAAAAAAGCTCCGATAAAAATATCGGAGCCTTATATAAATTTTATAAATGCATAAATTATGCTTCTTTACCGTTGTTTAACTTCAGTTTCAATTCTTCTAATTCATCCATTTTACCATCTGCTGCTAATTGAGATTGTTGAGCCCAAGTTGTTGGATCTAAATGACCAACTCTAGCAGTTGAAGCGGTTAAAATTTCTTTTACTTTATCAGCATCTGCTGCAGCTAATTCTGCAAATGTAGTTATACCAGCTGCTACCAATACTTCAGCTGCTTTTGGACCAATACCTTCAATTATTGTTAAATCATCTGTACCGGCTGTCGCATCAGCTTTTAGAGATGGTACTGTTTCTATAACTGCATCTGTAATTGTTTCAGTAGCGTCCGTAGTTGAAGCTTTTGCTTTTGCACCGCCGCTTCTACGTGTTTTCTTAGCAGGTTCTGCCGCAGCATCTGTACCAATGTGCTTGCCATAAATTTCGTTGAAATCTACTAACTCAATCATTGCCATTTCTGCATTATCACCTGTACGAGCACCTAATTTAATGATACGAGTATAACCACCTGGGCGGCCAACTACCTTTGGAGCTACCACTGTAAATAATTCTTTTACTGCAGCTTTATCGTTTAAGTAACTGAACACGATACGGTGATTGTGACTTATAGATTCTTTACTTTCTGTAGCTTTTGTTTTGGTAATAAGCGGCTCAATATATGTACGGAGTGCTTTTGCTTTTGCTACAGTAGTAGTAATTCTTTTGTAAGTTATTAACTGGCAACCTAAGTTCATTAACAAAGCTTTTCTGTGAGAAGCTGTTCTGCTGAGGTTGTTGTTTTTGTTTCCGTGGCGCATGACTGTGTTGTTTTTAAATCAGCTATACCGTGTCAGGAATTATAGCGTGAATGTGTAAAATATGAAAATATGCAAATGTGCAAATTTTCCAAATTCAAAGCAATTTTAAAAATTGCAATATTTTTCTTTAAGAACTATACCGAATAATATGTTTCATTGTCTCAAAATTTGCACATTTGCAAATTTGCCCGTTTGCATATTAATTCTCGTCGTCTAATTTTAATTTACTCAAATCCATTCCAAAACTCAATCCCCTATCTTGCAAAACAGCATCAATTTCACTCAAAGATTTTTGACCGAAGTTTCTAAACTTCATCAAGTCTTCTTGCTCATATTGTACCAGCTCACTCAAAGAATTAATTTTTGCAGCTTTTAAGCAATTGAACGCTCTTACAGAAAGATCTAAATCTTCCAATGGTGTTTTAAGCATTTTGCGCAATTGCAAAGTTTGCTCATCTACCATATCTTCTTTCTTATCTTCTTTGGTATCAAAAGTGATGTTTTCATCCGTAATGATCATCAAATGCTGGATAAGAATACGACTAGCTTGCTTTACAGCTTCTTCTGGGTGTATAGTACCATCGGTAACAACATCCATAATTAATTTTTCGAAGTCAGTACGTTGTTCTACCCTCGTATTTTCTATAACATACTTTACATTCTTTATAGGAGTGTAAATAGCGTCTACAGGAATATATCCAAATTGATTGCTTTTTTCTTTGTGCTCTTCAGCAGGTACATATCCACGACCTCTACCGATAGTGATATCGATATCCAATTTCGCACTGCTATCTAAAGTACAAATTAGTAATTCAGGATTCATTACTTCAAACATTGGAGTAACTTCTCCTAACATACCTGCAGTGAATTCTGTTTTGTTTTTTATAGATAAGCTGATTTTCTCAGACATGATTTCGTGCTCTCCCAATAATTTGAAACGAACTTGTTTCAAGTTAAGGATCATTTCTGTTACGTCTTCCGTTACCCCCTTGATGGTGGCAAATTCGTGGTCTGCACCAGAAATATTGATACCTACAATTGCATAACCTTCTAATGAATTAAGCAATACACGGCGAAGTGCATTACCAATCGTTACACCGTATCCTGGTTCCAACGGACGAAACTCAAATTGAGCTTCAAAATCTGTTGCTTTTTGCAGAACTATTTTATCTGGTTTAACAAAATTAAAAATGGCCATTTTTATTTGTTGATTTTAATTTGAAAAAAATTAGTATTGAGTATTCAGTACTTAGTATTGAGACAGTTTCTTCTAATTTTAAATGCTTAATCTAAAATCCAATATCTCATATCTAACATCTTACTTTGAATACAATTCCACGATAAGTTGCTCCTTAATATTTTCAGGAACACTTTCTCTTTCTGGGTATGTAATAAAAGTACCTTTCATTTCTGCCTCATTCCACTCTACCCAATTGTGCTTAGGGTTTTTTCCACGAAGGTTATCAGTGATTGATTTGTTTGCGGCAGATTTATTTTTCAAACCTATTACATCACCTGGTTGACAGCTGTAAGATGGGATGTTTACCACTTCGCCATTAACAGTAATATGCTTGTGACTAACCAACTGGCGTGAACCTTGGCGGCTAATGCAAATACCCATTCTATAAACGGTATTGTCTAAACGTGCTTCTAATAATTTGATAAGGTTTTCACCTGTAACACCTCTCTTACGAGCTGCTTCACCATATGTTTTGCGGAATTGTTTTTCCAACAAACCATAGGTATACTTTGCTTTTTGCTTTTCAGATAACTGAAGCGCATACTCACTTGGTGTTTTACGCTTTTTGGTAGCGCCATGCATTCCTGGAGGAACACTGTTTTTTGTTAACCACTTTCCGTTTCCGGTAATTAATTCTCCAAACCTGCGGGAGATCTTTGTTTTGGGGCCTAAGTAACGTGCCATAATTGTTTATTGATTTTTTAGTGACGATTCAGCATCATAAAAATCTTAAAAATCGATGATGAATCCTTTTGTAATATTTATTATTTCAGATTGTCGATTTAAGATTAACACTCGATTTGAAGAAACAATCTTAAATCGAATATCTTACATCCGAAATCCATTTTATACTCTTCTTTTCTTTGGAGGACGACAACCATTGTGTGGCATTGGCGTAATATCTTTGATAGATGCAACTTCGATACCATTTTGAGACAATGAACGTATAGCACCTTCACGGCCACTTCCTGGTCCTTTTACCAAAACATCTACTCTTTTCAACCCAGCATCCAACGCTATTTTAGCGCAATCTGCAGCAGCCATTTGAGCGGCGTAAGGTGTATTCTTTTTAGAACCTCTAAAACCCATTTTACCAGCAGATGACCAAGAAATAACTTGACCTTGCTTATTGGTAAGACTGATAATAATGTTGTTGAAACTTGCTACGATATGAGCATCGCCATGTGCTTCTACTTTTACTACTCTCTTTTTTGCAGCTGCTTTCGCTCCTTGCTTGCCTTGTGCTTTTGCCATTTTTTTTTGTTGTAGGTATTCGTTTATAATAATTTTCTACTCCTAAAAGTAAAATCGATGCAACCCTCCTGCTGATCCTAAAGCTATCTAGCGTTGTACCGAAAAATCGGGATCTGTATATAATTTAAAATTACGAATTACGTAATTCGTAATTTTTAATTTGTAATTAGCTTATTACTTCTTAGCAACTTTTTTCTTTCCTGCTACTGTCTTACGCTTACCTTTTCTAGTACGGCTATTTGTACGAGTACGCTGGCCACGAAGTGGTAAACCTTTACGGTGACGAAGACCACGATAGCAAGCAATATCCAACAAACGCTTAATGTTCATTTGGGTTTCGCTACGCAAAGCACCTTCTGTCTTTATTTCGCCACTGATAATGTTACGAATAGCAGTTTGCTCTTCGTCATTCCATTGGTTTACTTTTTTGTTCACATCTATTCCTGCTTTACCAAGAATGTATTTAGCAGTGTTTGGACCTATACCATAGATATAAGTAAGTCCAATTTCGCCTCTTTTGTTTTTTGGCAGATCAATACCGGCAATACGAGCCATAATTTATTAATTGTTAATTATTAATTATTAATTTCTAATTTCTTATCCTTGCTTTTGCTTAAAACGAGGATTCTTTTTGTTGATAACGTACAAACGACCTTTCCTTCTTACAATTTTGCAATCGGCACTGCGTTTTTTAATTGAAGCTCTTACCTTCATGATTGATTAATTTACTTTATTACTTAATACTATTTAAACTCAATTTTTATTTATACCTAAAAATGATCCTTCCTCTTGTCAAATCATAAGGGCTCATTTCCACTCCCACTTTGTCCCCAGGCAATATACGGATGTAGTGCATCCTCATCTTACCAGATATAGTAGCCAATATCTCATGGCCGTTTTCCAATTTCACTTTGAACATAGCATTGCTCAACGCTTCTGTTATTGATCCATCTTGTTTAATGAGTGCTTGCTTAGCCATAATTTTCGGAGCGCAAAGATAGGATTATATTTTTAATAATTTACTAAAAATGTAGAATGGGTCGTAAAATGTGGAATATCTAGAAGACTACTAGCACTTATTTTATGGTATTACACTGATTTACATTTGATTAAATCATAAAAAATCAATATAAATATTAAAAACTTAATAAAAATACACAACCATCTCCCCCATCTAAAATGCTGAAAAAAGATAAAATTACACCAAGCTGCGGGATAGAAGTGATCCGCCAATTGGCGGATTGTGTGGCACGAACAAAAAAGACCTGCCTTTGCCGGCAGGCAGGTTGTAGCGGATAGCTCCCGCAGTAGGTGCGGGACAGGCCTAACCTATGATGGATAAACTTTCACTGATGACAGCTCCAAATCTTTACCTCCTAAAACATAAAAAGCCAATTCCGGAAACTTGAACGCTGATTGTTGAACGCTAAACGCTATTTCTTCTTTTTATAATCTCCCCTTTTCCATGCCTTTATAAACTCGTTCCATGCAAACGGATTGAATATATTTTGTGGTGCTATTTGCCCAGCATAGCCCAGTTTCTGAGAATATTGCCTCAAATATACGTTTGACGCTTCCCTTCCATCTGATGGTAAGGTAGCCATAAGCAAACGTCTGGTAGATGCATTTGTATTACGTTGGGCAATAGCTATTTGATCATCTGGAACGGGGTTGTTCACAAAATCTCTTTCAAATTGCTCTCTGGTTAGTCGTGGTTTTATTATGGTAGCAGGTAGGAATATAGTGTCGGTTACCATTAATTGTATGATACTATGTTGGGTGCCTTGTAAATCTTTGGGTATGGTAATGGTTATGGGTTTGTACCCAATGCTAGAAAACTCTACCCTGTCGCCTTTTAATACTACGATACTAAACACTCCCTCTGCATTGGAAACCGTTCCCCTGTTTTGTCCTTTTATCACAATGCTGGCAGCAGGTACTCCTTTTAAACTATCTGCCGTCATTACTACCCCATATAATTGTACAACGGAATCTTTAAAGGTTTCAAATTGTGCTTTTGCAGCTATTGGGGTAAGAAAAATTAGTATGATTAGGTATCGTAAATGTTTTTTCATATGCATAACAACGTTCGTTTTATTCTATAAGTTTTCTGCAAAACGAAAAGCAGCATTCTATTTTGATAAACAAAGTACGGGTATCATTGTTTAATTTTGCAAACGAAAATACTTTTTTAACAATAAATTTCGGTGTAGCAATAAATTATACAGTTTTCAACCCTAAATATACGCACCGATAAAGACTTTGAAAAAAATAAAATGACAAACGAAGAAATTTTAAAGGCACTCAGCAATGTACAAGAGCCCGACCTAGGCAAAGACCTTGTAACATTAAATATGATACAAAATTTGGTAATAGATGGCGACAATGTCTCCTTTACCATTGTACTTACCACACCAGCTTGCCCTATGAAGGAGCATATGCAAAATGCCTGCATGAATGCCATAAAAATATTGGTAAACAAAGAAGCAATTGTAACTGTAAACTTTACCAGCAACACCAGTAGCAATCGTACCGACCCCAAAACAATATTAAAGGGTGTAAAAAATATTATTGCCGTAGTAAGCGGAAAAGGTGGCGTGGGCAAAAGTACTGTAGCTGCCAACCTTGCCCTTGCACTAGCCGCCGATGGCACTACAAAAGTAGGTTTAATGGATGCCGATATTTACGGACCAAGCCAGCACATTATGTTTGGTATAAGGGGCGAACGACCAATGATGAAAGACGACGGTAGCAAAGGGTTGATAGTACCAATAGAAAAATTTGGGATAAAAGTAATGAGCATTGGATTGCTTATAGATGAAAAGCAAGCTGTGGTATGGCGTGGCCCTATGGTGAGCAGTGCTATAAAACAATTTGTGAGCGAAGTAGATTGGGGCGAGCTAGATTACTTGGTTATAGACATGCCACCAGGTACCGGCGATATACACCTTACCATTGTGCAAACAGTGCCCGTAACAGGGGTAATTGTTGTAACAACGCCGCAGCTTATAGCACTAGCCGATGCCAAAAAAGGCATTGCCATGTTTAGCCAGGCACAACTAAAAGTGCCGGTAATAGGTTTGGTAGAAAATATGGCTTACTTCACCCCCGCAGAATTACCAGAGAATAAATATTACTTGTTTGGAAAAGATGGTGGCAAGCACTTGGCAGATGAATTTGATATTCCTTTCCTTGGGCAAATACCCATTGTGCAAAGCATACGGGAGGGCGGCGATATAGGCGTACCGGCCATGCTAGGCGATGAACCCATCAGTAAAAAAGCATTTGAAGATTTTGCTGGAGTAGCCGTAAGGGGAATAGCTATGAGAAATGCGAATATGCCGGCCACGGAAATACAGAAGATTATGGAATAACAGCCCCTCTCCTATCCTCTCCCCGAAGGGAAGAGAGAAAAGTAGAATTGGGTTTATATAATTCGAGAATATCTTCGCTAAGGTCTTCGAGATTTCCTTCTCCGCCTTGGGCGGAAGGATAGGATGGGGCGAAGGAGCATGAACAGCAACAACAAATGAACATCGGTTTCCGCCTGTCTGTAGTAGTCTTGCACGGAAGCAATTTTTAATTTGAAGTGTATTTGTGCAAGAGCTACCACTGCCCATGCGGGCTAGGCTGAGCTGTGAATCTTTCTTGAGCTTTTATTGTGCAATAGATAAAGTAGTAGATTGTGCAACTAACAAAAATAGAATCAGAAAAGCAGTATCAACAATATCTTGAATGGGCGGATAAAATGTTTGACGAAAAAGTAAAACCAAATAGCGAAGAAGGAAAAAAAACAAACTAGTTTTAGAAATTAATAAAGGAATATAAGGATTTACATTATCCAATCAAAAAAAATTAGCTAGATGAAAAAACTATCATTCATTGTTTTTATTACATTTTTATTTTCTTGTTCTTCAAACAAAAAAATGAGTACAAATAATAACGCAGCTCAAAAACCCTCATCTAGAATTACGGAAGTATTCGACAAACAAGGCCACCGTGGCTGCCGTGGCCTAATGCCCGAAAATACGATACCTGCCATGGTAAATGCTTTAGGCATGGGTGTTACAACTTTAGAAATGGATATCAGCATAAGCAAAGACAAAAAGGTTTTCCTTAGCCATGAGCCATTTTTTAACCACGAAATAACCACCAGACCCGATGGTAGTTTCATTGAAGAAAAAGACGAGAAGAATTACAATATGTATTTGATGAATTACAGCGATATCATTAAATACGATGTAGGCATGAAACCTCACCCACGCTTTGCACAACAACAAAAAATGAAAGCGGTAAAACCATTATTGGCGGATCTGTTTGCAACCATAAAGCAAGAAATGATGACGAGGAGAAGGCCTTACCCGTTTTTTAATATTGAAACAAAAACACTACCGGCTACAGATAATATTTACCATCCTGCACCTGCAGAATTTGTAGAGTTGCTCATGAAAGTGATTAAAGAAAATCAAATGGAAGATTTTGTAATTATACAATCATTTGATAGACGAACCTTGCAATATTTACATAAACAATATCCAACAATAAAAACGGCATTACTTATAGAAGCTACTGATAAAAATAGTTTTCGGAAGCAGTTAAATGACCTTGGGTTTTATCCTACCATTTATAGCCCCGAGCAAACGCTGGTAAACCCTAATCTTGTTAATGAATGCCATGAAAGAAAAATACAAATTATTCCCTGGACAGTAAATGATAAAACTAAAATGGCAGCATTAAAAGCCTTGGGAGTGGATGGAATAATAAGTGATTATCCGAATTTATTTAATGAATAATTTTTCCTACATCCCCAACCAAGCCTGCGCATTTTTAAACAATAACTTTTCTCTCAATTCTTTTTTAAAATTCATTTCTTCAATCATTTTTCCAGGGTGATGCTCCCCCAATGGAAAAGGATAATCACTGCCCAAGCAAATTTTATCTTCGCCCATTACATCAATAATAAATTGCATAGCTTTCGTATCGTGCACTAAACTATCTATCCAAAATTTACCAATATAATCTCGTGGGTTTATGGCATTGTCTATTGCAACCAAGTCGGGGCGTACATTGTAACCATGTTCTATTCTACCAATCGTTAATGGAAAGCTACCGCCACCATGCGCAAATGCAATACGCAGTGTAGGAAAAGCTTGTAACACGCCACCAAAAATCATGGAGCAAATAGCCCTACTCGTTTCAGCTGGCATACCTACCAACCAAGGCAACCAATACTTTTGCATTTGTGTTTCTCCCATCATTTCCCAAGGATGAATAAATAAAGCGCAACCCAATTCTTCAGCACGTTTATAAAATGGGAAAAATGATTTGTCGTCTAAATTTTTACCATTAATATTACTACCAATTTGCAAGCCAGGCATTTTCAATTCTTCTATACAACGCTCCATTTCTTTAATAGCGAAATCTACATCTTGTAAAGGCACGGTACCAATTCCTAAAAACCTTTTGCTGTTTTTAGAAACAGTATCTGCAATATGATCATTAAAAAAACGACTTGTTTCCAAACCATCTTCTCCCTTAGCCCAATAATTAAATAATACAGGAATAGTTGATAATACTTGTACGTTTACATCTGTATCATCCATTTCTTTCATGCGTACATTAGCATCAAAACAATTATCTTCCACTTCTCTAAAAAGCTTATCGCCCTTTATCATACAGGCTTTACAATTGCGATGTTCTAAATGTATAAATTCTCCATAGCCAAATTTTTGCACCCAGTTGGGCATTTTATCGGGCATTATGTGAGTATGTATATCAATCTTCATATTTTTAATTTAATTGTCGTTTCTCGTTTAATTGTTTCTCGTTTTTCTAATTCAAACGCTAATTCAAATCTTTTAAGAATTAAAAAAAATAAAGAAAAATGTAAAAAGTTCAAAACGAGAAACTTTTTAACGAGAAACGTTTTAACGAGAAACGATTTAACGAGAAACGATTTAACGAGAAACGTTTTAACGAGAAACGATTTAACGAGAAACGATTTAACGAGAAACAATTTAACGAGAAACGATTTAACGAGAAACAATTTAACGAGAAACAATTTAACGAGAAACGATTTAACGAGAAACTTTTTAACCAGAAACTTTTTAACCAGAAACGACTAAACGATTTAACCCTTCCTAACAGGCATCCCCATTACCGTTCCACATTTACTACAAGTCCGCTTATGCTCATCAGCATAAAAATTTTCCATTACCGGTGGCAGTTGGGTTACAATATCATTTATTACTTTATGTTCTTCATACAATTTATTTCCGCAATTTTCGCAATACCACAAAAATCCATCTTCTTCGGTTTCCCTTACTTTTTCTATAACCAAGCCCACTGTATTTGGTCCTCTTTGGGGGGAATGGGGCGTTTTGGGTGGCAATAAGAAGATATCGCCTTCATTTATAGCAATATCTCTAGGCACACCATCTTCAATGATTTTCACTACAACATCGCCTTCTATTTGATAGTACAATTCTTCCGATTCGTTGTAATGGTAATCTTTACGGGCATTTGGACCGCCAACAATCATTACAATAAAGTTTTCGGCATTTACATATATACACTTGTTACCTACTGGAGGCTTTAGTAAATCTCTGTTATCAGATATCCACTTTTTTAAATTAAAAGGAGCTAGGATGGCCATATAAGTAAGTTTTAAAATTCAAATAAAGCATAATGCTTTATTGTTGAAATATTACAACCGAAAAGTACAACTTTTTAACTAAGTTTGAATCTCAAATTTCTTTATTACGATGAATCTTTCTCTCTCCTCTAAAACAGCCCTCATATGCGGTAGTACGCAAGGCATTGGTTTGGCTACGGCTATTGAGCTTGCAGCACTAGGTGCCAATTGTATTTTAATGGCAAGAAACGAAACTGCCTTAATCGAAGCTGTAAAATTATTGCCAGCAAATACCAATCAACAACATACTATTTTAGTGGCAGATTTTAGCAAACCATCTGAAGTGAAATCCGTTATTGAAAAATTTATGAAAGACCACAGCGTTCATATTTTGATAAATAATACCGGAGGGCCTGCAGGTGGACCAATTGTAGATGCAAAAGAAGAAGAATTCATCAATACATTTAACCAACATTTAATTTGCAATCATATTTTAACGACAGCAGTTGTGCCATTTATGAAGCAATCAGGTTATGGTAGAATCATCAATATCATTTCTACTTCTGTAAAAATTCCTTTAAAAAATTTAGGTGTGTCCAATACCATTCGTGGGGCAGTGGCATCGTGGGCAAAAACGATGGCAAACGAATTGGGGCAATTTAATATTACGGTGAATAATGTTTTACCCGGCGCAACGAATACAACAAGATTAAAAACTATTATTGAAAACAATGCAACAAAAAAGGCAACCACTATATCCGAAATAGAAAATGAATTGCAACAAGAAATACCGATGAAGCGATTTGCAGAAGCCAGTGAGATAGCAGCAGTTGTAGCATTCTTAGCATCGCCTGCTGCTAGTTATGTTAATGGTGTAAGCGTGCCAGTAGATGGTGGGCGAACAGGTTCTATATAAAAAACAAAACATGAATTTAGAAATACCATACCATTTAGAAAATTTTATTGGGGGAAATTTCATTGGGCCATTGAGTGGAAAATTTTTGGATAATATAAATCCGGCAACTGCAGAAATAGTTGGACAAATACCAAATAGTAATGAAAAAGATATTGAAGTAGCGGTAAAAGCTGCTCAAAAAGCATTTGCAGCTTGGAGTATAACAAGTACAGAAAACAGATTTATTGTTCTGAATAAAATTGCAGAATTAATTGATGCAAATTTAGATGCATTGGCTTTAGCAGAGACCAATGATAATGGCAAACCATTATGGCTGAGCAAGCAAGTAGATATAACAAGAGCTTCTTCCAACTTTCGTTTTTTTGCAACTGCTATTATGCATTTTGCTACGGAGAGTCATGCCATGGAAGATAAAGCCATTAATTATACATTACGACAACCAGTAGGTATTGTTGGTTGTATTTCTCCCTGGAATTTACCACTGTATCTATTTACATGGAAGATAGCTCCAGCCTTGGCTGCAGGCAATTGTGTTATTGCAAAACCAAGTGAAGTAACACCTATCACCGCTTTTCTATTAGCAAAAATTTGCAAAGAGGCGGGCTTACCAGATGGTGTTTTAAATATAGTACATGGTGATGGAAAAAACTGTGGTGAATCCATTGTAAAACATCCAGCAATAAAAGCCATTTCGTTTACGGGTAGTACAAAAGCTGGAGAACAAATTGCGAGCATCGCAGCGCCAATGTTTAAAAAATTATCGTTAGAGTTAGGAGGTAAAAATCCTAATATAATATTTGCAGATTGCAATTGGGAAAAAATGTTGACAGAAACCATTCGATCTTCTTTTGGAAACCAAGGGCAAATTTGCTTATGTGGCAGCAGGGTTTTAGTTGAGAAATCTGTTTATGAAAAATTTAAACAAACTTTTATTGAAAGAGTGAAATATTTAAATGTTGGTGACCCACTTTCGCCAAACTCAAAACAAGGAGCCATCGTAAGTAAAATTCATTTTGAAAAAATTATTAACTGCATTGATATTGCAAAAAAAGAAGGTGGCAAAATATTAATAGGTGGCAATATTGTAAAATTGGAAGGTAGATGCGAGCATGGATATTTTATTGAACCAACCATCATTGAAGGGTTAAATCAACAATGCAAAACAAACCAAGAAGAAATTTTTGGGCCAGTGATAACCATACAGGCATTTGAAACAGAAGAAGAAGCTTTGCAATTGGCCAATGCCACTCAATACGGACTAGCCGCTACTTTGTGGACACAAGATATAAGTAGAGCAAATAGATTGGCAGCAAAAATTGAAAGCGGCATTGTATGGGTTAATTGTTGGTTGGTACGAGATTTAAGAACTGGTTTTGGTGGGGTAAAAAATAGTGGCGTAGGAAGAGAAGGAGGATGGGAAGCGTTGAAGTTTTTTACGGAACAAAAAAATGTTTGCATACAAATTTAAAAATGGATAATAAAATAATTAATACAGAACAAGCCGCAAAACCTTTGGGTGCATATCCTCATGCAAGGCGTGCGGGAAATTTACTATTCCTTTCGGGAATTGGCAGTAGAAGTGCAATAGACAATTCCATTCCAGGGTTAGAATTAGACAACGAAGGAAATATTTTGAAGTACGACATTGCTTTAGAAACACATCAATGTTTTGCAAATGTAAAAGCAGTATTGGAAGCCAGTGGAAGCAGTTGGGAAAAAATTGTAGACGTTACCGTTTTTTTAACAAATATGAAAAAAGATTTTCCTATATACAACATAATTTATGGAGAATATTTTACGGATGTACAAGCATGTAGAACAACGGTAGAAGTGAAAAGTTTACCAACGCCTATAGCGATAGAATTAAAAGTGATAGCGACAATATAATATTGTTCGCTGTTTGTTGTTTGGTGTTTGGCGTTATAGCCTAAAATAAATTAGGCCTCAAAAAATATTCGCAAACCCAACACAAAACAACAAACACTAAACTACAAACAACAAACAAATAATTAAAAGATGACTTTCGAAAACAACATAACCTTTGCAAGACAACTAGATGAAAACGATCCTTTAAAACATTTTAGAGATCAATTTTATATACCGGTTATCAATGGAAAAGAATCTATTTATTTTACGGGAAACTCTTTGGGCCTTCAACCAAAAACAACACAAGAATATGTATTAAATGAATTGGAAGACTGGGCAAATTTTGGTGTAGAGGGCCACTTTCATGCAACAAATCCTTGGTTGAGTTATCATGAAATTTTTCCAAATCAATTATCGAAAATTGTTGGAGCATTGCCAGAGGAAGTGGTAGTGATGAACCAGCTTACGGTGAATTTACATTTATTGATGACAAGTTTCTATCGCCCAACAAAAGATAGATTTAAAATTGTTTGCGAAGCAAAGGCATTCCCATCGGATCAATATGCATTGGAATCACAAGTGAAGTTACATGGCTTAAATCCTGATGAAGCAATCATTGAAGTATCGCCAAGAGAAGGAGAACATATTGTGAGAACAGCGGATATTTTAGATACAATAAGCAAACATAAAGACAGCATTGCAGTGGTAATGTTTGGAGGGGTAAATTATTATTCGGGTCAGGTTTTTGATATGGAAAAAATTACTTTAGCAACACATAATGTTGGTGCCTATTGTGGTTTTGATTTAGCACATGCTGCAGGAAATATTGAATTAAAAATGCATGATTGGAATGTTGATTTTGCTTGTTGGTGCAGCTACAAATATTTGAACAGTGGGCCAGGTGGCGTAGCCGGTGCTTACATTCATCAAAAACATATTAAAGACAAAACCTTGCCAAGGTTAGCAGGCTGGTGGGGGCATGACAAAGCAAGTCGTTTTAAAATGGAGAAAGGGTTTAACCCAATAGAAACCGCAGAAGGATGGCAATTAAGTAACGCACCTGTGCTAAGTATGGCAGCACATAAAGCATCACTCGATATTTTTGAAGATGCAGGCATGGAAAACTTGATACCAAAAGGGAAAATGCTGAGCGATTATTTATTATTTATTCTAAATGAAGTTAATACCGGGCTTGATAAAAAAATAATTGAAATTATTACACCTAGTGATGATAAAGGATGCCAAGTAAGTATTTTAATGTTAGAAAAAGGCAAAGAAGTTTTTGAAGCGTTAAAACAAAATGGGGTAATTGCAGATTGGAGAGAACCAAATGTAATTCGGGTAGCACCAGTACCTTTGTACAATAGTTTTGAGGACGTGTATAGGTTTGGGGAAATATTAAAATCGTTTCTCGCCTGATCAATTGTTTGTGGTTTGTTGTTTGCTGTTAGAGCCTAAAATAAATTGAACTCCATTAAGAATGCAACCCTAACAGCAAACAGAATAACAACAAACACCAAACAACCAACATTTAAATATGAAAAAAGAAATTACAATAATAGGTGCAGGTTTAGTAGGTTCATTGCTTTCTATCTATTTAGCCAAAAGAGGTTACAATGTAAAAATATATGAACGCCGCAGCGATATGCGCAAAGAACAAATTGTTGCTGGTCGTTCTATCAATCTTGCCCTTAGCGATAGAGGCATAAAAGCTCTAGAAGAGATTGGCATTATGGAAGATATTAAAAAAATAGCCATCCCAATGCATGGACGTTTTATGCATAATATTGATGGCTCATATGCCCAACAAGCTTATGGCAATGAAGGACAGTTTATTAATTCTGTATCTAGAGGAGAATTGAATAAAAAATTGATGACTTTAGCAGAACTAAACGGCGTAGAAATTTTCTTTGATGAAAAATGTGAAAATATAAATTGGAAAGAAAATAAAATTAATTTCGAAAATACACAAACCCAAGAAATTTCAACCTTCCACTTTCAATTGCTCTTTGGAAGTGATGGTGCATTTTCTGCAGCACGGCTTACCAATCAACTCCAATCTGATAGATTTGAATACCAGCAACATTATATAGAAGCGGGCTACAAAGAATTGACTATACCTGCAGGTGAAAATGGTGCTTTTAAAATAGAAAAAAATGTATTACACATTTGGCCAAGGGGAAACTATATGTTGATTGCTTTGCCCAATATTGATGGTAGTTTCACTTGCACTTTGTTTTTTCCTTTTGAAGGCGAACCATCCTTTGCTTCATTAAATACAAAAGAAAAAGTAAAAGATTTTTTTGAAAAAACATTTGCTGATATTGTTCCACTTATTCCAACTTTAGCAGATGATTTTTTCAACAATCCCACCGCTTCACTTGTAACCGTAAAATGTTACCCATGGGTACGTGAAGATAAATTTGCGCTGATTGGTGATGCAGCACATGCCATTGTTCCATTTTTTGGACAAGGTATGAACTGTGGTTTTGAAGATTGTTTGGTTTTAAATTCTTTGATAGATAAACACAATGAAAATTGGGAACTGATTTTACAAGAGTACCAACAATTAAGAAAACCTGATGCTGATGCCATTGCAACATTGGCATTAAACAACTTTAAAGAAATGAGCGATAAAGCAGGGGATGCAACATTTTTATTACAGAAAAAAATAGAGGCCAGCTTTAGTAAAAAATATCCTACGAAGTGGATACCCGCCTATTCGCAAGTAACATTTAGTCCGCATATACGTTATAGCGAAGCATTAAAAAATAGTATAAAGCAAGAGGAAATAATGAAGCAGGTAATGGCTTTGCCGAATATAGATACTATTTGGGAAAGTAATATTGTAGAAGAAAAAATATTGTCGTTTTTATCATAATTATTCAATATGTACAAAATCCCATACTTTACAGAAGATGACACTAAACTAGTAATTGAATTAATGAAAGAAAATTCATTTGCTATGATTACTGGCTTTGGAGAAATTTATCCTGTTGCCACACAAATACCTTTAGATGTAGTAGAAAAAGATGGTAAACTTTTATTAAGTGGACACTTAATGAAAAAGACAGACCACCATATTGCTTTTGAAAGAAACGAAAATGTATTGGTATTATTTACCGGACCATATTGCTATGTAAGTGCAAGTTGGTACGCCAACCCACAAACGGCTTCTACATGGAATTATATGACAGTGCAAGTAAAAGGAAAAATTAAGTTTACCGATGAAGAAGGTACTTATGAAGCCATAAAAGCTGTTACCAATAAATATGAAGGCGTAGAAACAATTGCAGCTTTTAATAATATGCCCAAAGAATACACAATGCAACATATAAAAGCAATTGTAGGATTTACAATAGAAGTAGAAAGCATAGAAAATGTATTTAAGCTCAGTCAAAATAAAACCGAAGAAGAAAAAAGAAATATTGTAGCGAAGCTGAGGGAGCGAAATAGTAGTGAAAATGATCTGTTGATTGCTAATGAAATAGAAAAGCGACTAATTTAAATATACCTTTAGGATGATATAATTATATTTGTGAGGAAAATATTGGCATGCATTATACTTATAAAATAATATTAACTAAAGAAGAAGAGGGTGGTTATATGGTTACTGTTCCTACTTTAGCAGGTTGCCTCACACAAGGAGATACCATTGAAGAAGCATTAGCTATGGGAAAAGAAGCAATTGAATTCTATATTGAAGAATTACAATCGAGGGGTGAACCAATACCTGATAATAGTAATACGTTGGAATATTCCCTTAATTTAGAAACTGCATGAACCAATCGCCTGAGCATTTAATTAAACTTTTAGAAAAGGATGGCTTTCTATTAAAACGTTCTAAAGGTTCTCATCATATTTTCTATAACTAAATTTCAAATATTACAATTGCAGTACCTATGCACAATAAAGATATAAAGAAAGGCACTTTATTGGCTATTCTTAAACAAGCTGGTATTGATAAAAACGAAGTATAAAATCTTATGCACCGCAACATCTTAATAGAACAAATCAAACAAAAAAACTCATACCTCTGTGTTGGTTTGGATACAGACCTTGAAAAAATACCTACGCATTTGCAACAAAATAAAAATGCCATTGTAGATTTTAATAAAGCCATCATTGATGCTACAAAAGATCTGTGTGTAAGCTATAAAATAAACACCGCTTTTTATGAATCGCTTGGAAGCAAAGGTTGGGATGCAATGGAAGAAACGGTGAATTACATTCCTTCTACTCACTTTAAAATAGCAGATGCAAAACGTGGTGATATAGGCAATACCTCATCGCAATATGCAAAAGCATTTTTTGAAACATTACAATTTGATGCCATTACTGTAGCGCCTTACATGGGCGAAGATAGTATTAGGCCTTTTTTGGAATATGAGGATAAATGGACAATCGTTTTGGGATTAACAAGTAATAAAGGTGCTGCAGATTTTGAATTAAAAAAATTGGATGATGGGAAAACAGTTTACGAAACGGTTTTAAGTAAGGTGAACAGTTGGGGAACAAAAGACAATTTAATGTTTGTTGTAGGTGCTACACAAGCAAGTGAATTGGAAAATATTAGAAAAATTATTCCTGAAAATTTTTTACTCATACCAGGTGTTGGATTTCAAGGTGGTAGTTTGGCTGAAACTAGTAAGTATGGTATGAACAAAGATTGTAGCATACTTGTAAATGCTAGCAGGGCTATCATATATGCAGGGCATGGCGAAAATTTTGCAGATGAAGCAAGAGAAATTGCGATGCAATACCAAAATGAAATGAAAGAATTTTTAGAAGCCAATTTATCTCGTTAATTTAAACAATAAGGATCTATTAGTTTTATCATTAAACAAATCTCATGAAACAATTCATTCTATTAGCATTATTATTTTCAGCTTGTAGCCTAAAAGCACAAAACGTGCCAACAGCCGAAACTATCTTAGAAGCTGCATATAAAAAAGCTGCCAAAGAAAAGAAAAATGTATTTGTAATTTTTCATGCAAGCTGGTGTGGTTGGTGTAAAAAATTAGATGCTTCCATGAATGATCTACAAACAAAAAGTTTTTTTGAAGAGCATTATGTAACTGTACATTTGACAGTGCAAGAATCTGCCAATAATAAAAAATTAGAAAACCCGGGAGCAGCAGCTTTTCTTGCAAAATATAATGGAGAATCTGCAGGATTACCATTTTTCCTAATCCTAAATAAAACGGGTAAACTTATTGGAGATAGTTTTGATAAAGGCAGTAACATAGGTTGTCCTGCCAAAGAAACAGAAGTAGATTTCTTTACAGCATTACTGAAAAAATCATCTGCATTAAACGACGATGAATTACAAATAATTTCAGCAAGGTTTAGGCAAAATGAAAGTCATTAATTTTATTGGTCAATTGAATAGCCCATTTTTTATATTCCAATGCAGATGGATGCAACCCATCTGGAGCAAGCATTGCAGGCTTAACTGCATCTACTCTTTGTGAAGTTGTGATATCAATAAATATACAATTGTATTTATTTACAATATTTTTGCAGCTATTATTAAACTGATCAATTTCCGTAGCTATTGTTATCCCATCTCTATCAGCTGCAAATGGGGTAACGCCCCAATCTGGTATAGATAAAACAAAAACATGTTGAGGATTATTGCCAGCAAATACAATTGCTTTCTTCAATAAGTTTTCAAATTCTATTTCAAAATTTTCTATACTTCTACCTCTGTATTGATTGTTTACACCAATTAATAAACTTACGAAATCATATTGCTTTAAAAAAGTAGTCTGGTCAATTGATGCTATTAATTCATCTGTTGTCCATCCTGTTTTTGCAATAACTTCTGGTGCAGTAATATGTATATTTTTATTGCGCAGCAATTGTACGATTTGGTAAGCAAAGCTTTCATGTAACATAACCTGCTCTCCTATTGTGTAACTATCGCCAAGGGCTAAATATGTTTTCATTTAATAAATATAAAGAAAAAGCTGCTTCGCAAGAAACAGCTTTACAAAAATTATTGTCTATTATTCTAATAACGCATGGCCAATTTCAATCTTCCCCACAAATCATTATCAAAACTACTAGGACCAAGCGCTGTGTTGCCTGTGGCATTATCCCCAAGCCTTACAACAACTACGTCCAAACTTGGTACGATGTATATTTTCTTATCGTCTTTACCCAAGGCCATATACATATCTGCTGGTGCATTTGGTACTAGTGAGGTAGGGAACACAATTTGCGACTGAGGTACCATTGTAGAAGCCTTACCGTTTAACCACCACAAATAACCATAACTCAAATTATAATTTTGAGATGTATTTGTCATTGCCGTAAAATAGGTATTGTCATTTAGCAAGGCTGTACCATTCCAATTACCTTTGTTCAATACAAGCGAGCCAAATCTTGATGCTTCTCTGGTTGTACAATACATTATATAATTGAACCAAAATGCATTGGGCATTCCTATTTTATCAAATAATTTTTCTTTGCAATAAGCATTAAAAGTTTTACCACTAGCTGTTGCCAATACATTTTGTAATAAATGATAGGGGGCATTGTGATAAGACCAACGTGTACCAGCATCAGATTTATACATTAAACAAGCTGGCGTAGTACAATCCTGGTCGGGCACTCCATCATCCAAACCGGTTGTCATTGACAATTGGTTTTTTACTGTAATTAAATTTTCTTTTGCCAATGGAAGAGATGTCCAACCCGTTCCTAAATATTGGGATGTTTTATTGTTGATGTTTATTATTCCATCTTGCTGCGCTATACCTGTTACAAAAGCGGCAACACTTTTACCAGCAGATGCTATAAAATATACTTTATCTTTTGTCCAGCCATTCCAATATTGTTCTTTTACAATTTTACCATGGTGCAATATGATAAGCCCATATGTTTGCTTTACTGCGGCAGAATCAAATGCTTTTTGCAAAAGTGCTTCATCCCAACCAACCGTTGCGGCTGTTTTTGATTCCCAAGTATCGCCTGTTAATGGAGGAAAATAATAGGGTTCAGGCATTGGTTCTATAATAAGTGGGGGTTCTACTGTAGAAGCTTTTTTACAACTACCCAAAACAACCAGCAAAATTAAAAAATGGAAATATCTC
>JANNGD010000133.1:0-29702 GCA_031380515.1 Ferruginibacter sp. | reverse complement strand
TCTATTGTGTTAATTCGTGGAGGTCGTGTGAAGGATTTGCCGGGGGTACGTTATCATATAGTAAGAGGAAGTCTCGATACAGCCGGCGTTAAAGACCGTAAGAAGAGTCGTTCTAAATATGGTACTAAGAAAGAAAAGGTTAAAAAATAATCAGCTAATTCATTAATTTATAATCACATGCGTAAAGCACAAGCCAAAAAATTACCCTTAGCACCGGACCCAAAGTTTAACGACAAATTAGTTACTCGTTTTGTAAACAACCTAATGTGGGCAGGTAAAAAAAGTGGAGCATACAGTATATTTTACGATGCGTTAGATAAAGTAGCAAAAACTACTGGTGAAGAAGGATACGAAGTATGGAAAAGAGCATTAACAAACATTACACCTGGTGTAGAAGTTAGAAGTCGCCGTATTGGTGGTGCTACTTTCCAAATACCATCTGAGGTTAGACCTGATAGAAAAATTTCTTTGAGCATTAAATGGATGGTACGTTATAGCCGTGAAAGAAATGGCCGTAGCATGTCTGACAAATTAGCTAATGAAATAGTAGCAGCAAGCAAAGGTGAAGGAGCTTCTTACAAAAAGAAAGAAGATACCCATCGTATGGCTGAAGCCAACAAAGCTTTTGCTCACTTTAGAGTTTAATTGTTTCGAATTTTTATAGAAAAACCCGCTCTTATGAGTGGGTTTTTTATTGCGTATAGAATATTCATTCATTAAAATTTTTAAGAAAGAATCAACTCGCTTTTTCCTGTATTTTGCGTACAATGGCCAATACCAATTTACGTGGTGTAAACCTGATACTAGTAGCCATAATGGTGTTCATCAGCCCATGAATAACCGTCATTTTATTTTTCATCAAAGCTTTATAGCCAAATTCAGCTACTTCTTTGGATGTAGGTAGTTTTTTCCCTTTTACCAAATTGCTTTCATGCATGGCTGCAGATTGAAAGAAGTTGCTTTCTGTAGCCCCCGGGCAAAGACAGGTTACATGTACGCCTGTACCTTGCAGTTCGTTGTATATGGCTTCGCTAAATGATAACACGTAACTTTTACTGGCAAAATAAACTGCCATGGTTGGTCCTGGTTGAAAAGCGGCTGTAGATGCTACGTTCAATATTTTACCCGATTTTCTTTGTACCATATCTGGAATAAATAAACGGCACATTTTGGTAAGCGATTTTATATTTAGGTCTATCATTTGTGCCGTTTTATCCCAATCTGATTCTGCAAAAAAATCAAAAACGCCTATTCCTGCATTGTTTACCAAATAGTCTATGGTTATATTTTCCGATTTGCAAACTTCATATACTTTTTGCACTTCCTCCATATTACTGAGGTCTGCTACTATAATTTTTACAGCAATACCAAATGTTTTTTGCAATTCAATAGCTAAGTCTTTCAATTTATCTTCACTTCTTGCCACCAATACGAGGTCATTTTTTGCTGCTGCAAAAGTTCTTGCAAATTCCAATCCAATGCCCAACGATGCCCCTGTAATTAATGCTGTTGCCATAATTTATTGTTTATTAAACAAAAGTAGTTGCTTTAGTTGAAAGATTAAATGATTAGGGCTTTTAGGAAAGCGTTAGAGGAGAATAAATGTTGAAAGATTTAATTGCGTTTACTGTTCATCGTAAACAATTCTTATTTCCTTTTCGTAGTGGGCATAATTTATAATTTCCTGGCAGGCTTTTTTAAAATCTGAAGAAGGATCGCAACAGTCTCCTGAAGCAACCATATTATATCTTTTGCCATTGTTAGCCTCTAAAGAAAATCCAACTCCGTCGTTTGGGGGATTTGCACAATCTAATTCTAATGGCAATTTCCAATATCCTGCTTTATTAATATTGTTTATTAATTCTCTATAAGTATGATTTGGCAAAGTAATAATCCTGGTTTCATATTTGAATGTTTTAGATAATGCGAAGGTTGATTTTTCGAATAAGTATTTATAACAATATGCAACTCCTATTTTCTTGCAACTATCAAGTTGCCTTTTTTCAACTATACTATAATTTGGCTTTCTTCTATTTTTTTGATCTTTATCATTTCTTAAGATATACCTGTATAAAAGATGAAAAAGTTGTTTCTCACTTTCTGTGTGGTTTAGTGCTCCTCCATCAAACATTTTAAATGATAACCCTTTTTTTGCTATAATTTTCCCGTTTGTAATTGTTATAAAATAAATAGGAATTCCCATTCCACTTATTAAAAATCTAAAAATTTCTTTTTCACTTGGCTTTAAACTAATATTTGGTTCATTAAAAAGTTTCATAAAATTTGCATCATATAAAACTGAATAAATAGAATCTCTAACATACATAGAATCCCTAACCGGAAAATACGGAAACGACTTATCCTTAATCGTATCCGTATTAATAAATGCATAACCACCATCAGGATAAATAATGGGAGAATCTTTGCAACTAAATAGAATAATTATAACTATACAAAATGCATATTTCATCCAATGAATGTACAAAATAAAACGCCACGAATTTTTCATTCGTGGCGTTTCTGATTTATGTAAAAAGTAATTCTTATAAAACAACTACTTTTCCATCTGCAAGTTTTTTACCCGTTGCATCTATCAATTCTACAATATAGATACCTTTACCTTTTGCACTAATGTCTACTTTCATATTGCTATAAGGTACACTGTTGTTAAATGTTTGAGTGAAAAGTCTAGCTCCTTTGCTATCGTACACATTTAACGTACGACCATTCAAATTGGCTGCTCCATTATTGTAACTTACATTAAATACGCCGCTGTTTGGGTTTGCACTTATGTACAAGATATTAGAAACTGCCGATGATACAAATGCACTTGCAGAAGTAGCAGTACAGCCACTCGGCGCAGTTACTCTTACTACATAATTACCCGCTTCATTTGCAGTAACTAAAATTCTATCTGCATTTATATTTAAGTTAGTTGTTACATTTTTTGTCCACACATAGCTGTAATTATCTACAGGAGATACTGTAGCAATAATGGTAACAGGTGCAGTAGGTGTAACACCTGTTGATGGCGAAACTGTTATTGCAACTGCAGGTTGTGCGGCTACATTTACTGTTACCGTTTGGCAAGTCGTTGTATTACAAATTCCTTCTAGTCTTACAAAATAAGTAGTAGTGCTCGTTATTAATACGTTGGTAATTGTAGCTCCGGTACCTACAAGTGTACCTCCGCAAGAGCCGCTGTACCATTTGTAAGAAGCACCAGAACCAACTGTACCGCCATTTGCTGTAAGTGTTATAAGCCCACTACCACCGCACACCAATGTAGTATTAGAAGAGGCACTTGTAGGTGCTACCGATAAAGAATTAATGGTAATAGAAGTAGTGGTTGTATATATGGCACATCCAGCATTTGCAGCAATAGTGTACGTAACCAAATAGGTACCCGCTGTGCTCGTTGCAATATTTACTTCACCAGTTGTTGCATTTATGGTAAGACCCGTAGTAGATGAATAGGTGCCTCCAGCTGTGCCAGTTCTAGTAACAGTTGCAGTGGCTACTGTGCTACAATATGGCGAACCTGCATACGCAATGGTAGCATTTGCAGCTGCTGTTATTGTAACAGCAGCAGTAGTTGTAAACAATGGGTTGCATGCTCCATTGGCTGCAAGAGTATAAGTAACAGTATAGGTTCCTGCTGTGCTTGTTGCCAAATTTATAACACCAGTTGTTGCATTTAATGAAAGACCTGTTGTAGAGGAATAAACACCGCCGGTTGTTCCAGTAAATGTTGGAGTAGCAGTACCTGCATTGTTACAATAAGGAGAAGCAGCATAACCAATGGTAGCAGCTTGTGGTTGCACAAATAAATATCTACTGAAAACCGGATAATGATCTGTTGTAGTAGAGCCATAGTTTGTAACAAGCGATGTTACATCTGTAAGAATATTGGCAGAGTTTGGTAAATAAGAACATTGTATTTCGTTTGACAGCAACACATGATCTATCACATCGTTGTAACTGATGGTTGATTTTTTTCCTGCAAGACTCAATGCCAAAGTAGGCGAAAAGAAATTTGTTGCATCATCCATAAATTGTTTGTAGGAAGATAATTTCGGATTGATACCAGCAGTAATGGTTGAATCTAAATCATCATTAAAATCGCCCAACATGATGATGTTATCGTTTGGATAGAATGTATTTAAATTGATACGTAAAGAATCGTTGCCAGCTTTTCTGCGGGCATAAGATGTAAGTGTTGGAGATGTATTAGCTTTTGCATGTACAATTACAAAACGAATTGTTTTAGTAATGCCATTTAACGTAGTTGTACCCGTAACCATAAAAGGAAAACGACCGCTAGCATACCAGTTGTAGGCGGGGTTTGTTATATCAGCTGCAGTATTTATTCCTGCAGATAAAAGCGCTTGTGTTGTAAGGCCTCCTGGGAACAACGCTGTCTTATAAACCATACCCAGTTTTTGTGCATCAGCTAAGGTGCCGGCACCAGGTTGAAATGGATTTGTATAAGACCCATAATTAGAAAGTACATAGGAGTAGCCTGGCATTTGGCTTACTATATTTGCGAGCCTTGTTTCACTCACTACTTCTTCCAGAGCGAATACATCGGCACCTATATTTTGCATTATTGTTTTTACATTCTGCTCTTGTTGAGCATCGTTGGTAGGGCCTAAAGTCGTACTGCCAAACCATTCAATATTCCAATTTACAACATCTAAAGTTGTGGCCGCATCAATACTGTTTCCTTTTAATACAATAACCGTATCAATAACCAATGGGGTACTTATGGTAAGATTACCAGAATAAGTTACAGTAGGCGCTGTAGGCGAAAATTGAACATAAACTGTTTTAGCAATATTATTTGCTTCGGCATTTGTATAAGAAATAGAAGAAGTAAAACTGCCATTCGTTTTGGAAATAAGGAAATTGCCTGAAGCGCTTAACGTTACTGCTCCAGTAATATCATTTGCCGTAAATATCATTGTTTTTACTAGTGTGTTTGCGGCTGCTACAAATCCAAAATTCACTTCACCCGTATTAGGTGTAAGGGATGCAGGGGGAGGTGTAGGAGAGTTATCTATTTTAAGGTCATCCAATGTCCACCTTGCGCCATCATCATCGGTAGAATTGTACACAAATGCGATATAAGTATTTGCAGTCCTATAAGCTGCAAGATTTATGTTTTGACTTAGTTTCCATATATCAGATGTAGGTAAAGGAAAGCTTCCATTTAAGTCTGTCCAAGTTGCAAGAGTAGGATTTCCTGTTCCTGTATAATTGGTAGATACCCTTAATTTTAAAGGGGCGCCATTAAAAGCAGTTCTGCTCCAAAAAGATAATAAAGGAAATGTGGTAGATACTAAATTTAATGAGGGAGAAATTAGCCAATCTTCATTAATAATATTTGAGCCACTTGCGAAACCATTTATTTGCACACCGTTTGGCGCACTGCCGGTAGGCGTAGTGCTATGGCCAAAAGTTGTACACGCCCAAACTTGTGCGCCTGTAACACTAAATGCGGTGAAACCATTTGTTAATGCACTAGTACATGTATTAAAATCTGCATTAAAAATAGTAATGCCAGTAGTAAAATTCCAAATGGCGTTTCCTGTAATACCTGCAAAATTATTGTTGGCCAAATCTTTGAAAGATCCAGCAGCTACTTCTACATAATATCCAGTGCTTAGTTGCAAAGGATTTATGTTTATTGTAGCAACATTTGCGCTAACAGCAACAGTTGCAGTAGTTACATCTATTGTTTGTACAATGCTATTATCAGTAGATCTTTTCAGTAAAATATTTCCTATTCCTTTTTGTATCCCTTCGCTAAATACTATAGATAGATTTGTAGTAGTTGATACATTTGTTGCATCATCAGCTGGGCTTAAGGTAGTAACGGTAGGAGGAAGAATATCTACGCCACTATTACCTACGCTAATATTATCTACAGCAAAACTAGGTCTTGCTCCAGCACCACTTACTTGTCTACTTGCCCAACGCAATTGAACAACTGGTTGGTTATCGCAGGCTGCTGGAAGTGTGATTGTTTTGGTTAACAAATTTTGAGGAGTAGTAACAGCAGTAGTTTGAGTAGTGGTATTATTTTGATATTCTATGCCTGATAAGTTTGTAAAACTTCCTGTAGTACCAACTCTATATTGAAGGGTAACTTCATTAATACGTGTATTTGAACCACCATCATATGGGTTTCTAATATTCATTATATCATAACTTACAGGAATATTACTTTGCGCAGTGGTGGTTATAGCCAAAACAAGACCAAGATCCAAAGAGCCTGTGTTTAAAAAACCAATTTTACCATTATAATTATTTACATTTCCACTGTTTGTAGAAGCAGTAATATTGGGTATAAGTGCTCTGTCGGCAGTAGCAGTAGCAGTATTAAATGCACTTCCTGGAAAAGTAGAAATTGTCCAGCCTTGCCAGCCAGCTGGGTAGGTTGAGGATGTATGGGCTAATGCGGCAAAGTCTTGTGTGTAAGGTAAGGTTTGAGCAACAGGATTTGTTTGTGCTTGTGCAAATGTTGCCAAGAGCAATAAAATAAAGGAGTATAGATACCGCATATGTTTTTTTTAGGGTGCAAAAGTAGGCTAAAATATGGCTCTACAATCCCCATACTAGTAACAAAAAAAATGAATGATAATAACTGACAGATTTTCCGTTAAATACACGTGGTACTTTATTTGCACTAGCAATACGGTAATAAAAAATTAACTATAATCATATGCAAAAAGGCAACATTAGGGTACAAACGGAGAATATCTTCCCTATCATAAAGAAATTTTTATACAGTGAACATGACATTTTTATCAGAGAACTTGTCAGTAATGCAGTAGATGCTACGCAAAAATTAAAAACATTGTCTTCTATTGGCGAAGCAAAAGGTGATAGTGGCGAGCTTCGTATAGACATTAAATTAGATACGGAAAAGAAAACCATTACCATCAGTGATAGGGGAGTTGGTATGACAGAGGATGAAGTAGATAAGTATTTGAACCAAGTGGCATTTAGTGGAGCAGAAGAATTTTTAGAAAAATACAAAGGGCAAAATGAAAATAATATTATTGGGCATTTTGGATTAGGGTTTTATTCTTCTTTCATGGTAAGTGAAAAAGTAGAAGTTATTACAAAAAGTTTTAGAGAAAATGCTGCCGCAGTAAAATGGGAGTGTGATGGTAGTCCAGCCTTTACGCTAGAACCAGTAGAAAAAGAATGGCGTGGAACAGACATTGTTTTACACATTAACGAAGAAAGCAAAGAGTTTTTAGATGCCTATAAAATTAAATCTACATTAGAAAAATTCTGTAAGTTTTTACCAGTATCTATTTTCTTTACAGATGTAAATGAAAAAGTACCAGAGCCGGTTGAACCTAAAGAAGGCGAAGAGCCTGTAGAGCCAATTGTACCAAAGGCTTTAAATAATACCAGCCCAGCTTGGACAAAAAAACCAGCTGACCTTACCAAAGAAGATTACGAAAATTTTTACAAAGAGTTATATCCTTACAATGAAACACCCTTGTTTTGGATTCATTTGAATGTAGATTATCCGTTTAATCTTACTGGTATTTTGTATTTCCCTAAAATAAAACAGAGCTACGAAATACAAAAAGATAAAATACAATTATACAGCAACCAGGTATTTGTTACAGACGAGGTAAAAGATATTGTACCAGAATTCTTGATGTTGCTGCAAGGTGTTATTGATAGTCCGGATATTCCATTAAATGTAAGCCGTAGTTATTTACAGGGAGATCCTAATGTGAAAAAGATAAATGCACACATTACAAAAAAAGTAGCAGACAAATTAGACGAGCTTTTTAAAAGTGAAAGAAACGAGTTTGAGCAAAAATGGGAAAGCCTTGGATTGTTTGTAAAATATGGTATGATGACAGACGATAAGTTTTTAGAGAAATCTAATAGCTTTTTTATAATGGAAGATACCACAGGTAAATTTTTTACAAAAGAAGAATATGTAACGGCTACTGCTTTGCAAAAAAATAAGGAGGGCAAACAAGTAATTCTTTACACTACAAATCCGATCCAGCAAGATGCATACATACAGCAAGCCATTGCAAAAGGTTTTGTGGTTGTAAAAGCAGAAACCTTGGTTGATGCTGCATTTATAAATACAGTAGAAATGAAATGGAACGATTTTATTTTTACAAGGGTAGATGCAGATATTGCTGATAACTTAATTGATAAATCTGAAGGAGCAGAAAGTGTGTTAACAAAGGATGAATCAGAAAAATTAAAAACATTGTTTGAGCAACCGCAAGAAGGACTTCATATAAATGTAGAAGTAAAAGGATTAAGTGCAGAAGCTCCACCCGTAACTGCTACTCGACCAGAGCAAATGCGTAGAATGAAAGATATGGCTGCAGTAGGTGGTGGTATGGCGGCATTTTATGCGCAAATGCCAGATGAAGTTGCGCTTACTGTCAACGGTAATCACCCTATTTTTAAAAATATATTGGCTGAAACAGAAGAGGGGAAACAAGAAAAATTGGTAAAAAATCTAGCTGATTTAGCATTGCTATCACAAGGATTATTAACAGGAAAAAACTTAACACAATTTATAAGTAGAAGTGTAGAGTTGATGGGGTAGATTTTGGCTCACAGATTTTTCAGATTTACTCAGATTTTTTCTGCCTAATCTGTAAAATCTGTGAGCTTTTTATTTTTTAGCCAACGATAGAGCAATGATTGAACTTTAGTGGCGACGCTTCTTTCAATAGTGGTATTTCAATTTAGCCTTACTTTCATAATACTTCTTATTTTACAAAAATACTGCCTTCCAAATATTGCATTTTCTTGGAATGAAATATTTCTTCGTATCCCCATTCAAGCAACACATGTTTTTCTAAAGGGTTTATATAAATGATGGTCATAACCCTTGGGTTATTTTCTAAACTAGTTTCTATATTTTCCATTACACCACTCATGATGGTTTCGTCAAATGGATTGAACATAAAAATACAATCTACATCATCGTCAATTTCAAAATAAAAAGCATCGTTGTTGTAAATTGTAATATTTGCATTCGGTATTTTTTCTTTAGTTATGGTAATATTCTCTTTAGCTACAATAAATAAATCTTTTGATAATTCTATTCCACTTATTTTACTTATTCCTTTAGTTGCGGCAACACACATTGCTCTCCCTTTGCCACATCCAATATCCAAAAAATGATGAAAGGTTGCAATTTTTACTTCTTCAAAAAATTGCTCAAGCACATCGTATGATACAGGCATGTATATGGTTGCATGTGAAATATCAATACCTTTTTTTTCTAAACCTTTTAAATTATCAGCACCAGTTGTATTAATACCATATTTTTTTTCTCCACGTATTTCGTTTCTAATAATATGCCAGGCTATAGGAATATTCCAATTGGTAGCTAAGTAGATAAAGTATTTTAAATATTTCATTTAATGTAAAAAAGATATTGGCTTAGTGAAAATAATATTTGAGGTATACAAAATTTATGTAAAAGAATAAAATATACTTTTTGGTTCAATTGCTGTTAGAAAGGTCTTCTGATGCTCTTACATCCACCACTTTTAATTGCAAACTCTTGTTTCCATTCCATTCATTTTCGTCTATAGAAAAAACAATATCGACTGGCTTATTTTTTTCTAATAACGGAAATTTAGCTGCCATATTAAATCCTATTCCATTTAAAATTGTTTCATTTTGTTTCACTACAAATTTGATATGTGCTTCTTTTAATATTTTCGAATAACCAAAATCTATACAGTTTCTTGTTATAAAAGTGGGTCGCATATTTTCTGGACCAAATGGCTCCATACGGCAAATGATGCTGTAAAAAATCTCCGTTATTTCAGAGAAATCTATTTGTGCATCAATATTTATTTCTGGTATTAACAAGTGCGCTGGTATCGTTGCAGATACTACTTCATCAAACTTCTTGGTGAAGGCTTCTAAATTTTCTGGAGCCATGGTAAGTCCTGCTGCTGCAAAGTGTCCTCCATAAGCAAGCAATAAATCCCGACATTCATAAATTGCTTCATATAAATTAAATCCAGGAACACTTCTTGCACTACCTGCAATTGTATCGCCACTTTTAGTAAGCACGATGGTAGGACGATGATAATGTTCTATAAGCCTACTTGCAACAATACCTACAACGCCTTTGTGCCAATATTCGTTGTAAACTACACAGGTTTTTTTTGTTTGCAGCATTTCATTTTCTGTAATCATTTGTAACGCATCTTCTGTAATGGTACTATCTGCGTCTTTTCTTTCTTTATTATCACTATGTAGCATTTCTGCAAATTCTTTTGCTTTAGCTACATCTTTTTCTATAAAAAGTTGCACGGCTTTTTTTGCATCATCCATTCTGCCAGCAGCATTTACCCTAGGTGCTATTACAAAAACAACGTTGGTAATGGTCATTATCTTTTTGATATTGGCTAATTCCATCAATGCTTTAAATCCAGGTAAAGGGTTGGTATTTATTTTGTGTAAACCAAAGTGTGCAAATATTCTATTTTCGCCCGTCATTGGAACAATATCTGCCGCAATTGCCGTAGCAACCAAATCTATGTATTGAAATAATTTCTCTTGCGGTATTTCATAATGTAATGAGAGTGCTGTCATCAATTTAAAGCCTACACCACAGCCACATAAATCCTTGTATGGGTAATTACAATCCAGTTGTTTTGGATTAAGAACGGCCACTGCATTTGGTATTTCTTCGCCCGGCAAATGATGGTCGCAAATGATAAAATCTATGGCAAGCGTGGATGCATATTCAACTAATTCAACTGATTTTATTCCACAGTCTAAACAAATAATTAATGAAAAATTATTCGTTGCTGCAAAATCTATTCCCGCCTTGCTTACACCGTACCCTTCTCTATACCGATGGGGAATATAAAAGTCTAATTTTTCTTCATCATACATTTCGCTTAAGAAACCATACATACAAGCTACAGATGCCGTTCCATCTACATCATAATCTCCAAATACCAATATTTTTTCGTTATTGGAAAATGCTTTATGGATTCTTGTGACAGCTTTATCCATATCTTTCATTAACCATGGGTCGTGTAGCTTTGAAAGTAAGGGTACAAAAAAATCCTTTGAACTTTCGTACGTTTCAAATCCTCTTTGTGTAAGTATTTTGCAAATGTTTTTACTTACCTTAATTTGTTCATGTAAAGCATTTACTTTTTGTTGATCAAAGGGTAATATATTCCATCTTTTTTTCACTTTTTAATATTTTCTGTCAGTTGTATAACATACCAATTCTTTTAAGGCAATGCTAACCTGCGATGTTGGGTATTGGTCTAGTATTGCTAGGGCTTGATCTCTATATTCTAGCATCTTTTTAGTAGCATACTTTATCCCCCCAGCTTTTTCCACCATTTCTATAACCCATGCTACTTTTTGTTTGTCTTTATTGTTATTTTTTACGATATAGATAATTTCTCGCATTGTCTTTTTATCTACATTATTTAAAGTATAAATTAGCGGCAAAGTCATTTTCTTTTCTTTTATGTCATTGCCAGTAGGTTTTCCAATATTTTCTGTGCCATAGTCAAATAAGTCATCTTTTATTTGAAAGGCAATACCAGTTTTTTCGCCAAAAAGTTTCATCTGTCTTGTTATTTCATCATTTTGTGTAGTGCTATACGCTCCTACAGCACACGCAGAAGAAAGCAATGAGGCGGTCTTGTTTTTAATGATTTCAAAATAAACTTCCTCATCAATATTTAATTTTCTGGTTTTTTCTATTTGAAGTAACTCGCCTTCACTCATTTGTTTAATAGCTTCTGATAATATGCGCAATTGTTCAAATTCACCATTATCGGTTGACAATAATAGTCCTTTAGATAAAAGGTAATCACCAACTAAAACTGCGATTTTATTCTTCCAAACAGCATTTATAGAAAAAAAGCCTCTTCGCTCCATCGATTCATCAACCACATCGTCGTGCACAAGCGTAGCCGTATGCAACATTTCCACTAAAGCGGCAGCTCTGTATGTACTTTCATTAATTTCACCATGCAATTTGGCACTCAAAAAAACAAACATCGGTCTTAATTGTTTGCCTTTTCTCTTTATTATATATCTCATCACGGTATCTAGCAATGGGGTATTGCTTTTTACTGCATTAGAAAATTTTTTTTCAAATACACTCAATTCGTCGCCAATAATGTTTAAAACAGCTTTCATCTTATTATAAAATGGGCAATATAGTACGCAAAATGGTAAAGAAGTATTTTTTTTGAAAAAATCTTCTCGTTTTAGAGCAACTAATTGATAATAAATGAATATTACAAATTTGTTATTGATTAGAATTCAATTATTAACATCTTGCGGGTTAAGTAACTAACAGATACTTATATAATATGATATTAAATTATAAATAAATCACAAAAAAAGTTTGTACATTCAAATTAGGTTATATACATTTGCATTAATCAATCAGAGTATTTTCGAACAATTAACAATCATTAAGTTATGGCAAGCAAAAAATTAAAATTATTATTCACCCTTAGTATGTTCGTTTCGGCGTTTACATTTGCCCAGACAGGTGGGAACAACAACGGCTATATGGGTGGCGGATACAGCATTTACGATTCGTCTGTTATCCCAACAAAAAGAATGGGGCAGCAAAATGAGTTTTGGAATAATTCCACTTCTTTTCCTGCTAAACCTCGTAATATGTGGGAAGTAGGTGTTTCTACCGGTATTTTCACTGTAAGTGGGGATGTATCTGCAGTACCTTTTACCGCACCTAACTTCAGTGTACATGTAAGAAAATCTTTTGGATATATTTTCTCTTTAAGAGCACAGTACATTAACACAATAGCAAAGGGGCTAAATTGGAAAGCAGCAGAAAATTTTGCAAAAAACTCAGCTCTATCTAATAATGGATATTTTTCCCCAAGATTAGTTCCTGGTGCGGGTGGAGTTGCACAATATGTAAATCAAGCTGTTTCAGCTAGTGGTGTTGAGAGAAGAAGTGCGACTAGGGATATAGCTTACTATAACTACAAAACCAATGTTCAGGATTTGGGAATTCAAGGTATATTTACTGTAAACAATATCAGATTCCACAAAAACAAAACAGGAATTATTATTTATGGTGGTGGCGGTATAGGAATTACTTCGTTCCGTGCAAAAACCAATTACCTAAATGACGGTGGTGATGGTAAGTCATATGCAGCAACTGCAAATGGTGGAAATGGTTTGTTTAATACCGTATATACCAGTAACAACCCTGGTGCTGATCGTATTTACACAAAACGTAAAGATATAACGAAGGCATTGAAAAATGGTATGGATAAAACATACGAAACAGAAGCTGAAAATGAAAACAGTACACGACCAATTTTGGGTAAAAGCACAGTTAAACCAAGCGGTACTGTATTGGCAGGTGTAGCTTTCAAACTTGGAAGACGCATAAACTTAGCTATAGAAGATCGTTGGACTTTTGTAAAAACAGATTTATTGGATGGTCAAAGATGGCAAGAGCAAGCTGTGGGTGACGCTGTACTTACAAGAGATTTTGATTCTTACAATTACGCTTCAATTGGTCTTAACTTTAACCTTGGAGGTAAATCAGTTGAGCCTTTATATTGGTTAAATCCATTGGATTATGCATATAGCGAGTTGAATACGCCTAAGCACATGAAATTGCCTAAGCCAACATTTGATGATGCTGATGGAGATGGTGTTATTGATCAACTTGATCGTGAGCCAAATACACCAGCAGGTTGCCCAGTTGATACACATGGTGTAACAAAAGATACTGACGGTGACGGTGTTCCAGATTGTAGAGATAAGCAATTAATCACTCCTACAGAATGTCAACCAGTAGATGCTGATGGAATTGGCAAATGCCCTGAACCAGCTTGTTGCAAAAATTTAGTTGCGCCTGTTACAGCAACTGCAACTTGTCCAAGTGATTACCCTAGTCTTACTTTCAAAGGCAATGGTTGTACACTTAGCAACGATAATAAAACAATGTTAGCTTCTGTTGCTTCAAAAATGAAATCTAGCCCTACTTGTAGTGTTAGTATCACAGGTTATCCTGAGGCTTCAAAAGCATCTCAAGCTACTTGTAACTGTAGAAATGAAGCAATAAAAAATTACCTTGTAGAAAAAGAAGGTATCAGTGCTGATCGTATTTCTATTAACTGCGAAGTTAGTGATGGTGCGAACAAAAATACAGTTGACATCAAGTCTAACTAATAAAATAAAGAATTTGCTTAATGATAAAAGACCCCTCCAATTTGGAGGGGTCTTTTTTTAAATCGACTTTATAATATGATTAACTTAATGCTTTTTGTTTTTAAATAATAATGAAGCAATTTTGATAAAAATAAACTAATTTTGCAAATCATTATGAGGTCATTTTTAAAGGCTATAACCTGTTACATATTAATTTTAAGCTTTTCTTCTTGCAGTAAGTTTAGTAAAATAGAAAAAAGCAAAGACGTAGCTTATAAACTTGAAAAGGCTGATGCATATTACGCCAAGAAGAGCTACAGAAACGCTAGAGTTTTATATGAACAGTTGTTCTCTGCTCTTAAGGGCACAGATAAGTTTGAAGATCTTTATTATAAGTATGCATATTGCTACTACTATGAAAAACAGTATAGCGATGCAGAAAATCTATTCAAAGGATATTTAGAAGTTTTCCCTAACAGTACACATGCCGAGGAAGTAGATTATATGAGGGCTTATAGTTATTATAAACAGAGCCCTAAGTTAGAGTTGGAGCAGGTAAATACGCTGAAAGCAATTAACATGATGCAGACTTTTATTAACCAACACATTGGTTCTCCAAGGGTTAAGGATGCAACAGCCATAATTGATGAAGGAAGAGAAAAATTGGAACTCAAAGAAGCAAGAGAAGCTAAATTGTATTTTAATTTGGGTCAATATAGAGCAGCCGGTATAGCTTATAATTCGTTGCTCAATAGCTATCCAGAATCCTTAAAAGGAGAAGATTATAAGTTAATGGTTGTAAAATCATTTTATCTTTTTGCGAAATTAAGTATAGTAGAAAAGCAGATAGATCGTTTTGAAAAAGTAACAATCGAATATCAGGATTTTATAGACAGATTTCCAGATAGTAAATTACTAAAAGAGGCAGAAAATTATAGTAATCTAAGTAAAAACAATATAAAAGAAATAATCAATGAGCAAACTTCGCCGTCAACAGGGCTCTAACACTAGTAGCAGTGTAGAACCTAAGAAATTATCGGATATGAAAGATAAAACGGGTAATTTATATGAATCCATAGCAGTAATGGCTAAAAGAGCCAATCAAATAAATATTGCAGTAAAAGAAGAGTTGCATAATAAGTTAGAGGAATTTGCTAGCCATACAGATAGCTTAGAAGAAATTCATGAAAACAAAGAGCAAATTGAAATTTCTCGTGCATATGAGCGTATGCCGAACGCTGCTTTGCTTGCAACAGCAGAGTTTTTAGAAGATAAAGTCTATTTCCGTAGGAATGATGAAGATCTTTTTAGTTAAGAAATTGTTTTTTCAATAATATTCTAATAATTTATTGATAATTTTAACGACGGCTTTGTCCGTCGTTTTTATTTATGCTAAAAAAAAAGAAAATATTACTAGCAGTAACAGGTAGTATAGCTGCTTATAAAACAGCAAGTTTAGTAAGATTGTTTGTACAAAATGGTGCAGAAGTAAAAGTTATCATGACAAAAGCTGCGCAAGATTTTTTGCCGGCCCTCACTTTAGGTACCTTATCTAAAAATAAAGTTCTTACAGACCTTTTTGAAGAAGATACTTGGTCAAACCATGTTATGTTAGGCAGATGGGCAGACTTGATGATAGTGGCTCCTGCTACCTGTAATACGATATCAAAAATGGCAAATGGTATTTGCGACAATTTATTGCTAGCTGTTTATTTGTCCGCCACATGTCCAGTATGGATTGCTCCTGCAATGGACGAGGATATGTGGAATCATGCCGCTACAAAAATTAATCTTCTAAAATTACAGGGATATGGTAATCAAATTTTACCAGTAGATAATGGAGAGTTGGCTAGTGGTTTAACTGGCGAAGGTAGGATGGCTGAACCAATATTTATTGTAGAGAAAGTATCCCATTTTTTTAATGTAGCCCCCCAAAAAAATCTTGTAGGTAAAAATGTTTTAATAAGTGCAGGGCCAACATATGAAGCACTGGATCCTGTTCGATTTATTGGCAACCACAGTACTGGAAAGATGGGGATTGCCATTGCAAGAGAATGTGCCAATCGTGGTGCAAACGTACAACTTGTGTTGGGACCTTCCACAGAAATTATTCCTACTAATTTAAATGTTACAAACGTAAAAAGCGCTGCAGAGATGTATGATGCATGCGTTAGCCTGTTTAATGATATTGATATAGCCATCATGTGTGCTGCAGTAGCTGATTATACCCCTGTTAACATAGCAAAGGAGAAGATAAAAAAGAATGAAGCCATTTTTACCATCGAATTAAAGCGTACGGAGGACATTTTAAAAAAATTAGGCTCCCTTAAGTCTCCCAAACAATTATTGGTTGGATTTGCTTTAGAAACGGAGAATGAAAAAGAAAATGCAATAAAAAAGCTGCAAAGTAAAAATGCAGATTTTATTATTCTTAATTCGATGAAGGATGAAGGAGCAGGTTTTGGATATAACAGCAATAAAATAACTATTTTTGACAAAGAAGGCAATTCAAATGCTTTTGAATTGAAATCAAAAGAAAAAGTTGCCCACGATATTATAAACACGATTTTAAAAAAATATGATGCGTAGAATATTTTTAATTTTTATTTACACTTCTATAACTATTGTCTGCAATGCGCAAGAGCTAAATGCAAAAGTGACTGTATCAGCTTCACAAATTGGTAATAGTGTTAACAGAAGTGCATTTCTAACGTTACAAACTGCATTAAATAATTTTCTTAATACAAGAAAATGGACGAAAGATATATATGCGCCCAATGAAAGAATTGATTGTACATTTTTTTTGAATTTGTCACCATCTGATGAGGCCAATGTTTATACCGGATCTATTTCAATTCAAGCTGCTAGACCTATTTTTAATAGTTCTTATTTATCACCTATAATAAATTTTAAAGATGATGAAATTATTTTTAAATATGTTGAATTTCAACAGCTAGAATTTAATGAAAACAGGGTTTCTGGTAACGATGCACAGGTGTCTAACCTTACAGCCATATTTGCATATTATGCTCATATGATTATTGGATTTGATAAGGCATCATTTGCATTAAGAGGAGGGGAAGAGTCTTTTTTAAAAGCACAAAATATTGTAAACAATGCATCTGATGGAAGAGGGATAAAAGGTTGGAGGCTTTTTGACGGACTTAGGAACAGGTACTGGTTGGTAACTAACATGCTTAATGGCAAATTTGCTATTATAAATGATGTTTATTACAATTATTATCGCCTTGGTATGGATAAGTTTTACGAGGATGAAAATACCGCAAGAGCGGAAATAATGAATGTCCTTAACTTATTAGCTGTTTTTAACAACGAAAATCCGAATACAATGATTAACCAGTTTTTTTTTCAAGGAAAATCAAATGAATTAATTAAAGTATTTTCAAAAGGATTACCTCAAGATAAGGCCAAAGCCAGGGATTTATTATCTAGATTGGATATAACCAATTCAAACAGTTACAACGAGCAATTAAAATAATGAAGTATTTATCGTTCATTTTTGTTTTTTTATTGTTGTTTTCTTGCAAAGAAGTAAAATTGGCCGATAATATTTTATCACAACAAGAAATGGAAATCATTCTATGGGAGCAAATGAAGGCGGATGCTTTTACCAAAGAATTTATTTCAAAAGATAATTTAAAAGATCTTTCGTTGGAGAATGACAAGCTACAACAAAAAATATTTGCAAAATACAAGGTTGATAAAAATGATTTTTATAAAACCTATCAATATTACTTGAAACATGAAGATTTAATGAAGAATGTTTTGGATTCAATAATCTTAAAACAAACCAATCTTCACCAAAATGAATTTGAACAAAAAGTAAGTGGTAAAATAATTTTAAAGTGGTATGATATGTTTGGTCTAAAACAAATTTTTAAACCAAAAATGAAAGCCCCTTTTAGTATGCAATACCCATTAGTTGATTTGGACGAAGCTTCAATTGATGGAAATTTAAAATAGGATAATGAACAAATTTAGAAAAAATGCAGACGATGCCATTTCAGATATAAAGGATGGTCAAGTATTAATGCTTGGTGGTTTTGGACTATGTGGCATTCCAGAAAATTGTATTGCTGCATTGGTAAAAAAGAAAGTTAAAAACCTTACTTGTATTTCTAACAATGCGGGAGTTGATGATTTTGGAATAGGATTAATGTTGCAACAAAAGCAAGTAAAAAAAATGATATCTTCTTATGTAGGAGAAAATGCCGAGTTTGAAAGGCAATTGCTTTCAGGGGAGTTGGAAGTTGAATTGATACCCCAAGGTACATTGGCTGCTCGTTGTATGGCTGCGGGTTATGGAATGCCAGCAATTTTTACACCTGCAGGTGTAGGTACTGAGGTAGCACAAGGAAAGGAGATTCGCAATTTTAATAGCAAAGATTATTTAATGGAATATGCATTTGAAGCAGATTTTGCAATAGTAAAAGCTTGGAAGGGAGATAAACAAGGAAATCTAATTTACAAAGACACTGCAAGAAATTTTAACCCTTTGATGGCAATGGCCGGAAAAATAACCATTGCAGAGGTAGAAGAATTGGTAGAAGATGGAACGCTTGATCCTAATTTTATTCATACACCAGGTGTTTTTGTTCACCGTATTTTTCAAGGTGTGCAGTACGAAAAAAGAATAGAGCAACGAACGGTTAGGAAAACCACTCTACACAACCCAAAGGGGGATTTATGAACGCTGTAAATTTCGAAATAGTTTGTTTTGCAATATCATAAAAGAAATTATAACCCTGGATTAGCACATTAGCATAATTGCACATTTTCTCATTATCACATTTTCTTACTATGCCTTTAAATAAATTTCAAATAGCACAACGAATTGCGCAAGAGTTGCAAGATGGTTTTTATGTAAACCTTGGAATTGGTATTCCTACACTTGTTGCCAATTACATTCCTATGGGTATGGATGTGGTTTTGCAGAGCGAAAATGGATTGCTAGGAATGGGACCTTTTCCAATGGAAGGAGAGGAGGATGCAGATTTAATTAATGCAGGTAAACAAACTATAACTACGCTACCTGGCTCGTCTATTTTTGATAGCGCATTGAGTTTTGGAATGATACGTTCTGGCAAAATAAACCTAACGGTATTGGGAGCAATGGAAGTGAGCGAACTTGGCGATATAGCCAATTGGAAAATTCCTGGTAAAATGGTAAAGGGTATGGGTGGTGCAATGGATTTAGTAGCAAGCGCAAAAAATATTATTGTAGCCATGATGCATACCAATCCTGCTGGAGAAAGTAAATTATTAAAACAATGCACATTGCCACTTACTGGTACTAAATGTGTAAAGAAAATTGTAACGGATCTAGCAGTGATAAATGTAACAGATATAGGATTTAAGTTAATTGAAAGAGCTCCCGGTGTTTCGGTTGATGAAATTATTTCTAAAACTGCTGCAACCTTAATTATAGATAATGAAATACCAGAAATGGTACTCTAGTTACATTTATTTTATCGGATACTTGTAAGAATAAAATGAATGTTTGAAATATTTTTTTCATCCTTCGCTATAATTAATTTTTTAATTATTTTTATATAAATCTTATTAAGTTATAGTTTGCTATAACAAATACTTGCTCTACATTTGCTCTCTCAACAAACGATAATTGCTATGTCGGTATCTACAATACCCGAAACATTACACAATGTTTTGGCAAACACGGGTATAAATACAACCCAACCAATACACTATCAACAAACCCCAGCACAACTTTCTGAAGCTACAGTAGCACTAGGTCAGGGTGTGTTAAATGACACGGGCGCTTTGCTTATAAACACCGGAGAATTTACTGGTAGGAGTCCCAAAGATAAATTTTGTGTAAAAGATGATATTACTGCTGACGCAGTACATTGGAATGATTTTAATATCCCTATCTCCGCAGAAGTTTTTGATAGAATGTACACAAAACTAACAAACCATTTAAGCGAAAAAGAAATATGGGTGAGGGATGCTTATGTTTGTGCAGACCCAAAATACAGATTGAATATTAGAGTAGTAAATGAAAATCCTTGGAGCAATTTATTTGCATACAATATGTTTCTTAGGCCTACAGATTATGAATTGGAAACAATAATACCAGAATGGACAATTTTACATGCACCCACGTTTCTTGCCGACCCTGCTGTAGATGGTACAAGGCAGCATAATTTTGCCATGACTAGTTTTACTAAGAAAACAATTTTAATTGGTGGTACCGGTTATACAGGCGAAATAAAGAAAGGGATTTTTACTATCCTCAATTTTATTTTGCCTCATCAAAAAAATGTATTGAGTATGCACTGCTCGGCAAATGTAGGTGCAGCAGGCGATACAGCTATTTTCTTTGGTTTAAGCGGGACAGGTAAAACAACTTTAAGTGCAGATCCTAATCGTAAACTAATAGGTGATGATGAGCATGGATGGACACCAGACAGTGTATTTAATTTTGAAGGAGGCTGCTATGCAAAATTGATAAACTTAAGTGCGAAGAATGAACCCGAAATTTACAACGCTATAAGACCAGGTGCATTGGTAGAAAATGTAACTTTCTTGCCTGGTACAAATAAAATTGATTTTGCTGGAAAAGAAATAACAGAGAATACGAGAATAAGTTATCCGCTTAGTTTTATAAGCAATGCATTGGAACCCTCTATCGGTAAAACGCCCAAAAATATATTCTTTTTAACAGCCGATTCTTATGGCATTTTTCCGCCAATAAGTAAACTTACCGCTGGCCAAGCTATGTACCAATTTATTAGTGGATACACTGCTAAAGTAGCAGGTACAGAAGCAGGTGTAAAAGAACCATCCGCAACTTTTAGTGCATGTTTTGGTGCACCGTTTTTACCACTACATCCGGGAAAATATGCCGAAATGCTTGGTAGAAAAATGACGGATGCCAATGTAAATGTGTTTATGATAAACACTGGCTGGAGTGGCGGTCCTTATGGTGTAGGAAGTAGAATGAAACTTGCCTACACAAGGGCAATGATAACTGCAGCGCTGGAAGGGAAATTAGATGATGTAGCGTATGAGGCGCATCCTGTTTTTGGTATGATGATGCCATTGGAATGCCCCAATGTACCGAGCGAAATTTTAAACCCTCGTAATACATGGGCAGATAAAAATGCCTACGATGAAAAAGCTGTATCGCTTGCAAAACAATTTGTAAAAAACTTTGAGAAATATGCAAGTGGAGTAAGTGATGAAATACTTGCAGCAGCTCCAAAAATCGATTAATTTTTTTGAAAATATTAATGCCCTCAACTATTTAGTGAGGGCATTTTTGTGCGGTCTACATTTTTATTAATCTGCCATTTTTAGGGATATTGACATTACTCTTTTTCTTTACACAAAAACGTAGGGAAAGCTTTTAACCCTTTGTAGGAGTACGGTAAAGCATTTTTCAGCTTTTATTATACAATAGATAGATTATAGATAAACTGCCAGTACACTCATTTATCATTTTAAGCTAAAATTTTTCTTTGTGTAACTTTATTAACTATGTGTCTTTGTGGTTCAAAAAAATTATATTGCATTGTAAAATAAAGCACACATGAAATACCTTCCACTCAACCCCGATATTTTTATTCAAAACAGGAAACGTTTTGTAAGTAAGTTGCAAAAAAACTCAATTGCTATTTTTAACAGCAACGATGAGCTTCCTACCAATGGAGATGCCATTAATAAATTTAAACAAAACTCCGATTTGTATTGGCTTACTGGTATAGAGCAAGAAGATACGATGATGGTATTTTTCCCCGATAATCCGGATGCAAAATACAGAGAAGTGTTGGTGATTGTAAGACCAAATGAAATGAAAGAAAAATGGGATGGTCATAGGCTTAGGATAAATGAAGCACAAAATATTTCTGGTATAGAAACCATTATTTATTTAGATTCATTGGATGCTATGTTACAACCTTGGATACATTTATCAGAAAATATTTACTTGAATACAAATGAAAATGATCGCAAAGCAAGCACTATTGCAGTAAGAGATTATCGTTATGCACAAGAAATGAGGGCAAGGTATCCCTTGCACAATTACAAACGCAGTGCGCCCATTTTAAAAGAACTTAGATCCATTAAAACTGCACAGGAAGTAGAAGTAATTCAAAAAGCTATTGATATAACAGATATTACCTTTAGAAGATTGTTGCAGTTTATCGAACCAGGTATAATGGAGTATGAAATACACGCAGAAATTATCCATTCTTTTCTTATGCAGCGGGCTACAGGCGAGGCTTACGGAAGTATCATAGCCAGTGGCGACAATGCAAGGGTTTTGCACTATGTAGAAAACTGTAGTGAGTGTAAAGAAGGCGATTTGATTTTGATGGATTTTGGAGCAGAATATGGTAATTATGCAGCAGATCTTACCAGAACAGTTCCGGCAAATGGAAAATTTAGCCGCCGCCAAAAAACGGTATACAATGCTTGTTTGCATTTGCATAAATATGCGGCATCTATTTTAAAACCCGGTATTAGTATTGTAGATTATACAGAAAGGATTGGAGATGAAGCTACCATTATTTTTCAAAAAATAGGGTTGCTAAAAAAGAGCGATGTAAAAAATGAAGATCCTAATAACAGAGCATATAGAAAATATTTGTACCACGGTATTTCGCATCACCTTGGGATAGATGTGCACGACCTTGGTACACGTACCGAACCTATAAAAGCAGGAATGGTTTTTACCATTGAACCTGGAATTTATATTGAAGAAGAGCAAATGGGTGTGCGTATAGAAAATAATTTTTGGATAACAAAAAATGGCAATGTAGATCTGATGAAAAATATTCCTTTTGAAGTAGAAGAGATAGAAGGGCTGATGAAACGAGTTCATTAGACGACAGATAACAGACCACGGACGACGGACGACAGACCAGGGACAACGGACCACAGACGACGGACAACAGTCAAAGACATTTATAGTTTCAAGATGTGGTCTGTGGTCTGTTGTCCGTGGTCTCTAAAAAAGTTTATACTTAAAAAAACTACCCATGCCTTTTAAGTTTGAAAAGTTAATCATCTGGCAGTTGGCTATTGAGATGGCGAATAATATTCATATAATGACCAGGAGTTTTCCTAAGGAAGAAATGTTTTCTCTTACCACTCAAATTAAAAAAGCAGCAGATTCGGTAGCCTTAAATATTGCAGAAGGTTCTACAGGGCAATCAAATCCTGAGCAACAAAGGTTTCTAGGCTATGCACAGCGTTCAGGGATAGAAGTGGTTTCTGCTTTGTATCTTGCAATAAAACGAGAATACATTACCAAAGAAATATTTGATATTCGTTATAACGAACTAGATAGTTTAATTAAGAAAATACAAGCATTTAAAAACTCTTTAACAAATAAAAATTACGAAAACAACTAGCTTCAATCTTTGATGTGGTCTGTGGTCCGTTGTCTGTCGTCTCTGTACTATGAAACAAATCCCCAACATTTTTACCCTACTTAATTTAATCTGTGGTTGTATAGCTATTACATACATTTTGCAAAATGGTATTACTATTCAATACAATGCCAGCAATGCACAATTTATAGATTTATCCGAAAAAATGTGGATGGCATCTTTGTTTATTGGTATTGCGGCTGTGGTAGATTTTTTAGATGGATTTGTAGCCAGGCTTTTTAATGCGAGTTCCGAAATGGGAAAGCAATTAGATTCATTGGCAGATGTAGTAAGTTTTGGTGTAGCACCTTCTTTGATTATATATCAATTCTTGCGTATGAGTTATGCCAGTGGAGAAGATGGGGTGAATACTTCTTTGTGGTTATTGTTTCCTGCATTCATCATTGCCGCTGCTGGCGCTTATCGTTTGGCTAGGTTCAATTTAGATACTACACAGTCTTACTGTTTTAAAGGGGTACCAATACCTGCTGCTGGCTTATTAGTAGCAAGTATGCCACTTATTTATTGGCATGCTGCTAATGAATTTACTACTGACATAATGTTGAATAAATGGTTCTTGTATGCACTCATTGTAGTAGTAAGTTGGTTAATGGTGAGTAAACTCCCATTAATGGCTTTAAAGTTTAAGAATGTTTCGCTAAAAGATAATTTACCCAAGTATTTAATTGTGTTGTTTTCTATCATAGCTGCTATATTTCTTCATTGGTTGGCAGTACCCGTTATTTTTATCGCTTACATTATTTTATCTTTGGCATTCAAAAACAAATAAAACATGATTTTTACGGTAGAAATAAAAGTAATGCCACTAAAAAATTTATTGGACCCACAAGGAAAGGCTGTTTTAGGAGGCCTAGCAAATTTGGGCCTAACTGGCATAAACGATGTACGTATTGGCAAGCAAATAGAACTTACCATAGAAGCCGAAAACGAAACTGCTGCAAGAGAAATGGCCGACGAAGCTGCAAAAAAATTATTGGCAAATGCGGTGATGGAAATGTATGAGATTACAGTTGGCAGTTAGCAGTTGGCAGTTGGCAGTTGGCAGTTGGCAGTTGGTCCCGCAATTCTGCGGGAGCAGTTGGCTAAATTAATAATTCGTAAAGATAGCAACCTATTTATAATTTATTAACGAGTTGAAAGCATTATTCATTATTAATTGTAAAATTATTCATTATAAATTTATTCATTAATGTTATTCCTCGTTCCTACGCCCATCGGAAACCTTGCAGATATGACGTTTCGTGCGGTAGAGGTTTTGAAAAATGCTGATTTGATTTTGGCAGAGGATACCAGAACCTCCTCTGTATTGCTCAACCATTATGGAATAAAAAAACCACTTTCTCCTTATCACCAACACAACGAATTTAAAATAGCTGCCCACCTTGCAGAGCAAATGCTTGCTGGAAAAACCATTGCATTGATTACTGATGCGGGCACACCCGGTATAAGCGACCCTGCTCATATTTTAGTGAAGGAATGTATAAAAAATAATATTACGGTAAATTGTTTGCCCGGTGCTACAGCCTTTGTGCCCGCACTTGTAAACAGCGGCTTACCTACCAATAGTTTTTGTTTTGAAGGTTTTTTGCCCCTTAAAAAAGGTAGGCAAACTTTTCTTAAACGCATGGCCGAAGAAAAACGCACGATGTTATTTTATGAAAGCCCCATGCGCCTATTGCGTACGCTACGAGACTTAGGCGAGTACCTTGGTACAGACCGCCCATGCTGTGTGAGCAGAGAGCTTACCAAAATGTTTGAAGAAAACAAGCGTGGTACTTTGCAAGAAGTGTATGATTATTTTAATGCAAAAACCGTGAAAGGGGAGATTGTGATAGTGGTGGGAGGGAAAGAATAAAATTATTTCATGAAATTATACCTACTATTATTTTTTTGTGTGGCAACATCTTCGCAATCTTTTGCGCAAAGCTTTTTGCCTCCCATTTTTTTCAATGGTATTGATACATTTTTTATTGGGGACAAAGAATCAAAATATTTAGACACAAAGGGAGAAAATCATTTTTTTCGTATACAAAGGGATACAATAAATGGAGGGATTATTAGTAGTTATTTTTTTAAAAAAGACTCATTATATGCATATAAAATAGATACAATTTCGTTCCAAAACATGTCTATAACTTTCGGTAATTCAATATTAGATGGAATTCATTTGAATAGTTATTATAGAGTAAAGGATTATGAAAATGCAGTAAGTCAAATAGAAAGTAAAATGAAATTTTTGAAAAATTATATATCAAATTATATTCATAAAAAAGGGAAAGCGAAAAGATTTATTACCACAAATACTTATCGGAATTATGGTTATGAATGGAAAAGCAAGGATTATATTATTACATTATCTATACAATTTGCGACACCTACTTCAAAATTTATTTATTTGATATTAGACATCACTAACAAAAACGAATATAATTAGATTTATAGCTTCAGTAAAACTAGCAAATGAAATAAAATGCTCTTTACGTATTTATCGATTTACAAAAGTTGATAGAAATTCTACTGCTGAAGTCTACGCCCGATTGTAGTAAGTACCCCGCAGTGAAGTAAGGAACGAACGCAACGAGGAGTACTGCGAAAAGCGGGACAAATGTTGAAAAGTATACAAATGCTGACGTTCCATTTTTCACAAATAATTTTGTTGCCAGCCTCAAACTATTTACCGAAATTTACCGTTCTAAATTTACTTTTGAATGATAAGAATTATTACTATGTTCATTTGCACGTTTGTGGCAATGAATGCTATTGCACAACCTGAAAATAGGTGGCAACAAAGGGTGAGTTACAATATGCAAATTGATATGGATGTGGAGAAAAACCAGTTTAAGGGAAACCAACGATTGGAATACTTCAACAACTCCGATAAAAGCTTGGATAAGGTTTTTTATCATTTGTACTTTAATGCGTTTCAGCCAAACAGCAGCATGGATGTGCGCAGCAGGGAAATAGGTAAAGTATTGGTGAATGGTAGACAGGATTGGGACCCTAGAGTAAAAGATCGTATTTCCAAATTGAAAGAAAATGAAATTGGTTATCAAAAAATAATTTCGCTTAAAATGAACGGCGTTCCTCAGCCATTTAAATACCATGAAACGATATTGGAGGTTAATCTTACCAAAGCCATTGCACCAAAATCTAAAGTAGTTTTTGAAATGGTATTTGAAGCGCAAGTACCATTGCAAGTGCGCCGCAGCGGAAGAGACAATCCAACAACAGGTGTGCGGTATAGCATGAGCCAGTGGTATCCTAAAATGTGCGAATACGATTATGAAGGCTGGCACCCTACGCCATATATTGCAAGAGAGTTTTATGGTGTGTGGGGCGATTTTGATGTAACTATAAAAATAGACAAAGATTATAAATTGGGAGGCACCGGTGTATTGGTAAATGCTAATGAAATTGGTTGGAGTTATGATAAAGCTGGCACAGACTTGAAACCAATTGCAACAGCAAAAAGGACATGGCGTTTCGTAGGCAAAAACATACACGATTTTGTGTGGGCTGCAGATCCTGACTATGTGCATTTGGTAAGACAGATGCCCAATGGTGGACCTACCTTGCATGTGCTGTACAATTTTAAAGAAAACAACGAAGCCAACGATGCAGCTTGGAAAGAAGTAGCCGATGCAGCTGTTGTAGCTTTGCCTTTTATAGAACAACATTTTGGTAAATACCCTTACCCACAATATTCATTTATACAAGGTGGCGATGGTGGAATGGAATATCCAATGGCTACACTAATTGTTAGTAGTAGTTTGGGTACCGTTTTTCATGAGTGGATGCACAGTTGGTACCAAATGATGCTGGGCACAAATGAAAGTATGTATGGGTGGATGGATGAAGGTTTTACAGAATTTGCTACAGACTATGTAAGTAAATATTATAGGGATAAAGTAAGCAGGGTAAAACTGGCCAACAGCGAGGGTTCGATAAAGTATTTTGATTCGTTGGATGCAGTAATACCAAAGCTACATGCAGATAATTATGGCTCCTATTACTTTATTGCAAAAAGTAATATCGAAGAACCACTTACTACACATGCAGATCATTTTAATACAAACGCTGGATATAGCATTGCAGCTTATTCTAAGGGCTGTGTATTTTTATCTCAATTGGGATATATTGTAGGTGCAGAAGCAAGAGATAAAATTTTATTGGAATATTACAACCGCTGGCGCTTCAAACATCCGAATGCAAACGACTTTATACAAGTAGCACAAGATGTAAGTGGCGTACAACTGGATTGGTACAAAGAATACTGGTGCAGTACAACAAAGAAAATAGATTATGGTATAGATAGTTTATGGGAAGTAAATGGTATTGCTAAAATACGATTGAAGCGGATAGGTTTATTGCCTATGCCAATAGATGTAATGTTTACAAAAAAAGATGGTAGTACGGAAATGTATACTATCCCACTTAATCTAATGTTTGGGGCAAAGAAAGAAGATGAAGGTATAAAGCCAATAGTTGGAGAAGAATGGAGATGGACACATCCAACTTATGTATTAGAAGTAAAATCGAAACTGACCGATTTTAAAAAAATAGAAATAGATCCATCGCAACGAATGGCAGATGTGGACAGGCGAAACAATGTGATAGAACTAAACTGGTAATGTATGAGTGAAATTTCTTTACGTAAGATTACTTTGAATGATGTAGCTACACTTTCTGCTATAGCAAAAAAAACTTTTTATGATTCCTTTAGTGGTACTTGTACCGCCGCAGATATGGAAGATTTTTTGGAAAGATATTATAACGAACAATCTTTGTATGCAGAAATTGAGGATGAAGAAATGAAATATTTTTTTGCAGAGATAGATAACATACCTGTAGGGTATATTTTGTTTAAAGCAGTGATTTCGAATTTTGAGGAAGCAAAGAATAAAAAGACAATAGAATTAAAGCGCCTGTATGTATCCTCAGCATACCATGGGAAAGGCATTGCACAAAATTTAATGGGTTTCTTCTTAGATTATGCTGTAAACGAGGGTTGCGAGATTGCTTTTCTAGGTGTGTGGGAATACAATTGCAGGGCACAATATTTTTATAGCAAGTATGGTTTTAAGTTTACAAACTATCGCCACGATTTTCCTATTGGTAATACGCCACAGGTAGATGTTTACATGATAAAGGAATTGTAATAGCGCTCTGTAGAGAAAAAGTATAGGGTGTTTGCGTAGGGATCGATTCCGTGTAAATTTACAGAATGGTGCATGCAACGGGCAGAGTTTGCTGGTAGGGCTGGAATTCATTGCTTGACCGCCCGAAACCGCTGCTGATTAAAGATATAAAAATACAAGATAAGAACTAAAAGTCCATCAGAATACCGTCCGCCGAAACCCTTGCTGATTCCGTACTTTCGGGACAGCCGAAGATTACATAGTGCTGCCACACTTGCAACATACTCGTGTAGTACGCTGTAATTTTCTTATTAATGTTCTATCTGGTAACAAAAGTTTTTAGGTCTTAGGCATATGAACTCAGGTAATGTGTCATATATTTTAAACTTCGATTTTGTTGAAATACCATTGTCTTTATAGTTGAAGTGGAAAACATTCTGCTTGAATTTGTATGGAAGTTGATCAGGCATGTCTACTCTGTATTGTGCAAAATATTTTTTGTTTGAATTACAAAAAATTAGTCTGCTGTGACCATGATAAACAATAGCCGCTTTAACTCTGTAGAATTCCTTTATTACGAAATATTTTGTCCCTCCTGATTTAGTTTGAATTTTCCCTAAATAAGTTCTTTGTAAAATATCCTTACCTATTTTAGTCGTAAATGTTTTTCCAAGATTCTTCTCATATAGTAAGTCTTTAAAATTATTTGCCGGTTGTCCATTGGCTTTAATTGAAAAGACAATTAGGGAAATAAGGATTGTGTATGTTGAGTAAAGGTTCACGTTTATTGCATGCAACATTTTTATTGCTGCAACCCTTCATTAAATTTTATGATGAGCTTCTCAAGGTCTGCTTGCTCGTTAAGAGGGAGCGTGGCAGCCTTATCAAACACATCATGGTATGCAGCTATGCCGCCAAG
>JANNGD010000041.1:0-4299 GCA_031380515.1 Ferruginibacter sp. | reverse complement strand
CATCTAAGAACAACAAACTCCAGTACTTTTCAGTGGAAACTTACATGTTGCGATGGTATGGATAATGCTATAGAACAATCGAATCCAAATGTTATGTACGGCTTTACCCAAGAAGGACAAATTAATAAATCTATTGATGGCGGAGCATCGTTTACCTGGATACCCCCAACAATTATGAATGCTACAGGAGAGCCTTGGGTTACTGATTTTTTAATACACCCTACCATACCGGCAACTATTTTTTATGGGTCAGTAAATGGTGTATTGAGGCATACTAACAGAGGACAGCCTACCAATGCATGGCAAAATATTGGTGGTAAAGGCACAGTAGATATGGCAGTAAGCCCGGCAAACGTCAATAGGCTTTATGGCGTAACAGGGGATTCTGTTTTTCGTACCGATAATGTAAACGCAGTTACTCCAACTTGGGTTGGATATCGACCTTTGACATTTCCGTCAGGTACTTTTATTACAAGTATTGATGTAGATCCTGATAATGCTGCAGAGATATGGATAACCGTATCGGGCTACAATGCAACCACAAAAGTGTATAGGAGCATTACATCCGGGGCCAGTTGGACAAACGAAACGGATAACCTACCCAATATTCCAGTGCATGTAATAAAGTTTCAGGATACCAATGGCTCGCCCGGAGGAGCAGTGTATATTGGCACCGATGTGGGTGTTTATTATAGGGATAATACCATGAGTGAATGGGTGTATTATAGTAACGGACTTCCATATACTACCGTACTCGATTTAGAAATAAATGAAACAAGCGGTCTGATAACTGCAGCTACTTTTGGTAGAGGCATGTGGCGTGGCCCTACTTATTTACCATCATGCTTTTCAGATATAAATATAATCAGTCCTATAAATGGAGTTGAATACCAGCAGGCTGCAAATACGATTACTATGAGCACCGATGTGTATGGAGGTGTAGGTACTCGGGTAGTGCTAAAAGCAGGTGGTTCTGTTACATTTACAGTAGGCACAGATGTGCTGGCTGGAAACGAATTGAAAGCAATCATTGGCCCTTGCGCCAATGACAATCCCGTTTTTAAACAACCTGCAAAGCAAAATAAAAAAGATTCTTTATGGATATTGCCTCCTATAAAATAAACAACAAAAATACAAATTTGTATTGCACAAAATGAGTACAAATCGATTTCTAATTTGGCTGTAATTTGTAAAAGCTTCGGAATATTATTATTAAATTAAGTGCATTTTTATTACCTCCAACTAAAAATCTATGGAAAATATTTATTGCACTACCAAAAATACCCTGAGTTGGGTATTTTTGGTAGTGCTGTTCTTTATACATTTACCATAAATTTTTATTATGAAAAAGTATACTTTCTTTCTTGCATTAATAGTAATTAATTTTTTTATTTCAACAACATTAACAGCCCAAATAACCGCTAAAGAGTGGCTTGTAAAAGCTGACGGGTTATTTAATCAAAAAAAATATAGTGAAGCTTTATTGGCATATGAGAAAACAACCGAGCTCGATAAAAGAAATGTTCGTGCCTTACACATGACTGGCTGGTGCTCCAACGATAATAAAAATTATAATAAAGCTATAGTAGTTTTACAAAAAGCCCTGGAAATAACTACAACAAATAACGAGGTTTACCAAGAGCTAGGTTATGCATATAAAAAGCTACAAAAATATGACGATGCATTGTATAATCTTATTAAGGCCAAAAGCTTAAATGCAAAATACAAAGAAACCTACGTACAATTAGCCGATGTGTACGCTGCTCTTGGCAAAAAAGCAGATGCGCTTGCTTCGTATAAAACTTTATTGGAAATAGACCCTACCAATATAAAAGCGCCTTATGAGATTGGTTATCTCTTTAACGGTTTAGAGAAATATGATAGTGCGTTGGTATGGCTCAATAAAGCACTTACAATAAAAGAAACAGTAGCTATCTATAATGAAATTGGCTTTGCAAACTACAAGCTTAAGAAAAACGATGAAGCCATAAAAGCATACGACAATACTACAAGGCTAGATGGAAAAAACGGCACTGCCTACAAAGGCCGTGGCGATGTGTATAGAAGAAACTACAGCCCAGCTAAGATATCTGATGCTATCATACAATATCAAAAAGCAGTAGAATTAAATCCGAAAAGTAGTGGTTCCTTTTACGGTTTGGGCTGGTGTTACATAGAAAATAAAAATTATGAAGAAGCAAAAAAAGTATTAAACACAAGTATTACATTAGACCCTACATTGACAATTGCTTATACAGAACTTGGTTATAGCTATTATATAACTAAAAATTATACAGATGCAGTAACTACATTTAAAAAAGCTTTAACCTTAGATAGTAAATCTTCGCTAAGTGCTTACTACTTGGGCATAACTTACATTGCACAAAATGATAGAGCCAATGCACAACAAATGCTTATTGTATTGCAAAATCTTAAAAGCGATTTAGCAACAAAATTAGAAGCCAAATTAAATTAAGAGCTATAGCTTTTTTTGGAATGGTTAAAATGTCGTAAATGACAAAAACAAAACTTTCGAAAAAATACATTTAACCATTCCCAAGCTGCACCGCCTTCTGCATAGCCTGGTATCTTTTATCCCATTTGGCCATATCGCCATTCAAACCATCGTCTATATGCACAGGATCTTTGGTATTGAATTTTCCACCCCAACGCAGGCTTTTCTCGTCAATGATAGATTTGATGAAAAGCCTCACAGGCTCGGGTACATTGGGATATTTTCCCAACATCACCGAATTGGCACTTTTGGTTTTATTATCATAAATCACATTCATATCAATGGCATGACCAGCCATATGGTTGCTGCGTGTAGCTGGTTTTACTATAGCACCGGCTACATTGGATGATGTACGAAAGGAGCTGGTAACATGTATAAAAACATTGGCCTGCTCGGCAAGGGCATTTATTTTATTGAGGGCTGGCACAAATTCTATATCGGCACGGCAAGGATTGCCCTGAAAACGGCTAGCTTCAAATAATACCAAGGGAGATGTAGCGGAAGGTAAATTACTGGCAGCTTGGTCGCTCCAGTTGCCCCCATAAAATTTATTGATATCTTTCAACATCAAGTCAATCAATGGGCGGGTCAGCAAGTCTCCATCAGCATCTGTAATACCATTCTTTTTTGCATAGGCAATAAATGCATTGCGTGTGTTATCTCCATACATTCCATCTGCACCAAATTTGGCAAAATTCAGAATCTCACCAAAGCCCAATTCGTTTAGCAAAGTTTGTACTGCAGTAATACTCGTTTTTGTTCCTTTGGAAATAAATTTTTTTGTTCTCAAATCCGATTGGCTAATAGACCACAACAAGTACATGGATGGCAGAAAATTGTGCCGTTGCAATAAAAGTTTTGCAAGTTTTACAGAAACAGATTTACCATCAGATGGTACATTATTCTTAGCTGCAAAAGCTGTTACAGCATCTGTAGTAGCTTGGCCATAATCCCCATCAGCCTGAAATTTATCAAACTGTAGTTCCTTCTTAAAACCAAGTTCAAACAATACTCGTTGCAGGTCAGTTATCAAAGCTTTGCTTTTACTGCCTGCAAATAAAACTTTGCTAATATCGCCTTCACTAAGAGCAGCTTCTAAATGGGTTATTTCTTCCACGTTTTGTTTTTTAAAGATGGTTTACAATTTAAATTACGAAATGTATAAATTTTAATAGAAACAAATGATACAAATTTATAAAGCTATTTAATGCAAGTATTTTGTTTGCATATCTTAATGCCCTCCCCCGTGTCTTGCTAGCATCAACGCTTTTACTTCGGCTATCACTTCGGCCTTTATTACATTTTTGCCTGGACAGTTGTGGTTGGTACAAGTATCTTCTTTGTGTAATTTAATCGTATCGGGGTCTAGGCCCAAAATGGCAGAAACGGTAGCTAGTGCTGCTACTGCATTTTTTCTTACGGCAAGGCCACGACCTGTTTTAAAACTTTCGGTTTCGTAGTCACCAAGCATTTCAAAACCCAAAGCAATTTTATTGAAACAAGGAGAATGTACACCAGACATGGTGAGCGGTGTAAATACCCAAATTTGTTTGTCGTCAATAAAAAGGTGTGGTCCTGCACTCCATCCTAAACCTTTATAATAACCTACTAAATTATTGATATGGGTTTTTGTAAGCCCATTGGGGCGCTGGGTAAGTTTAGGCGTGGCAGTATTATGCAGGGTTATAAACGAAGGCCGCCAGGCTGTCCAGTGCAAAGAATGGCAGTAATTATCAAAAGTGGCGGGCGTAAAGCTTAATCCTACAATTGGTTTCCAGTTTGGC
>JANNGD010000086.1:0-6259 GCA_031380515.1 Ferruginibacter sp. | reverse complement strand
AACGAACTATGCGTTGTACTACCATTACTTGTGAGTTTACCACTAAAAGATGACATGTCTACAGTATTTGTTAGTTTACTACTACTATCTATGGATTTGGTACTTCTATTAACCCTATGGAAGTTACATTTTTTAATGATGCTGCTAATACAAACAATTTTACAGCAAATACTCCTGCATTAACACTGAATTTATCGTTTAGAAATCAGGTATTTACAGGGTTTAACTATGGTACCAATTCAATTAACACAGTTCAAACAACTGGATTGGTTTTTGGAGCTGGGCCTTCATTGGCTTCGGATCCAGCTCCACAAGGTGCTACTCCATACAATAGATATAATATCATTGGTCAATATGGTGGTAATGGAGGACCTCAAGATCCAATGTTTACATCTAGTCCATCTGCGGCTCCAACACCTCCTTCTACAACTCCAAGTGGAAGTGGAATTAAGGTTGCCAGTAGTAATCTTACTACCAATGGCGGATTTGAATTGTTTACTACTGCACAAGTATTGTACAATAGCGCAAACGTAATAGGATCTAGAGTATATTTCGGAGAAGTTGTTTTAAAATTTAATAGACCAGTTACCAATCCGGTAATTCATATTGCTGGATTAGGTGGTTCATATAGATTTTTACCAGCTGGCCTACCAGATTTAGCGGCTAATTATAAAAATATTTTTTTCGCTACAGAATTGGAATTGGTTAACACAGGCCTTACTTCTACTTTAATGTCAGGCAATCAGTTTGTACAATTAAGTGGGAATAATATCCTTAATAACAATGATGTGAACCCAAATGGTGGTTCCGTTTTAGATGCATTTGAAACTCCTTTTAATAATTTAGGTGCTGCTACTGGTAGTGTAAGATTAAATGGTACTGTACAAGAAGTTGTTTATAAAGTATATCTACAAAGTGGTACAGGATCGTCTGCTGGTTATCCATGGTCTGCACCTGGTCTAGATGCTAATGGAATTCCACTAATAACGAATGCTCAAAGAGATCCCTTTACTGGTGATATCTGGTATATTTCAGCTAGCATGGACAAGCCTACTCAACAAGTTTCTGGAAATATTTATGTTGATAGAGATGGTTTAAATGATTTGCCTGTTGGAGATATCAATAAATCTGCAGGTGTAGATAATCCTAAAACCAATGTAGGAGGTTCGTTGTTTGCCAATCTATTAAACACTGCTGGTCTAGTTGTTGCAAGTGTTCCTGTAAGTTCAGATGGTACTTATTTGTTTAACAACGTTCCTGTTGGAACTTATTCAGTACAGTTAACAGTGAATGCAAGTGTTGGTACTTATGCGTCTCCTGCAATTGCTCCACTTACTGTTTTGCCTAATGGTTATATTAATACAGGTGAGTTTGTTGGTAATACCCCAGGAAACGATGGTACTGTCAATGGTAAATCTGCTAATGTAGTTGTTGCTGCTGGTGACATTAAAGTGGAAGTTAATTTTGGAATTGAGCGAGTGCCAAATTCTGATCCTTATACTACAGGTATTGCTACTCCTTTATTAAACAGTGTTATCACTTTAAATCCATCTAATCCTAGCCCTCTGCCGGTTTTATCTGGTAGCGATCCTGAAGATCAACCAATATCTGGTTCTTTGTCTAATAAAGCGGTACAAATTACTACATTACCTACAAATTCTCAGTTATTGTATAATGGAATACCGGTTATTGCAGGTCAGATTATTCCTAGTTATAACCCTGCTTTGTTGCAAATTAAGTTTACTATTGCAACTCCAGCTGGCCAAACAGAATTCTTCTATGCCTACGTGGACGCAGCAGGAATACCTGATCCTACACCAGCAATTTATAGAGTTTTCTGGCCAAACGATGGTCCATTGCCAATTATTTTAGATGACTTTACTGCCGTTAAAAACAATTGTAATGCAAACTTAGCTTGGAAAACATCTTCTGAACTTAACTCTGATAAATTTGAAATAGAAGTAAGTACTGCAACTAATAATGAATTCACTAAGCTTGGTTCAATTGCAGCTTCTGGAAATAGTTCTTCTTCTAAAGCTTACCAGTTTAATTTCTCAATGGAATCTGGAGTAATATATTATTTCCGTTTGAAAATGTTTAACAAAGATGGTAGTTTTACTTATAGTATTATAAGATCACTTACTTGTACAGATGATCGCAATGATATCACTATAAGACCAAATCCTATTGCAGATATCTTCACTATCAGAGGAATGCAAAAAGGAAGAAACAACATTTCTATCTTTAGTAATGATGGCAAATTGGTTAAAACGCAACTTATTACAAACACAATGGGCGATGTTAATATAAGTAAACTTGCACCGGGAGTTTATGTAGTGAGTATACTAAATGATAATGGATCAATAGAGACAAGAAGAATTGTTAAGAATTAATATGATTTTATAATTCACAAAGAGCCATCTTCAAAAGAGATGGCTCTTTTTTTGAGAATTTTTTTAATACTTTCTTAATCTCCTCAACATTAATTTCATTTTAAAAATATGGATTAATGTTTTAATCTTATCATATCGGGTTGTATTGTCAGATTTTAATTTCTATTTTATAAAAACAAACCAAAAATAAAATTAAACGGTATGATATTGGTTAGACGTAAGCCTCTCCTGTTTTCCGTAATTTTTAAAAACATCCTCTGAAAGGCTTTATTTTACTGAGTGTGTTTTGTGAAAAGCGTGTCCCATCCGTATTTTTGGCTATGTTTTGCAAAAAAATCAAATAGATCTGGTAGCGTATATGTACAAATTATTTCTAAAAATAGAAGTAAATATAAAGTTGAGCGAACGATAGGTTCGAGTAATAATTGAGCAAGAAATCTAGGGTGTTCTAAATGTGAAACAGAAAATGCTCTCAGATTTTAGAGATGAGGCAGAAAAAATCTGAGTAAATCTGAAAAATCTGCGAGCCAAAAATCTACCCCACCAACTCAACAATACTACTTATATATTGAGTAAGGCTTTTGTTTTCAACTTTGGAGCACAAAAATTTTCAAACTGATTTATAATCGCATAGATGAAATTACAATTACTCAAAATCCATGTATACTCAAATCTCAGCCCCGCCATTTTTTCTGGGTGTCCCAACGTTGAAAAAAGGAAAAACAAAATTAAACGGAAGGATATTGGTTACAGAAAAGCCTCTCATTATCTGAGAGGCTTTTCTATGTGTTTTAATTTACGTGTTGGTTAACTATGAATACCCAAGTATCTTCAACATACTTTGCGAAGTTTGCTCTTTCGCATAAACCCACTCAATCAATTTTCCACTTTTATCCCTTTCTATTATGATATGCTTAGGAGATGGAATAAGGCAATGCTTAATACCACCATACCCACTAATTTGATCTTGATAAGCTCCTGTATGGAAAAAGCCAACATACAATGGCTCTTTGTTGCTTTCCAAGTTGTTTTCATCCGTCGTTTTTACTTTTGGCAAAAATACTTCGTTTATATGTTCTTCCGAATCATAATAATCATGCCCATCGCAGGTAATTCCACCAAGCACTACACGCTGGTACTCATTTTTCCATTTGTTGATAGGTAACATTAAAAACTTTTCGCCAATACCCCAAGTGTCTGGCAACGTAGTAATAAAAGATGAATCTATCATATACCAAGTTTCCCTATCGTTTTGTACTTTTTCGCCTATAACGCTATAAATATGTGCCATGCTCTCTCCTACTGTAAAACTGCCAAATTCAGTGTATATATTCGGCATCTGCACTTTTGCCTTTTTACAAGCATTTTTAATATTCCCTACAATTTCGTTAATCATAAATTGATAATCGTAATCGAAACCCAAAGAATGTTTTATAGGAAAACCTCCGCCAATGTTTATAGAATCCAATTCAGGACATATCTTTTTTAACTGGCAATAAAGGGTTATACTTTTTTGCAGTTCACTCCAGTAATAAATATCATCTTTTATACCTTTATTTAAAAAGATATGAAGCATTTTTAATTGAAATTTATCTTCATATCCTTCTATTTCATCTACATAAAAACCTAATACATCTTTTGCCTTCATACCCAAGCGTGAAGTATAAAAAGGAAAACTAGGCTCTTCCTCTGCTGCAATACGTATACCCAACTGAAAAGGCTTTCCTGTACGTATATTGCGCTTGTACATGTTTAGTTCTTCCTTGTTATCCAAAATGGGAATTACGTTCTTAAACCCATCATTTATCAACTTTGCAATGCGACTGGTATAATTCTTTTGCTTAAAACCATTACAAATAATATTGATGTCTTTTGTAATCTTCCTTTTTTTGTACAACGCATTGATGATATCGATATCATAGGCATAGGAAGTTTCTAAATGTATATTGTGCTTTAGGGTTTCTTCTACTATAAAACTAAAATGTGAACTTTTGGTGCAATAGCAATAATTGTATTCTCCCTCATATTTATGTTTCTTAAAAGCATTGGCAAACATGGCTTTAGCCTTGTTTATCTGCATTCCTATTTTAGGTAAATATGATAACTTTAAGGGTGTACCATATTTATCAATCAATGCCTTTATGTCTACATCGTTGTATTGCAAATGATTTTCGTGCAGTTTAAATCCTTCTTGTGGGAAATTAAAAGTCTGCTGCACTAGGCTGTCGTAAGTGTTATTCATTGATTATGTATGCTTCTGTTTTTTTGAACAAAAATTTTGCTGTGCAAATATATTTAATAGTGGTGGTTTTATGCTGTTTGCTAGGCATAAATAATATTAGTGCTATTTATTGTGCCGTTTGATGACTTTTACTAGTACTATGGTTAATGCTATGGCAAAGGCCAGCATTACATAAACGATGATGAGTTGGGAGTTGAAGAGTGGCATTATTTGTCGATTGTGTATTCTACAATTTTAGTCTGTACTATTTTTCTTCCATCTTGCTCAAGAAGCTCAACTTTTATGGGAATGAAATGTTTTCCACTATTCCCTTTCACCCTTTTTAAAAATATCGCTTGCCCATCAATTACATCCAATAATTTATGATCTACAGAAATTACAGGCTTTAAGGTTGAACTGAACATACCAATACCAACTTGCAGCCTCAATATTTCTCCTTCTTTCAAATGGTTGGAATTTTGATTTACTAGCGTTGTTACAAATTCATGAGAGCCTATTCCACAAAAATTAGAAGTCTTATTAAAGCAATATTTTACAATTTCGTTTTCGCTGATTTTTATGCCTAAATAAATATTATTCAATACTGTTTTTTGTAGATTATCTGAAATACAACCAAGAAAAATATTTTTTTGTAAATTTTTAATTTCCAACAAATAAAATAATTTTGGGGTTATTCTCAAATTCTTATTAAATTCTTTATCAATGTCTTTATCACTATTTAGTATCAAATTGTTAGTATATTTTAATTTTTCTCCTAAAGTTTGAAAATCAATTTTTTGTTTTGTCTTTATGCTATCTATATAGTGATATAATTTAGAACATTCTGACTTTACAAATATTGCTTTCTGATCCCAAAAAGAAGTTTTTTCAAACGATTCTGGGTTACTTAATCTATCTTTTAAAGCATTATAAAATATTTTGTTGCTGTAATCAATATTTTCAGACGCATTCTCCAACTCCTCCCCCAACATCCTAATAACTATATCCTCTTTGCTTTCTTTTGTACCACAAGAGCACAAGCACACAAGAAAAAACATAACAACGAATGGATATTTTATGAACATAAGTAGCAAATTTTGGAATTAGCTTATGCACTAAAGTTACCCAAACTATTCACTATGCTTACGTTAATGAATATGTAAAATATTAAATACAAAAAAACCGTTCCTCTAAAAGAACGGTTTTTAAAAAATATAAAGCTGTAAAATTATTTTACAGAAGCTACCAATGCTTTAAAAGCTTCTGGCTCATTCATAGCAAGATCAGCCAAAACCTTACGGTTAAGGTCAATTCCTTTTTCAGAAATCTTGTGAATAAATTCGCTATAAATCATACCTTCTGCACGCACTGCTGCGTTTATACGAGCAATCCATAAAGTGCGGTATTCTCTTTTCTTAAGTTTACGACCTACGTAGCTATACGTAAGACCTTTCTCCATTACGTTTTTGGCAACGGTATATACATTTTTTCTTTTGCCGTAATATCCTTTAGCGGCTTTTAAAATTCTTTTTCTGCGGGCTCTACTAGCTACAGAGTTTACTGAACGTGGCATATCTAATTTTTTTTAAAGTTAAAGTTTGTTCGCCTTAGCTATTGCTTGGCGAGGGTACATTATTTCAATCCA
>JANNGD010000007.1:0-3290 GCA_031380515.1 Ferruginibacter sp. | reverse complement strand
CATCAACTGTATTCTTACTGTATGGTTTTTACCAGCAGTAGTTTTAAAACTTCTTATGCCTTTAAAATAACCAGTTTTTACCACAGTTACATTTCCATTTTCTTTAGACAATGAAATGTTTTGAAAAATAAACATACCATTTGTATTGGTAGTGGTAATAGCTGCACCGCTTGTTACCACTGCATTTGCAATGGGTGCGTTGCTTTCATCTAGCACAATACCGCTTACACTGGCGGTTACTTGCGGCAAATCATTTACAGGTACTACTGTAACTACTGGTGGATTTACGGGGTCTGGCGTTACAGGTGTTAAAGGTATTTCGGTACGCTTGCAAGCACTTGCAATGGTTAGAATAATTGCAAATAGCGCAATTGCATTTGTTAAAGTAATTCGGGTTCTCATAAAAGTTCGGTTTGTGTAAAATTAATCTTATGTGCTGAAGAAATGCTTAATATCTTGTAAACCTGCTGTTTTGGCCACAACTGTGTACTATTTTACATAAATGAATTAGAATGGGTGGGTTTGAATGAAAACTCAATGTCTATGAAACTTATGATGAGTAATATTTGTTTTGTTTTATACATCAATTGGGTTTGAATATCAAATTTTTGAATATTCTATTTTGGTACTAAAAAGGAATGATAAATCATAATTACATAATATTCAACAATATAATGATTTTGCAAGATAATCTAATTTTGTAGCGCATTTTTTCTTACGTACAAATAAACCAGATGCAACATTTTTGTGTAAGAAATTGTCACTACAAAGCGTTGTAGATACTATCTTTGTAAACTCAACGCTTTCAAGTGGGAAAGCTAAAGCAGTAAAATTTTTCGTTATGGCCAAACAACAAATACTTCATTGCTCATTTTGTGGGCGCAGCAGAGACGAAGTGAAGATACTTATTGCTGGGCAAGATGGACATATTTGCGAAAGCTGTGTAGAGCATGCCCAAGATATTATTGGACAGGAACTTGGCGTAGTTGCAGAAGAACAAAAGCCTACCTCTTCCTATAAACTTACCATAAGAAAGCCCATTGAAATAAAAAAGTTCTTGGATGAATATGTTATAGGACAAGACCATGCTAAGAAAATTCTTGCCGTAGCCGTTTACAACCATTACAAAAGATTAAATCAAAAAACGGAGAATGATGTTGAGATAGAAAAAAGCAATATCATTATGGTAGGCGAAACAGGCACAGGAAAAACATTGCTTGCCAAAACCATTGCCCGGATGCTCAATGTGCCATTTGCCATTGTAGATGCTACCGTTTTTACAGAAGCAGGTTATGTAGGTGAAGATGTGGAAAGTATGCTTAGCCGTTTGTTGCAAGCATGTAATTATGATGTAGCTGCTGCCGAAAAAGGAATTGTATTTATAGACGAAATAGATAAGGTAGCTCGTAAAAGCGATAACCCCAGCATAACCAGAGATGTAAGTGGGGAAGGTGTGCAACAAGGGCTTTTAAAATTATTGGAAGGCAGCGATGTACTTGTACCACCACAAGGAGGCCGTAAGCACCCCGAGCAAAAGTTAGTAAAAGTAAATACGCAAAACATTTTATTTATTTGTGGAGGTGCTTTTAGCGGGATAGATAAAATTATAGCCCGCAGGGTAAATACCAATGCCATAGGTTTTAATGTAAACAAAGGCTTACAACAATTTCAAGAAGATAATTTATTACAATATATTAGTGCGCCAGATTTAAAAACTTTTGGTTTGATACCAGAGTTGCTTGGGCGCTTGCCTGTAGTAACTTATTTAGATCCGTTGGATGCAAATACCTTGAAAAATATTTTAACTGAGCCTAAGAATTCTTTGGTAAAACAGTTTACCAAGTTATTTGAGATAGAAGGGATCGCTTTAAAATTTGAACCCGAGGTATTGGATTTTATGGTAGAAAAAGCATTGGAATACAAGCTGGGAGCTCGTGGTCTTAGAAGCATTTGCGAAAGCATTCTTACTGATGCCATGTATGAATTACCAAGCCAAAAAGTAAAATCTTTTGAAGTTACATTGGAATATGCAGAAAGGAAATTTGGAACGAGCAAGTTGAGCTTGTTGAAAGTGGCATAAGTTTTAAGATTACCTTATAAAAATATGGTGCAGCCTATTAAGGTTGCATTTTTTTTGCTGTATAATGGTATAAAATTTTTTATTCAATAAAATAAATTCTCTTCTTAAACATTATTTTAGTTTATTGCGATTTTTCATTTTACTTTTACGCATCTCTAGTAATAAATCAATTTGTATTTGAAGCGATGGAATATATGGAAACAGTTCGTATAATTGTTGAATAGAGATAATGGGCTGAAGGGCTGCGGGATGGAAGTGAAAAGCCCGGAACGAGGAACGAGTAAGGACCTGCCTTTGCCGGCCGGCCGGCTTGTAACGTACAGCCCGAACAAAAATTGACTATTGGTAGTTGCTGATAGCCACAAAAAATACTAAATATTCATAAAAAATAAAAACAATCATGGTTGATGTTATTTTAGGGCTTCAATGGGGCGATGAAGGAAAAGGTAAAATAGTAGATTTTTTTGCAAAGGATTACGATGTGGTAGCTAGGTTTCAAGGTGGACCTAATGCAGGACACACTTTGTATGTGAACGATAAGAAAATCGTATTACACCAAATACCCAGTGGTATTTTTCATGAAGATAAGGTGAATCTAATAGGCAATGGTGTAGTGCTAGATGCGGTAACCCTAAAAAAAGAATGCGATGCAGTGGCATCTTTTGGGGTGGATTATAGAAAAAATCTTTTTATAAGCGAAAGGACACATTTAATACTGCCAACGCATAGAGCAATAGATAAAGCCAGTGAGCTTAGCAAAGGGGTAGAAAAAATAGGCAGTACTTTAAAAGGTATTGGCCCTGCTTATATGGACAAGACGGGGCGTAATGCATTGCGTGTGGGCGATTTACTGGATAAAAGTTTTACCTCTCAGTATATCAAACTTCGCTTAAAGCACCAGCGCTTATTGGATAATTTTAATTTTCAAGAAGATATTTCTGCTTGGGAAGAGGAATTTTTTGAGGCATTGGAGTTTTTGAAAACACTGAAGGTTGTAAATGGAGAATATTTTATAAATGATAAAATAAGCAGTGGAAAAAGAGTGTTGGCAGAAGGGGCACAAGGAAGTATGTTGGATGTCGATTTTGGCACTTTTCCTTTTGTAACAAGCAGCAGCACCATTACAGGTGGTGTTTGCTCTGGCTTAGGTATAGCACCACAAAAAATTAAAGAAGTTATTGGCATTACAAAGGCTTATTGCACCCGTGTA
>JANNGD010000232.1:0-46637 GCA_031380515.1 Ferruginibacter sp. | reverse complement strand
CATAAAATTTAAAAATCCTCAAAAATATTACTATACTTCCTATGCTACTTTTTTAAAAGACGGATCACAACTAAAGCAAGGAAAGTCACTTTGTAGATTTGGTTTTCCATTTGCAGAATTTACCAATTTTCAATATGATTCTGTACAAGATGAAATTGGTTTCAACAATACGGGCAATATAAGTTCACCTTCTTTTCCAATAGATGGTATTGTAACAAGGCATGTATCGGATGGGCAAAATATTGTAGGGGTAGAAATGAGTACTCCCGGCTTAAGAGGGCAGAGCGGTGGGCCATTGTTTGATACCAATGGTTTGGTATGTGGTATGCAATCCGAAACGGTGCAATATCACATGGGCTTCGACGAACAAAAAATAGAAATTATTAGTAAAGGCAAAAGAACAAACACCATCAACCACTCTTTTTTAAATGTGGGAAGATGCGTGCATGTAGATGCAATAAAAGCCTTTTTGCAAGCAAATGGAATAAAATATTATGAGGAATAATGGAACAAATTCACAAAAATCTTAAAACAAAAATATGCAATCACTTAAAGGTAAAATAGCATAGGTAACTGGTGCTGGTAAAGGTATTGGCAAAGCCATTGCAATAGCGTTGGCAAATGAAGGGGTACATGTGGGACTAATGGCCCGTACAGAAAATGATTTGATTGAACTTGCAAAAGAGTTAGAAAATGTAGGTGTAAAAACGGCAATAGCTGTAGCTGATGTAAGTAAAATAGAAGAAGTAGATGCTGCTGTTAAAAAAATAAGTTTGGCATTAGGTAATATTGATATTTTAATAAACAATGCAGGTACGGGTACTTTTGGAAAATTTTTAGAGTTGGAACCATCGGTTTGGGAAAATATGATAAAGGTTAATTTATTTGGCGTGTATTACACAACCAGAGCAGTGCTTCCTCAAATGATGGAACGTAAAACAGGCGATATAATAAATATTTCTTCCACTGCGGGTAAGGCAGGAGGTGCAGTTACAAGTGCTTACAGTGCTTCTAAATTTGCGGTGTTTGGTTTGGGCGAAAGTTTAATGCAGGAAGTGCGTAAACACAATATCCGTGTAACCACTTTGGCTCCGAGTACAATTGTAACCGATTTGGCACAAAGCGCTGGTTTAATAAATGAAAATGCAGAACAGGTAATGCATCCAGCAGATTTTGCAGAATTAATAATTGCGCAATTAAAATTAAATAAAAGGGTATTGATAAAAGAGGCGAGTATATTTTCTACCAATCCATAATTTTTTTCACGCCATAAACAGAAATTATGTTTTAGCTAATTAATGGTATATATAAATTAAGCTTAAAATAATACTTTAAAATAAAAAATCCCTTTTCTGAAAAGAAAAGGGATTTTTTATGACTAAGAAAATTTTATAAAGTAGCAAGATCTATTACAAATCTATAACGCACATCGCCTTTCACCATTCTTTCGTAAGAAGCTGTAATATCTTTTATGTCTATTATTTCAATGTCAGATACAATATTATGCTCGGCACAATAGTCCAACATTTCTTGTGTTTCTGGTATGCCACCAATGCCCGAGCCTGCTACACTTTTTCTACCACCAATAAGCGAGAAGGCAGAAATCATGTGTGGCTCTGAAGGTGCGCCTACACATATCTGTACTCCATTTGTTCGTAACATTGCCATATACATATTCATATCATGCTTGGCCGAAACGGTATCCAAAATAAAATCAAATGAACTTTTTACTGCTTTCACTTGTTCAGCATCCGATGTTACAACAAAATGGTGCGCTCCCAATGCTTTTGCAGCTTCTTCTTTAGAAGCCGATGTGCTTAACACAGTAACTTCTGCTCCAAACGCTACTCCAAATTTTACCGCCATATGGCCTAGTCCACCCAAACCAAGTACGGCCAACTTATGCCCTTTGCCCACTTTCCAATGGCGAAGCGGTGAGTAAGTAGTTATACCTGCACATAATAAAGGTGCAACTGCTGCCAATGATAATTTTTCAGATATATGCAATGCAAAGTCTTCATGCACTATAATGCTATTTGAATAACCACCATAAGTAGGTAATCCATCTTTGCCTCTTCCATTATAAGTGGCTATATTTCCATTAAAGCAATATTGTTCCAATCCGTCTTTGCAATTATCACAGGTTCTACATGAGTCTACCATGCAACCAACACCAGCTAGATTACCCTCAGCAAATTTCTTCACATCCGATCCAACTTTTATAATAGTACCTACAATTTCATGCCCTGGTACCATGGGGAATATTCCAGGAAACCAATCATTTTTTATTTGATGTAAATCGGAGTGGCACACACCACAATAGGCAATGTTTATTTGTACATCGTTGGGGCCTACTTCCCTTCTTTCAAATTCCCATGGGGCAAGATCTGTTTCGGGTGTTTGTGCTGCGTATCCTTTTGATTGTATCATTTTGTGTAAGTTTTGTTATGAATATTATTTGGTAATCGTATTTTAGAATTTATTAACGCAAAGTTATTACAAAGAGATTCAATTTAAATGGAGATAATATTATACAATAATGAAAAAGTCTTACATAACTTATCATCCCACTGTATCAATCCGGCTCAGGAGGGTTTTTACAACAAATTTTTTTACTTAGCTTCTAAATGCTTTTACATAAGTTTCACTTAAACGAATGATTCGTATCATAATAAAAAGTAAAATAATTTACGAAAATAAAAATGCCTCGAATTTTTTGTTCGAGGCATTTTAAGTTAAAGATATTTTTGTTATTTTTTATCCGTACCATTATCCAATTTACTATGGTATCTACTGTAGCCAAAGTAAATTACAAAACCTATTGCAAGCCATCCTAGAAGACGCAACCAGTTTGTCCAACCCAAGCCATATATCATTGCTCCACATACTATGATACCTAATATAGGAACCAATGGTACAAAAGGTGTTTTAAATTGACGAGGAAGATCTGGATCTGTCTTGCGAAGAATAATAACCGCAACGCATACCAACATAAATGCAAATAAAGTACCAATACTAGTCATATCACCTACAATATCGCCGGGAACCAATGCAGCAAAAAGACCTACGATAATCATAATGAAAAGATTTGCTTTGTATGGAGTTTTAAATTTAGGATGTACGTCACTAAAAATTTTTGGTAACAAGCCATCTTTACTCATGCTATAAAATACACGACTTTGGCCAAGTAACATCACCAATATTACTGATGAGAAACCCGCAAGAATAGCTACCGTGACTAAATTGGCCAACCAACCATATCCTGGCATAAACTTGTTAATAGCTGCAACTACAGAAGCCTCACCACCTTCATTTCTGAAGAAATCTACAGGTGCTATACCAGTAAGTACATGTGCAAATAAAATATACAACACTGTACATACAGCCAAAGAACCTAAAATACCTATAGGCATAGCCACTTTTGGATTTTTGGTTTCTTGTGCCGCAGTACTCACTGCATCAAAACCAATAAAGGCAAAAAATACCGTACCTGCAGCACCTAAAATTCCAAGCAATCCGCCATAACTATGTGTTACACCTGCATTGTCAGTAAAAGTAGATGGTGCAGGAATATAAGGTGTATGATTTGCACCATTTACAAAGCCCCAACCAAGTACTATTATCATTATTACTATTGCAACTTTTGTGATTACAATAATGCTATTGACAAAGGCAGATTCTTGTGTACCTTTAATGAGCAATAAACTAAGTAACGACACAATAAATAATGCCGGTAAGTTTAGAATGCCATTGTGAACAACCCCAGCTGCATCAGGGATAGAATGTTGAAATGGTGAGTGACACCATTCATAAGCAATTGCTTTCCAGTGAAAAACATTTACTAATAAATTATTTAAGTATTCACTCCATGCTATCCCTACTGTTGCAGCACCTACTGCATACTCTAATACAAGATCCCAACCAATTATCCATGCCATAAGCTCTCCCATGGTTGCATATGTATATGTGTAGGCACTACCAGAAATGGGAATTGAAGAGGAAAGTTCTGCATAACAAAGACCCGCCAAAGCACATCCGATTGCAGCTATTATAAAACCTAATGTAACCGATGGACCTGCACTTTGCGCAGCAGCAGCGGCTGTTCTTACAAATAATCCAGCGCCAATAATGGCACCAATACCCAATGCAACTAGCGAACCAGCACTAAGGGTTTTCTTTAAACCTTTTTCTGTGTCTGCAGCCTCAGCCATTAACACATTCATTGGTTTTTTTACAAATAAACTCATATAATTTTTTAGTTTGGTTGAGAATGATTGCGGAAAATTAAGCAATAATTACTTAAAAACTGAACTGCGCTTGCTTTTTTGTTTATTGGTAGGTGTAATAAGCTTATTATACTATATTGCAAATCATAAACTTTTAAGCATGCAGGAACATAGCGCAAAGCGCAGCAGACTAACTTTATATATAGGTATTGGCTTGGTATTAGGTATAATTGCCGGCTTTTTATTGAATGTTTATTATGTGGGCAACGAAAATAAAAGCATAGCAAATGCGGAAGCGCAGCAAATATACTTGCGAAATAGCATGAAAGTATTTGAAAAAGCATCCGATACACTCACCTATCAAAATCTGGTTGCCCAAAAAAAGAATATTGAAAGTCAAAAAAAATCTGCGGAGAAAGAATTACTAATGGATGCAAATGGAGAAGCTGCTTTTAAGAAAGTTCGTTTTCTGTCAGATTCCATTAAAAATTTGGATGCCAGCATTGTAGCGTTGGTAGATACAAATAATGTACAATACAGAACTCTGGCAAAACAAGCAGTGTTATTAGCTGCACAAAAAGCCGAAGTAACTAAAGCACGGGATAAAAAATTAGACTGGTTCACCATTTTAGCAGATATATTTTTACGCTTAATAAAAATGATTGTTGCCCCATTGGTTTTTACCACCTTAGTAGTTGGTGTTGCTAAGCTTGGAGATATAAGTGCAGTGGGTAGAATTGGTGGTAAAACCTTGCTATGGTTTTTAAGCGCTTCCTTAATGAGTTTGTTGCTGGGGCTTATCTTGGTAAATATTTTTCAACCAGGCCATGCCATGCATCTTCCATTACCCGATGTTGGTTCATCTTCTGGTATTGATAAAGCAGCATTATCAATTAAAGATTTTTTTGCGCATGTATTTCCAGCTAGTGTAATAGATGCTATGGCCAAAAATGAAATTTTGCAAATCGTTGTTTTTGCATTGTTCTTTGGTGTAGCAGCGGCTGCTCTGGGTGATATAGCGGCACCAGTTGTGCGAGCTTTGGATGCAATGGCGCATATTATTTTAAAAGTAACTGGGTATGTAATGAAGTTTGCTCCCTTTGCTGTTTTTGGTGCCATGGCTGCCATCATAGCCAAACAAGGCTTGGGTATTCTTAAAACCTATTCTATTTTTATTGGAGAATTTTATTTCGGACTTGGGTTGCTTTGGCTGGTACTTATTTTTGCTGGCTTTTTGTTTATAGGCAAGCGGGTTTTCAATCTTATAAAAAGAATAAAAGAACCTGCACTCATTGCGTTTAGTACAGCAAGTAGCGAAGCAGCTTTTCCTAAAACATTGCTAGAGCTAGAGCGCTTTGGTTGTAAAGATAAAATCGTAAGTTTTGTATTGCCCCTGGGTTATTCTTTTAACTTGGATGGTAGCATGATGTATATGACTTTTGCTTCTTTATTTATTGCTCAGAGCTATGGCATACAGTTAGATATTGGTACACAAATAAGCATGCTACTCGTGCTAATGCTTACCAGCAAAGGTATTGCGGGTGTGCCTCGTGCGTCGTTGGTTGTTATTGCGGGAACTTTAGCAACTTTTAACATTCCCGAAGCAGGTCTTGCATTACTTTTAGGCATAGATCCACTTTTAGATATGGGACGCAGTGCTACCAATGTGGTAGGCAATAGTATAGCAACTGCAGTAGTAAGTAAAATGGAAGGAGAACTAAAAGAAGAAGCTTAATTTATTTAAAAATTGAATTGTATAATGAGGAAAATTGTATTAGTATTAAGTACGTTTTTATTTTTTCTAGCTGCCCAAGGCCAAGATAGTACAGTAATAAAATGTAAAAACCAATATAAAGCAGATGCTAAAAATATTGAAATTACTTACAAAGGAATTGTTTATAAACTTAGCTCAAAAGATAGTATTAAATTATTGTTGAACGATAATGATTCTTTTTTGGTACAAGGAACTGATTATAAACCTGCCTATTTTTCTAAAAAAGATATTTCAAGTGAACAAACTATTTTTCTTAAAAAGAAATTTACGTGGAAGGATTTACTTACCCCCATGTTCTACATTGTTTTTGGTGGGCTATGGTTTGTCGTATTTGTAATATTTGCAGAAACAGGTTTGTTTGCTGGGTTCTTTTTGCCCGGAGATTCATTGCTTTTTGTAGCAGGTATTTATAGTTTCGATTTGGTGAATAGTGGCATTGGCGTAAATGCCGGTCCTTTTGCAAACTTATTAATTTTAGGTGTAATCATTTCCATTGCCGGTATTATAGGAAACTTTGTGGGCTATTGGTTTGGTCGCAAAAGCGGCCCGTTTTTATTTGAAAGAAAAGATACTTTCTTCTTTAGGAAAAAATACCTTTTTCAAGCAAAAGACTTTTATGAAAAACACGGTGGTGGTGCCATCGTAATGGCTAGGTTTTTACCCATTGTAAGAACCTTTGCTCCCATTGTAGCGGGTATTGTAGGTATGGAAAAAAAGAAATTTACTTTTTATAATTTAGTAGGTTGTGTGGCGTGGGTTTTTACAATGCTTTTTGCTGGTCATTACCTGCAAGAATTGTTTATGAATAAATTTAATTTTGATTTAAGAGAGCATTTAGAAGTAATTGTAGTAGGAATTGTGTTGGTTACTACTGCACCAGTTATCCTTAAAATAATATTTGGAAAATCTTCACATAAAAAAGAAACTACTTAATTTTCTTTATGCAAAAAACATCTACTAGTTCCATTTTTAACATTGCTGTATTGGTAGCGGCCCTTGGTTATTTTGTAGACATTTATGATTTATTGCTTTTTCAAATTGTACGGGTAGATAGTTTGACAAGCTTAGGATTAAATGCCGCACAAGTAGAATCAGAGGGAAAATTTATTATCAGTATTCAAATGATTGGCCTACTCATTGGCGGTATTATTTGGGGAATGATGGGCGACAAAAAAGGTAGGCTAAGTGTACTTTTTGGCTCCATTATTTTATACAGTATTGCTAATATTGTAAATGGCTTTGTGCAAACACCCAACCAATATGCATTGGTACGTTTTTTTGCAGGCGTGGGGCTAGCAGGCGAATTAGGTGCAGGTATTACACTCGTAAGCGAATTGATTACCAAAGAAAAAAGAGGGCTTGGTACCTCGCTGGTTGCGGGTATTGGACTTACTGGAGCTGTACTGGCTTACTTTATTTCCTTAGAATATGATTGGCGTACTTGTTATTTTATTGGTGGTGGCTTGGGCTTGTGTTTGTTGCTATTGCGAATTACTGTTTTTGAAAGTGGTATGTTTAGTAAACTAAAAGAAACCACCATAGTAAGAGGAAATTTTCTCATGTTTTTTACCAATAAAGAAAGGTTTAAAAAGTACATGTTAGCAATTTTAATTGGTTTGCCCACTTGGTATGTAATTGGAATTCTCATTGCGTTTTCCAATAATTTTGGAGAACAGTTTGGCATTACAGAAGCGGTATTGCCCAAAAAAGCAACCATGTATGCCTATGTAGCCATTTCTGTGGCCGATGTACTGATAGGCTTTATTAGCCATTGGCTGGGGAGCAGAAAAAAGGCATTGTACATTTTCTATTTTATAACGGCTGTTTCCATTGCTTTGTATTTTATGCAAGATGGAGGTAGTGCTGCAAGGATGTACATTATTTGTGCCGCTATGGGTTTTGGTACGGGCTTTTGGGCAATATTTGTAACCATGGCTGCCGAGCAATTTGGCACAAACTTAAGGGCTACCGCTGCTACTACGGTTCCCAATATGGTACGTGGTTCGTTGCCATTAATGTTGCTGATGTTTAAAGGGTTTCAAGATATTACACACTCCTATATAAATGCAGCTATTTGGGTGGGTGTGATTGTAATGGCAGTAAGTATAACAGCAGCATATTTTACCAAAGAAACTTTTGGGAAAGATTTGAATTTTGTGGAAGAATAATTAAACACATAGGCAAAGTAGGAACATAGGAGCAAAATACAAAATGCAATGACTCTATGTGTCTATGATTCTGTGTGGTGAAAAATAATATCGTGTCAAAAAAAATACTCATCATACGTTTTTCCTCCATTGGAGATATTGTGCTCGCAAGCCCTGTACTCCGTTGTGTAAAAAAGCAAATACCCAATGCCGAAGTACATTTTCTTACTAAATTATCTTTTAGAATTGTAACCGCAGCTAACCCCTATGTAGATAAATTCTTTTACTACGATGATAATATGCAGGAGTTGATTGTAAAACTGAAAGCAGAAAATTATGACCATGTAATAGACCTCCATAATAATTTTAGAAGCAACAAAATAAAGCGCTCTTTAAAAAGAGATACCCATACGATTGATAAATTAACTGTTGAGAAGTTCCTTTTGACACAACTCAATATTGACATTATGCCGAATAGACATATCACACAACGTAGTCTTGATGCCGTTTTGTCGCTTGGTGTAAAAAACGACGGAGCTGGTTTAGATTATTTTATTGATAAAAAAGATGAAGTATCATCAGATGATATTCCTACTGCGCATTTGGCTGGATATATAGTTATAGTAATAGGCGCAACGTATTTTACCAAAAGGTTTCCTATACATAAAACCATAGCACTTTGCAATAAAATAAATCACCCCATAATTTTACTTGGTGGCAAAGAAGATGCAGAAAATGGTTCGATTATTGCCAATGAAGATTCGGTGAAGATTTACAATGCCTGCGGCAAGTTTAACATAAGTGAGTCGGCAGATATTGTGAGAAAAGCAAAGTTGGTTATAAGCAATGATACAGGGATGCAGTACATTGCTTGTGCTTTCAACAGGCCACTGATAGCACTATGGGGCGGTACAACTCCTTGTTTAGATGTAGCGCCTTATTATGGAAATAAATTTATGAGCCAGCAACAAATACCGATTTACGAAAATGTAGTGATCAACCTCCGTTGCCAACCTTGCAGCAAATATGGACTAAAAAAATGCCCCAAAGAGCATTTTAATTGTATGGAAAAAATAGACATTGATGGTTTGGTAACACTTACAAAGCAATGGATATAGTTTTTTAGTCTACATAATCTTCTCCAAAATAAAAGTTACCCGTAGAACTCCTCTGGAAAAAAAAATATTTTTCTGCTGGGCTGCTGCGGGATAGAAGTGTAAATGTTTTGTGTGGAACGAACAAAAGCATTGTAACGAATAGCCACCGCAATATGTGCGGGGCAGGCTGAACAAAAATTGAATATGGTTTCCTAGTTCATAGCACCAAAGAGCCCGTTCTATCTCTCAGCCAAAGGCGGATGGAAATCTCGAAGATTAAATTGTAGGTGGCTTTTAAATAAAAAGTTGATTAAGAACAAAAAAGTATTTTATAACAACAAACCCCAAAGGGGTTTACTTTGAGTAACCATGGGTGCAACCCATGGAGATAAACTATGAGTACAAATAATTTTACGATAAAAGCAACAGAAGCGCTGCAACAAGCCCAACAGATTGCTTTCATAAATAAGAACCCAAATATTGAAGGGGAGCATCTTCTAAAAGCATTGATAGATTCGGATGATTCTTCTGTAGATTATTTATTGAAGAAAAATAATGTTACAGTAAATCTGGTGACTACCAAATTAGAAGAGCTTATAAAAAAATTACCTACTGTAAGCGGCGAGCCAGCGCAAACCATGGGCAGAGATGCCAACAACGTTTTGCTGCGGGCAAATGCTGTACTAAAAACTTTTGGTGATGAATTTATAACACCTGAGCATTTATTGCTTGCATTGTTGCAAGGCAATGATGCGGCTGCCAAATTATTAAAAGATGCAGGGCTTACAGAGAAAGGGTTGATAGCATCTATTAAAGATTTGCGTAAGGGAGAAACAGTAAATTCTCAAACACAGGAAACACAGTTTAATGCACTGAATAAATATGCAAAAAACTTAAACGAAATGGCAAGAGCTGGTAAGCTGGATCCTGTAATTGGAAGAGATGAAGAGATACGTAGAACCTTGCACATATTGAGTCGTAGAACAAAGAATAATCCAATACTAGTAGGCGAGCCAGGTGTAGGTAAAACAGCTATTGCAGAAGGATTGGCAATACGTATTGTAAATGGTGATGTGCCAGAAAACATAAAAAGCAAAGTTATTTATGCGTTGGATATGGGGCTATTGATTGCTGGTGCAAAATACAAAGGCGAGTTTGAAGAGCGCCTAAAATCGGTTGTGAAAGAAGTTACAGCTGCCGAAGGAGAAATCATTCTTTTTATAGATGAGATACATACGCTTGTAGGCGCTGGTGGTGGTGATGGTGCTATGGATGCAGCCAATATTTTGAAACCGGCTTTGGCACGTGGGGAACTGCGAGCAGTAGGCGCTACAACATTAAGCGAATACCAAAAATATTTTGAAAAGGATAAAGCACTGGAAAGGCGTTTTCAAAAAGTGATGATTGATGAGCCTACGGTGGAAGATGCCATTTCTATTTTGCGTGGCTTAAAAGAGCGTTACGAAACATATCACCATATTCGAATAAAAGATGAAGCAATTATTGCAGCAGTGGAATTGAGTAATCGTTATATGACGGATAGATTTTTGCCAGACAAAGCCATTGATTTAATGGATGAGAGTGCGGCAAAACTTAGGATGCAAATGAATTCTATGCCCGAAGAATTGGATAAATTGGAAAGGCAAATTCGTCAACTAGAAATAGAAAGAGAGGCGATAAAAAGGGAAAAAGATGAAGCCAAATTAAAAGTGCTTAATACAGATATTGCAAACCTATCGGTAGAAAGAGATACATACAGGGCAAAGTGGAAAGAGGAAAAAGAATTGGTAGATAAAATACAGAATGGCAAAGCGGCCATTGAAGATTTGAAGGTACAAGCTGAGCAAGCCGAGCGCAATGGTGATTATGGTAAAGTGGCGGAGATACGCTATGGTAAAATGAAAGAACAAGAGGAACTGATTGTAGCACTTACAGAAAAATTAGCTGCCCTATCTGAAAGAAGATTGCTAAAGGAAGAAGTGGATGCAGAAGATATTGCGGAAAGTGTAGCAAAAGCAACCGGCATACCTGTTACAAAAATGTTGCAAAGCGAAAAAGAAAAATTATTGAACCTAGAAGATGAATTGCATAAAAGGGTAGTGGGGCAGGATGAAGCAATAGAAGCGGTAAGCGATGCTATACGTAGAAGTCGTGCAGGCTTACAGGATGCTCGCAAACCCATTGGCTCATTCATATTTTTGGGTACAACAGGAGTGGGTAAAACAGAATTGGCAAAGGCCTTGGCAGAATATCTTTTTGACGATGACAGCATGATGACTAGGATAGATATGAGTGAATACCAAGAGAAACATTCTGTAAGCAGATTGGTAGGGGCACCTCCCGGTTATGTGGGATATGATGAAGGCGGACAACTAACAGAAGCTGTAAGAAGAAAACCTTACTCAGTTGTGTTGTTAGACGAAATTGAAAAAGCCCATCCAGATGTATACAATGTTTTATTGCAAGTATTGGATGATGGCAGGCTTACGGATAACAAGGGAAGGGTAGTGAATTTTAAAAATACCATTATCATTATGACGAGTAATATGGGCAGCCAGATTATCCAAGATAATTTTGAAGGAATTAATGAAAAGAATAAAGAAGAAGTGGTGGATAGGACAAAAGATGAAGTGATTGAGTTGTTGCGAAAAACAATTCGCCCCGAATTTTTGAATAGAATAGATGAAGTAATTATGTTCCAGCCTTTAATGAAAAAAGAAATTAAAGGAATTATTAATATTCAACTAGAAGGATTAAAAAAATTGGTTGAGAAAAATGGTATAGATCTCCAGTTTAGTGAATATACATTGGATTACTTGGTAGAAAATGGATACGATGCCCAATTTGGTGCAAGGCCATTGAAAAGATTGATTCAAAAGCAAATTGTGAACCAATTGAGTAAGAAAATACTTGCAGGAGATATCGATACAAGTTATCCGGTGATGGTAGATGTTTTTGATGGAACGGTGGTTTTTAGGAATGAAAGCCAGGTAGCTAAGGTATAATGTGGATTATTAAGTGAATAAATTATATTTATTTGATTATTAGTATCTTATAAAGGTAAAATTTGAATTTTACATGAACGGCAAACGTTATATCGAAAAAAAGCATACCTTCATGGCTATTCAGAAAAAATAAAGCAACGATTCGTAATTTATAAAAAGTTGTAATTCAATGAACAACGCTGTTCTGATAAAGTATACGGCAAAAATCAAAAGACAATGGCATTTAAAAAAGAAGTGGTTGAAATAATAGAACCAAGAGACATTTTTGTAGGAAATGCAAAAGCAGAAATTACATTAGAAGAGTTTGGAGAGTATGAGAGTGAAGTTTGTGCAAATGCAAACGAATATGTGAAAAAATTATTAGTAGAATACGATGGCATTATTCGTTTCAACTTTAGGCATTTTCCGCTTACAAACATACACCAACGCAGTTTAAAAGCTGGTGAAGCAGCTGTAGCTACTGGGCAAGACGGTAAGTTTTGGGAAATGCATAACATCTTATTTGCAAATAGAAAGAACTTGGGTACAACCAGTTTAAAACTATACAGTAAAGAAGCTGGAGTAAACAACAAGCGTTTCTTGGATGATTTGGTAAATGCTACCTACGGATGGCAAGTACAAGGAGATTTGAGAGAAGGTATTGACAGAGGTGTAACAACCGTGCCTACTTTTTTTATCAATGGAGAGCGGATGGTAGCAAAAGCTACCTACGAAGACCTTAAGAGGGGTATTGAAGATGCAATTAAGAATTTGAAAAATAAGGGGAAAGGTAAGGCACCTGTAAAAGCCGCTCCTAAGTATGTACCCGAAATAGTAGAAAGAGCCGCTCCAAAATATCCTGATAGAATTCCAGGAAAACCAATTCCGGCAAGAAAATCTAGCAAATCTTTTGGACAAAAAACAGTAACAAAAGCTCCTGAAAATGTTGTTGCAAAAGAACCAACAAAACCAGCAAAAGCTAAGCAAAGAGCATAATTAAATTTAAGTCATAATAAGTAAGCCACCTTTTTGGGTGGCTTTTTTAGTGTGTATTAGACATCTTTAAATTAGTTTTGATTATCTCAAATCCATTTGTAAAAAAATGGTAGATTTAAAGAATTAATTATGATAAGCTTTACAACAACACTTCAAAAATTTGGTATGCAGGGCGAAAAAACGGGATGGATTTACATAGCCGTGCCTGCAAATATTGCTACACAGATAAAGCCAAACTACAAAAAATCGTTTAGGGTAAAAGGAACAATAGATAAAGTAGCTATAAGTGGAGGAGCTTTATTGCCTATGGGCGAGGGTAATTTTATTTTTGCAGTAAATGCCCCATTAAGAAAGCAACTTGGAAAAATACAAGGGGCTGCCGTTAATGTAGCTTTTGAAGAAGATGATGATATGGTAAAATTATCTTCCGAATTATTAGAATGTTTGGCAGATGATCCAATTGCCTTAGCTTATTTCAACAAACTTCCTCCATCGCATAAAAATTATTATTCCAATTGGGTAAAATCTGCAAAGTCTGAAATAGTGATAGCAAAAAGGATTGCAGTGGTTTTAAAAGCTTGTGCAATGAAAATGAGTTATGGTGAAATGATGCGAGCGTATAAAGAAGATAGGAATCTTACTCGGTAACTTCTATCATATAAGTCATTACCTCTTTTCCATCGGCTATTATTTTTATTGGAAAAGTATCTTCTTTTTTAAAAGTATAACTGAATTTTATATCGCCACTATTGTTATCAAAATTCATTGGTTCTTCTTTCATTTGCTTCTTTTCATCACCAATGATGATGGATATTTTGGTGATGGTATTGTCGTTGTTTATTGAAAAACTGAAGTCGGTAGCTTTGTTGAGTTTTGCTTTAATAAAACCAGTAAGTGGTGAGGGGTTTCTCATTTCCAAAGCTATAGCCTGGCTACCAAAAACGGGCAAGGCATAATAGCTTTTCAAACTTTTTACCCCTGGGCCAAGCTGCCATGCAGAATTATCGGGGAAATAAACGAGATTAAACATTTTTCTATCCGAAAAAAAATATTGGCTGGTAAATTGTTTTGTGAAGATTGCTAGTTTTTTATCTAAAAATCCACTGGCCCGGCATGCATCTACATAGTACCAAGTTTCGGGGCTTTGCCCAAGTTGTATCACATTCCAAGAGTAATTCTTTTCATCTGCTGTTTCATTTATTTCTGCTGCAAAGTTTTTTACATAGCCATCTACGCTAAGGCAACGAATTTTTGCATAGCTGCACATTTCTTGCACAAGTAATGAAAAGCCTAGCGCTGTTGCTTTTCTTGAAGCAATTACTTTTTCTGGCTCTTTGTTCCGTTCGTCATGCATTTTGGTAGCTTTCGGATCTATAGAGATATTGTTCGCTATCCAATAAAAAATGGCTCTTGCCTTTTGTTCATTGTCGGAAAAATTTCTGGTAATAGTATCTGCTATGGTGGCCACATTAAAATCGATAAGAGCACCTAGCTTTTGTACATCATCATCTATGTACTTGTATTTGGGTATGCTTATTTGAGCAAAACTGAAATTGAAAAAAATACAGGCAATTAAAAAAAGGATTGGTTTTTTCATATCATAAAAATAAGCATGCTTTCGTTAATGAATACGTAAAATGTAGAAATATTTATTTCGAAAATGTTTTATTTACTTTACAACTATTAAGTACGAGTAGTAACCAGTGTTTTGTACGTAGCTTCTTTGGCTTTAAAAGTAACACAAGGCAGTACCTCTACATTGTTTAATGCACCGTTATTTGCATCGTAATAATTCTAGTTTAAATTTCCTTCACACACATTAATACGAATTGGAAACCGAAGTATAGATAAAAAATTCCACTTCATTCTTTATAACAAATCTTGTCAATAACTTTTTTCCAATATAAGAATGTCTTTGTACCCGTTTGGTTCTACTTTTAAACTGCCGCTAAATGGATGATCGAGTATTAGGATAAGGAAAAATAAGAGCCCAATAAATGCACCCATTAACCCGTTAATGAATAAATGATAGCGAAGGTTTTCTACACTCAATAGTGCTGATAAAATGGAAGTGATGAGACCACCTACTAAAAGTGTAAGCCACATTGCATTGGGTATTTCCGATTCAACCGCTAGTACACGTAAACTTCTGTAAGTAGCTAAATCATTTATGCTTTCTAACATAAACTGTGCTTTTGCTTGTGTAAAGTTATCGATTGGGTTTAATCTTTCTATTACGCTAAACACTTTTGAAAAGGCTTTTCTTGTGCTTTCACTTTGAAGCCCTTTATCCATTTGTGGATATTCATCTTCCAATACCAAATTTATATATTGCAGGTATTCTATCTTTAAACCAGCTATGCTGTTTGTGTCTGGATATGCTTGTATTTGCCGAAATAAATTTTTAGCAAGGCTACCTTCTTTGTCGGCATCCTTTTGTACATCACTTGATTCGCTGAGCGCTTCTGCAACTACAAAAGCTAAAAGCAATGCATAAAATCCACTCACTACCGTAAAGTTAAATCCGATTATATCATTAAATGAACCCAACTTCTTTTTTTTGATAAGGTTACGTACTATAAAAGTCACTAAAATATTTAGACTTGCAAATACAAGCACCAAAGTTAAAAGCAAAACCAACGTAGGAATATTTAATAAACTTCGTGTAATTTCCATTGATAATCTTTAACGAGTAAATAATATAAGAAGAATGTATTGACTTATTTGTGCGGCTGCAAATAAATGTTGCTAATGCTGGCTTCTAATAAGCAAGGTAATGATAAAATTACTTTACTGTTTCATCGTAGTAGCCTGCGGTTCAAATTTTCTGGTACCTTTTATTCCTATCTTCAAAAATGAAAATACCTATTTTTCTTTTATAATTTCTGCAATAATTTTTAAGTGATGTTTTAAATGTATCTCTAAAAATTTTATAGTAGGTTTTACATTCAATTTTCCAAAATAAGGGTGCTCAAAATAACTATTTGGCCCTAAGCCTTCTATATCTTTTATTTTTTGTTTTGAAATGTCAAGCATTTCTTTTATTCTTTCAATATTTATTTCTCCAGCAGGTAAGGAGGCTTTAGGCGCTTTGCCTTTTCCTCTTGGAATTTTATTTATTAGAAATACGAGTGCCCTCGTTTTATTGAAATTCCATTTGTATTGAGATGGATCTGAGGCTACCGTATTTTCAATTACTCGATTTGTTGCCAATAGTACATGTTCTATATGCCAACCTACAGGGCTTGAAGATACTTTTTCATTTTGCTCATGGCTTAAATCTATTAGGTTCTCTAGTTCGGAAAGATGATGGCTTAATTTATTCATAAAGCTTACATGTATTTTATAAAGAGAAAATTACAAAAAATATAATGAAAATATCAATTTATTAAAACATAGGGTGCATTTAAAATTGTCGCTTATTCATTCACCGCAGAGAATTGAGTTAAAAGAGACTCAGCAGAGAATCTATGCGAAATCGCTCTGTTCTTCTTTTCTCTGCGGTTATTTTTTTATTGGTAACATCTACTTTTGTGTGTGACAATTTTAAATACAGCCAATATGTAAATAATTTCCTTTACCATGAGATGGAGTTTTATAAGAGAAATACGCTCTTACATGTTGAGTAAGGAACCAAAGCTCAGGATAGTCCAGATTGAAGCGGCTATCCTTTTTGTATTATCCGCCCCTTGGCGGAACACAAAAAGATAGTAGCGAAAAGCTGGAAACCAATGCTGGTAAATGTATAAATGTTGCTGCTGCTCCAATAAATTATTAAGCCTTACATCATATAAATTTATCTACATTAAATGGTAGGCTTGTATATTGGTTGATCGTTTCGGTGCTTAATTTATAAGAACAGCTATTAGTTCAACTTACTCGTCAAAAAACTTTCGATCATACTACACGGTACCATAAAAGGTTTGTCAATGATATCTATATTTAAAACTTGATCTACTACGGTATATGTGCCTACAATGGTATTTCCAAATACGCTTACATCAAAACGGCCAGCAGTATCATCGCCAGTAAATGTTCCCTGCTGCGACTCTACTGTTTGTTTTGCTTTTTCTAAAATTTCACTTACGGGTTTTGTGAAGTTTACACTAAAATTACATGCTGACATGCTGAATGGGTTTTATTTGTTTGTAATATGGTGCAAAGAAAGGATATTATAAGCAAATCTTATTGTAAAAAATAAACAACCAATTATAATTTGGTCAAACGCTCTATGGTCAATATAATTATTATTTGCATTGTAGATTTACTAATTTTATTTACCATGACAGTGAAGGCAATGTGAATCTGGTAAGTGAAATGCCATAAGCCAAATGCTAAATGAATCTGTTTGTAAGATTTTTTGCTTAGTCTCAGTTACCTACTAAGCAAGTGAGCCCATAATACGTTTGTTAGAGGACACTTTAAACGAAATTTTCATTAATCTGAGGGTAAAATATATTCTTAATATCAGGCAACGTATTATTTTAAAAGTGAATCTCCTTGAAGAAATGTATTTTATTAATCAAAGTAAACTTAAAATGAAATATCAACTATTTTTAGGAATCCTAATTTCCCTGAATTTTTTTTTGAGTTGTTCTAAATCTGAAACCCAGAGGTCGCTTAACCCTACACTATTGGATAGTGTAATTATGGCAACTAGCAACCTTAATTTTATATATGACAGTCAAAATCGTGTAGTACAGGAAAGACTTGTGGGAAATGATACGCTCCGTGAGGAAAATACTTATGTTTATAATGGAACCGACTCATCGCCCTTTATGAGAACCCATATCAATCATTCTTCGAACCTTAATTTCGTTTCCTATTTTACTTATAATACTTCTGGATATAAAGTGCGTGATTCAACGTATTACTTCTCAAGCGGCTCCAGTATCATTTCTGTCATTAATTATTCAATTACCCAAAAAATTTGTGTCCTGCAAAATCAGCTTTAAACTGGCAATCTGATACAATTTATCTAAGCAATAATAATAATATCGATAGTGTCAGGCATTTTATGAACAGGCAACAACCGCTTGGGGTACTAACGTATTATGGCACCACTAAATTTCTTCAGTACAATTCATTGTCAAATTATTTTAAATCTCTTTCCACTAGTAGATGTAATTTCTATTTACCAATGCCCGTTGAAAATTTTGGACGATCAATCCACCAATACTTAGGTTATGATTTTGCATTAACTTTTGATTTTTTAAATCAAAATTACTTCACAGATCTAAGCATTGTTTCTGTTGGAGGAGGTGGCATTACATCAAATTATCAAAAACAAATTCAATATAATAGCGATAACTTACCAATCAAGGAAACATTATTCGTAGGCGGCACCCCATATTCACAAACTCGCTTAGTATATAGATGATTAACATGAAGGCTACCCGTTTTCTGTCAAAGCTTAAATTAGAGTTTCGGGCGTTTATCTTTAAAGTAGTTGCCCCTATAATCAGTGGGCTATATGCCAAAAAACGTCCGCTAAAAAAAGGTTTTGTGCAATTGGGGCTGGATTGAAGTAATCATCGGCAGTGCATATCCAAGCTTTATATTCGGCAGACGTAATTCTGCCGGGCAGTAGTTCTAAACTACGGCTTTTAGTTAACCGCAGGATGTCCACGGGACGCTGTGCGCTGTGTATTAATTTAGCCCAGCCTACCAGCAGGTTCAGTTCCGGGCGGACAGTTGGTCAATTCACAAACTGCACAAATACTAAAAAGTTGTGTACAAACATACCCGAGGTAAAAAAATAGCTTTCAATATTATCTACTAAAAACATTAAATAAAGAAATAAGAACGTATTTTTCCTTTTGAGAGCGTTATTATGAAAGATGGTGGAAGCAGCTTGGAGTATCTTAAAGCGAATGCCCACTTTTTAGAGGGAAAAAATGAGAAATAAAATAAATACATGAAGACAGCGTCTTTAAAAGAAATAAAAGCCGAATTAGAGAATACAGCACCTGCGGTATTGCTAGAGCTTTGCTTGCGGCTGATAAAATTTAAGAAAGAAAACAAGGAATTGCTTACCTATTTAATGTTTGAGGCCAGCGATGAGCGCTCTTATGTAGCAAGTGTAAATGCTTTGCTCGATGAACTTTTTGAAACGGTAAATAAATCGCAATTGTATTTTGCTAAAAAAACGATTCGCAAAATTGTACGCATTGCAAACCGTTATATAAAATACAGCGATAGCAAAACCACTGAGCCCGATGTACTCATACATGTGTGCGAAAAAATAAACGAACTTGGGCTAGACCTCAAGAGAAATACAGCCTTGCACAATATTTACTTATCCCAATTGAAAAAGATAAAGAAAGCAGTTGCAGCCATGCACGAAGATGAGCAGTACGATTATTTGAAGATGCTGGAGGAGTTGGAGTAGGGGGAGGAGGCACTTGGCAGAGGGCAGTGGGCAGGGGCAGTTGAAAGTTGACAGGGGCGGTTCCCAATTTTGTTCCTGCTTTGCTGAGCGGTGGTAATTTTGTTGAGATTTAATTATGGAGTAGTTACGGCGTAAAAAGTGCTTGAGGTACACAACTAGACTAAAGAACATAAAAAAGAGACATAAAATAAAAAGTATACTTTTATACTTTTTTATTCTATGTCTCTAAATGTGAAATATTTATTTGTGAAAAACCAACTAGTTTTTAAACGGCCCCTTAAAATTTTTCCTAAACTCCAAATACTCTGGTATAGAAACCCCTTGCACATATCCTTGTGTGGGATTGTGAAATACATATTCTTGGTGATAATCCTCGGCAGGGTAAAATTTGGTAAAAGGGAGCACTTCCGTTACCACTTTTGATTTGTATTTTTTAGAATCGTTTATCTTTTTTATTTCGGCAAGTAGGATGTTTTTTTCGGACTCGTTTCTGTAAAATGCAGCAGAACGATATTCTGTACCGGCATCATTTCCTTGCCTGTTTAATTGCGTAGGATCCATACTAGCAAATAAAGCAGCCACCAGGCTGGCATAAGATATTTTAGTAGGATCGTAATATACATTTACCGTTTCTGTATGCCCTGTTTTACCAGACGAAACGCTCTCATAAGTTGGATTTGTAGTAGTGCCGCCGGCATAGCCAGAAACTGCATCTCTTACACCTGCCAAGCTCTGAAAAATGATTTCGGCATGCCAAAAACATCCTTCGGCAAATGTGGCAACAGCCTCGCCTGGCATAGGTTTGGTAGATGTGGCCGTAGGTATTTTGAGGCCCTTATTTTGTGTATAGCCACAAGATGTAAATAATGTGATTGCAAGAAATGTGCTTAATAAGATTTTCATTGTGTTATAAATTTTATTCATAAACGCAAAAGGATAATCATAAGTTTTTTTGAATTTGTTAAAAAACATTTTACAATTACCACTTTCATCATTCAATATACATGTAAATTAGCATTTCAAAATGAATAATAAATTGGAACAAATAAAATCTTTGGCTAATATTGAACATTTCTTTTTTATAGGCATTGCAGGATCTGGTATGAGTGCGCTGGCCCAGTTTCTTGTGGGTACAGGTAAGCAGGTGAGTGGGAGCGATCGTTATTTTGTTGCAGATGCTTACAACGAAACAAAAGAAAAATTAGAAGCGAAGGGAATACAGTGTTTCCCGCAAAATGGAGAAGGAATATCTACTGCCGTAGAATTGATTATTGTTTCTACTGCCATAGAAGATACCGTACCAGAAGTGCAAAAGGCAAAAAAGCTGGGTATTCCTATTATAAAGAGAAGCGATTTGCTTGCCCTTATTGCTGCGAGTAAAAGAACGATTGCAGTAGGAGGTACCTCCGGCAAAAGTACAACGGGTGGTATGTTGTTCCAAATATTAGAAACGGCTGGTTATGGGCCTGGCATCATTAGCGGAGCAGGCTTGGTAAGTATTATAAAACAGGGAAAAATAGGAAATGCCAAAGTTGGAAAAGGAGATTGGCTGGTGATAGAAGCAGATGAAAGTGATGGCTCCATTGTAAAATACCATCCCGAAATTGGGTTGTTGTTGAACATAGATAAAGATCACCAGGAGATAGATGAATTGCTAGATATTTTTGCAACTTTTAGAAAAAATACAACAGGCGCTTTTGTTGTAAATCGTTCAAATAAATTATCGGCTACACTTTCCAATAATAGTGAAAATGATTTTTCTTCTGATGAAAATGCTGCAGGTTTTGTTGCGGACAATCTTATTCAAAATGGCATGAATATTAGTTTTACCATAAACGATACGCCTTTTCATTTAAAAACAATTGGCAAACACAATATGGAAAATGCGTTGGCTGCGGCTGCCGTTGCAAGTATTATTGGAATATCATTGGAGCAATCTGCCAAAGGATTGGCAGCGTATGAAGGAATTTATAGGAGGCATCAATTATTGGGAGAAAAGCATGGTATAAAAGTAATAGATGATTATGCACACAATCCTGCTAAATGTGCGGCTTCCATAAGTGCATGCCAACCCATTGCTCCCAAAGTAATTGCTTGGTTTCAGCCCCATGGCTATGGCCCTACTCGTTTTTTGAAAAATGATTTTGTAAAAGAAATTGCTCATGCATTGCGCCCACAAGATGAAATATGGATGAGCGAAATATTTTATGCTGGAGGTACTGCTGTGAAAGATATTTCGGCAAACGATTTGATAACAGAAATAACTGCATTGGGTAAAAATGCTTTTTTTGTAGAAGATAGAAAAGATTTATTGCAAGCCATACGCCCCCATTTTACAGAAGACTGTGTGTTGTTGTTAATGGGTGCTCGTGACCCTGAGTTGGAAACTTTTAGTAAAAATTTGTACGAACAACTGTAAATATGCACAACGCAATACTTTTTATACATATTGCCCAGCTTGTAAATGTGCGGGAAAGAAATGAATTACTGAGAGGTACAGCATTGGCCAATCTGCCCATTATTGAAGATGCATTTTTATTAATAGAAGATGGTTTGATAGTGGATTTTGGTGCCATGTTTGAATTGGAAATAAAAGTGCCGCAATTTCCTAAAAATGTAATGGATGTAAGTGGACAAATTGTTATGCCTACCTGGTGCGATAGCCATACCCACCTTGTATTTGCTGGCAGTAGGGAAAACGAATTCGTAGATAAGATAAATGGATTAACCTATGCAGAAATAGCTGCAAAAGGAGGAGGAATTTTAAACTCAGCTAAAAAACTAGAAGTAACATCTGAAGATGATTTGTATGAAGCTGCAAGAATAAGATTGAATGAATTGACAGCATTGGGAACGGGTGCAATAGAGATTAAGAGTGGCTATGGATTAAATGTAGCTGGAGAATTAAAAATGCTCCGTGTTATAAAAAAATTGAAGGAGAATTCAAACCTAATTATTAAAGCTACCTTTCTTGCAGCGCATACTTATCCGCTGGAGTACAAAGAAAATCACAGAGGCTATATTGACTTAATAAAAAATGAAATGCTACCCACTATTGCCAAAGAGCAATTGGCAGATTACATAGATGTCTTTTGCGAAACCGGTTTTTTCACACCTGAAGAGACAGATGAAATTTGCAAAGCGGGTAAAGCATGTGGATTAAAACCAAAGTTACACGTAAACCAATTAAACAGTATTGGAGGTATAGAAATAGGAATTGCCAATAATGCCGTTTCATTAGACCATTTAGAAACATTGACGGAAAACGAAATAGAACTACTTGGGAAATTTGAAGGTTGCAGTAGTTTATTACCTACGGCTGCCTTTTTTTTACGTATGCATTACCAACCTGCACGTGCACTCATAAACGCTGGTGCGGCTGTAGTGCTAGCGTCCGATTATAATCCTGGATCATCTCCATCTGGCAATATGAATTTTGTAGCTGCTCTTAGTTGTATACAAATGAAAATGCTGCCCGAAGAAGTTATCAATGCGGCAACCATCAATGGCGCTTATGCGATAGAATCTGAACAAGAAACAGGTTCTATTATGGTAGGAAAAAGGGCTGATTTGATTTTTACGAAAAAAATACCTTCTATTAGCTATTTGTTTTATAGCTTTAGTATGAATAATATTGATAGGGTAATGCTGAAAGGAGAGTGGGTTTAATGAAAATTTTTTAACTAACAGTGTATCTCGTAGTAATTGTTGTATAAACTGCGCAATTGCTCGGTCCTAAAAACTTAAACATGAAACATTTTAAATTTTACACAAAGAAGGAATTAATCTCACTTACAAAACCCCGACGTTTTGAGACAAAACTTGGCGAACGTATGCAATGCTTGCAAAAAGGAGAATGGCCGAATGTATTGCAAGAATCTTCGGCAAAGTATGTTATCATTGGTATTCCTGAAGATTTAGGCGTGCGTGCAAATAGCGGCATAGGAGGTGCGGATACAAATTGGTATCCTTTTGTGAATGCTTTTTTAAATATTCAAAGCAATGATTTTTGTAGCGGGGAAGATATTTTGTTATTGGGTGATTTTGATTTTGGCGATATCAAATATCTAATTGAAAACAATGCATTGAGTGAAGAAGAGAAGATAAATGCATATCGACATGCTGTAAACACAATAGATGAAGAAGTAGAGCGATTGATAAAAACAGTTGTGGAGGCGGGTAAATTTCCCATTGTTATTGGTGGTGGACATAATAATGCATATCCATTAATAAAAGGGGTTTCTAAAGGATTATTAAAGAATGGAAAAATTCCATTGGCACAAATAAATGTTATCAATTTAGATGCCCATACGGATTATAGAACCATGGAAGGACGCCACAGTGGCAACGCTTTTCGCTATGCAGAATCTAACGGCTTCCTAGGTAAATACAGTATGGTTGGTATTCAAGAAAACTATATTCCGCAAAATGTATTGGTAGATGTACAGTCTAATCCTTTTTTGCAATTCACCTCTTATGAAGATATTTTTTTAAGGGAAAGAAAGAGTTTTATTCAGGCAGTAGGGCAGGCGGTAGATTTTACATCGGATAATTATACTGGCATTGAGTTAGATATTGATTGCGTGAGAAATGCCCTAAGCAGTGCCCACAGCCCAGCAGGCATAAGTGTGTTACTTGCTAGGCAATATATGACCTATGCTGCTCGTCATTCCAAAGCTGTATACTTACATATTTGCGAAGCTGCCTCTCAACTTACCGATGGACGCAAAGATGAAACCACTGGAAAATTATTGAGCTATTTGGTTAGTGATTTCGTAAAAGGAATGAATGAGCGCTAACATTATTCTTGTTAATTATAGGCATCGATTTATTCAAATGATTCCTGAGAACATCGCCTTTGAAGGCACAGGTTTTTGTGTCTAACATTTTCCAATTTTAATAATGAAATATTACTTTTTACTGCGATTAAAATTATTGGGAAGGCAATTGAAAGATTTCGGAGTAAATCCAATTATAGCAAGTATGGGCTTTTTAGCTGGATTTGTTGTTTTTTCGCTTTACATTTTTGCTAAAGCTCCCTTTCCATCCTACATGTTTGCTGGTATAGCCATCATTGTTGTAAGTATGCTTGGTACAAAAGATAAAAATACCTTTCTCAATATTATTTTTAAAGTACAGGAGTTTAGATTGATGAGGATACTGGAAAACGCATTGCTTGTTTTACCTTTTATAATTTTCTTGTTTTTTAAATCTGAATTTTTTCTTGCAGCACTATTGCTTGTTGTTACAAGTATTATGGCATTACTTAGTTTCAACAGTAATGTCAACTTTGTAATACCAACCCCTTTTTTTAAAACTCCTTTCGAGTTTTTGGGTGGGTTTAGGAAATCTATTATCGTAATAATGGCTTTTTATTATCTAATTTTTATAGCTATTCATTACGATAATTTTGGACTAGCAGTATTTTCATTAATTATGTTGTTTTTTACCTTTATGGGATTTTACGTTAATCCAGAAGATGTTTTTTATGTCTGGATATTTTCCTCTAAACCAAAACAATTTATTTGGGGTAAGATAAAAATAGCTGTTCTTCATACTTTACTACTGACTTTACCAATCGTGTTGAGTTTGATTTTCTTTTTTCAAGGGCATAAGCCTATTATTTTGCTGATAGAATTAGCGGGTATTATTTTAGTAATCACTTGTTTGTTGAGCAAGTATGCACAATTTCCATCTTCAATATCCCCAACAAAACTGATGGCGTTGGTGTTTTCCGCATGGTTTCCTCCTTTAATCATTGGTTTTGCAATAGTTTTTTATATACAATCCAATAAGCGTTTAAAAACTATTTTAGCATGATTCAAATAGAGCATTTATGTAAGTCTTATGGCAATACTGTGGTACTTACTAATATAAATCTACAATTTTGTAAGGGCAATGTGTATGGTGTCGTTGGCGAAAATGGTGCAGGAAAGACCACTTTATTTAAATGCTTGGCAGGTATTGAAAATTATGATGGGCAAATAAAATACGATGAAGGAATTTTGAAGAATGTGATGGGCTTTCTTCCTACAGATTTATTTTTCTTTCCAAAAATTACCGGTGGCGAATATTTGCAATTACTTTGTAATGCCCGAAAAATTGTATTGAAAGATATTGAAGAGAAAAATATTTTTGATCTACCGCTTGGAAAATACGCAGAAACATACTCCACTGGTATGAAGAAAAAGCTTGCGATTACGGGCATTTTATTGCAACAAAACAATGTGTTTGTATTGGACGAGCCTTTTAATGGGGTAGATATTCAAAGCAATTTATTGATAAAAGAATTGATACATCGCTTAAAAGCTTTGAATAAGATTGTAATCATTTCATCGCATATTTTTTCAACCTTAAAAGAAACCTGCGACGAATTGCATTTGCTAAAAAATGGGCAGATAACAGTAAGTGTGTTCAAGAAAGATTTTGACCAGATTGAAGAAGAGTTGAAAGATGTGAACTTTTTAAACAAGATTGAAAAATTAGATTTGATTTAATAAAAAATGGGCTGAAAAATCAGCCCATTTTTACTTTTTCTATTTCAGAAAAGATTACATTTTTACAAATTTAGATGAAAGCATTTTACCTTCATTTTCTACTTGAATAATATAAACTCCTTTAGCTAATCTAGAAATATCAACTTGTTGGATGCTGTTGTTTATTTGTTGTTGCTTTACAACAGTTCCATTTTCATTTACAATTTTAATAAAAGCTCCTTTACCATATATTTCTCCTAAAACACTTACGTTTAAAATATCGGTTGCGGGGCTAGGAAATACTTTTAAAATTGCTTTGCTACATGCAATTTCTGTATCATTTTCAAGTTTTGAAGCTGTACCCAATTGCACCCTTACATTATAGCAGATTGTTGTACTATTTGCACCTTGATAACCATATACTCTTATGTAATATGTACCTGCTGTGTATGTACGTGTGATCGTTTCACTGGTTGTGCCACCATTTTGTGATATAGCCAATTGTGTTGTACCATTGCTGCTATATAAACGAATATCATAGTCACCCGGTAATGTAGATAAAGTAATGGTTGCAGTTCCACCGGTTGTTACGACAAATTTATAATAGTCATTATCAGTAGTTGTGTTTATCAAGCCTTTAACATCGGTATTAAAAGGAATGGTAGCCGCTCCTGTAGCTGTACCATTTGTACTTACATCTAATGGGCCTGGACAAGTACTTGCAGCAGTAGTTGTAAACTGTGCAGCTGTAAATCCGCTTGTTCCATTTACACCACAATTTGTACTTACTCTATAATCGTACAATGAACTTGCAGCTAAACCACTAATGGCAACAGATGTAGCGGTAGTTGCCGTAGCAGCACTAATCCATACAGAAGAAGAATTCAATTTATAATCTACTGCATAACTTACGGCACCACTCACAGCTACCCAGCTTACTGTAGCGCCAGATGTTGTGATTGCGGATGCTGCTAAGCCAGTTGGTGCATTACACACAAAAGGAGTAGTTGTTGTAAACTGTGCAGTTACAAAGTTTCCAGTACCCGCAGTACAAGTTGCTTGTACTCTCCAGTTATACAATGATCCTTGTATAAGTCCAGTTAAATTTGCAGTTGTAGCCGTTTGTGCAGTTGCAAAACTTGTCCATGTAGAGGAAGAACCTAATTTATAATCTACAGCGTAACTTACTGCATTTGCAACCGCTGTCCAGCTAACGGTAGCTGTATTATTTCCAATGGCTGATGAAGTTAAACCTGTTGCATCTCCACAAGCAATAGCACCTCCAATAGTAAAGTTTGTATTGCTAATATCAAAGAAAATATTTCCAACTGCTTCTACTTTAATCCTGGCTGTTGTAGTAGGAATGGTAGGAATTACCAATGCTTCAGTACCATCATTTGGTGTACTCGCAACCAATACAGTAGGGAAAGTTAATCCACCATCTGTACTTAAAGATATTTTTACATTGGCGCAACTTACAGGCGCAGCAGTTGTATTATTTACACTCCATGTAATAGATTGAGTAGAACCACCAGCCCATGTTACTGCTGTATTAGGTGCAGTAACAGCAAATGGACCAGAAGTGTTGCTAACAGTTACAACCATATCTGTAAATTGTGTTTGACCTACGCTTACAGGAGTTGTAGAACTGTAAGGAGCATTGTCTCTCACGGTTAATCTAAAGTTCAAAGTTCTAGAAACAGAACTCAGCGCTTCTGTATTTGCACCTGCATCTCCACCTGCCAGAGGGCCACTTATAAGCGCACCAGCAAGAATGGTGGCTAGCTTAGGGAAATATCTTGTAGAAGAAAGGGTAGGAGAATATGAAATCCAGTTTGGACCAGTTGCTTTTGTAGCACTTGCTACGCTGCTTGCACCAGATACGGTTGAATTATCATTTTGTTCCCAACTGTATGTTAATACATCAGCAGCATTGGCATCTGTGGCAGATCCTGTAAGTTCAAAAGGAGTGCTAATAGGAATTGTACGGTTGCTTACTGCAGCTACAACAGGGGTAGCGTTGGATAATGTTGTTGTAATAGGACAGGTCTTAGTGGCTAGGTTTGCTTGTATTTGTGCAATAGAAGCTTGGTGAAAATAGGCGATTGAATGCGGTGCCACATCTTGAGCTGTAATACCTGCATACCCCATGATGGTAATACCTGAACCTACTTCTTTATTAACACCTGTGCCTTCTAGACTATGAGAAAATGTATGGTTACCTCCTAGTTGATGACCAACTTCGTGTGCTACATAATCAATATCAAAATTATCTCCTTGTGGAATTCCATCGTTTGGAGAAGTAATGCCACTTCCTTTGGATCCATTGGTACAAACACATCCAATACAGCCAGCATTGCCACCGCCACCAGATGCACCAAACATATGGCCAATATCATAGTTTGCCTCACCAATCACTGAAGTAAGGGTAGATTGCAATTGTGCATTCCATTGACTCAATGTGGTAGAATAAGGATCTGTTGCAGGGTTATAGTAAATAACGGATGTAGAATTTGCAACCAAATTTAAGTGTAATGCCAAATCTTTTTCATAAACACCATTACAACGAGTGAGCGTGTTATTGAATGCGGCCAATACCAAACTAACTTGAGCAGCACTTGTTGCACCAAAATAGTTTGAATATTCAGCATTGCAAGATTGAGCAAGGCGCATGGTTTTTAAATCGCCTCCTGATCTTGCAGTATAGCCTGCATTATTAACTTGTGTGTTTAAGTCAATAGCCAAATCAGCATCTGGTGTAGAACATCTCCAGGGTAATTGCCCAGTTATTCTTTGAGATTTAAATACAGCATAAACGGAATGATCTTGAGAATAAGGTTCAATAAATTCACTAGCTTTCTCTGTTCTAAAAACCATTGTTTGTATTCCTTGTGGCGAAATACTCAATTTTAATGTAGCTGATAAGTCGGTAATTCCTTTACCAGAATAAGCCCTTATTTGAGGAAACCTTGCTTGAAGGACAGGCTCAAAATTAGATGCTTCAAAAACTTCAAACTCCTCCAACTGCCCATCGGCATTTGGTAGTGTAATAATGGTAGAATGATTAGAAGAACGGTTATCAACTACCAAAAATAATTGCTGCCTCAAAGGTTCAATGTTTGCATCAAACAATTTATACTCTTTTGGAAAAGATAGTCTTGTAACTGCTTTGTCTGTAATAATTTTGCCGCTGCTTTCATTGTGCAAAGACCAAAATTTGTCTGCTTGCGAAAAACCCATTAAAGTGGACAAAACTGAAACGAGTGTTAAAAATAAAAACTTTTTCATGTAATGGTTTTATGTTAAAAATATGTTATTGCAATATATTGTTTATATATTAATCACCCAATAGTAAAAGCACAGCGTGTTTTTACTATTGGGTAAGATTTAAGTACAATAACCTACTTTTAAAGGTATTAGTTTTAGAAAATGTGGAAAAGAAGTGGATTTTATTAATAGATAGAGGTAGATATTTTAGTTTTGATCGTCTACAGCATTATAATTAATAACACAATAAATAATACTGCAATCATTTTTGTATAAATCTTTTGTTTGAAAGGTCTAAAAGTTATTTACTTCTTTAATTTCTTAAATAATTCAACATATAGCCCAATTTGAAGAAAATCGCTACCTGTTTCATCATTTATTTTATAATCAAATTGATGCAAATATCCTGCTTGTACGGAAGTATTTGTAGATAATTTATAGCCCAATGAAAACAATATCCTGTTTCTTTCAAAATAGGCTGCTCTATTGGTAAGGAAAAGTTCATTACTTATACCTATCAGATAAGGTTTATAACCTGCAGGTTTAATTTTACCAAATGGTTGAGAAATACCAAGTCTATACCTGTACCTGTTTCTATATCCGTTGCTCGTAAATCTAAATTCTGCTCTGTATCTTTGTTCTATAATAAAACTCCCAATAGAATTTCTCAAAGTTATTTGCGGCCATAATCTAAATTCATCGTTGTTTTTTGGTGTTTTAAAATTTCCCCCTTCTTTATAAGTATCATAATTACCTGCTGCAATGGTTAATGTTAGGTTTTTATGCGGTTTAAAATTTAAGCCTCCTTTATATTCGTAATAATGAAAATCATCATAAAATTTAAGTGACCTTATTTGTGCTTCACCAAAAAAGCTCCATTTTTTATCTACATTGTATTTTACGTTAATGATGTTCCAACTCCCCAATACATTTTTTTGTGCTACAGATGTTTTACACAACAGTAACATTACAATGGGTAAATACTTTTTAATTTTCTTGAAAGGTTTCTTTATTAAAATCACTAAAATATTTTAGAAATGTTGCTCGTTGTTATTTGGAAATGTTTTTCTTTGACAAATCAAAATTAAAATAACTATTTAGTATTATTCCATTATTATACTGAAAAACGTTCCTGTTATTTACTTCTCTGCCAAGTTGTACGATTTGTTGAAAAAAACCAGCTTCTACCCTGTATTTTTTATTTAAGCGATAGCCTAGTAAAACTGCTAAGCGGTTTTGGTCAAAAATATTTTCATTCACATTTTTCCCAAAGCCTATTAATATTTCATCATATAGAGCAGCATAAGCAGTCTTACCTGCAATCTTTTTTTTACCTAAGGCTCTTTGCATTCTATACATGTATCTAACTCTGTTTAGAAATATAAAGTCGTCTGGCTTACCTAGTAAAGGGTTGGTATATCTGCCAACCCATCTTTGTTCTAGCATAAAGCGATGGCTCACATCCATCAATTTTATGTTATCTGTAATCGTGGCCATTTGGTATGTTCTATGTTCAGGAAATCTTTTCCCTGCAACTTGCAGTGGAATATCTCCATAAGGAAACGTCTCTATCCAAGCATATCCAAGCCTGAGCGTAAGTTTTTCATTTGCCTGATAATTCAACCCCACTCTAAGTAAACTTTGTTGCCAATCTGTTACAAAATTATCTCTTCGCCACTGGTACTCGACATGACCACTATATTTTGTTGAAAATTTTAAAGTAGTGAAATTATTAAACCAGCCAATATTATTGTTATCACTAAGCCTCGTATTTTGTGCCAATGAAATGTGGCAAACCAAACATATAATTGTTGAAAAAGCCAAACGATAACTCATAGATAAATTTTTTATATTAGGGGTCGAGTTAATACTCGACACCTATATTAATTATTTAGTTGCTGGTGCAAAGGGAAGTGATGATTTGTGAACTATTATTTTTAGTTTGCCATCTTTTCCTTTTTTAAAGACCCAGGTCTTATCAACCATAACTTCTTTTCCTGTTTTGTCGGTAACCCATACATTACCCATTGTGATAGCTACTGAGCCATAAATTTGTATACCCTCATTTTTTTCACCTGCATTATCGTAACGTGCCTTTACCCAAGGAGTCAATGCAAAGCCTTTGTCATTGGGGTATTCTGGGTCGCCCCCAATAAAATATGCCAATGCTCCTTTTTTAGTGTTTCTAAACGTTTGGTCGCCATAAGCCAATGTGGGTTTAAAAAAAACCTTGCCATTGTCGTAATTATAAGCCTCGGAAAGTACTTGCTCTGCAAAAGCTTTATAATCCCCACCCGTTTCTTTTAGAGTACCAATTTTTACCAGTGCATCGCACCATGCTTGCTGTGCAGCATTTACTTCGTCATAGGTAATAATGTCTTGTGCGCCTTCCTCTACATAAACAAGTTTTAGATCATTTATTACTTTTTGAACCTTTTCATTGGTTTGCGAAACAATTTTATCTGTTTGACTTTTTGCTTCTTGTGCCATTTTATCTTTTGCATCTTGTGCCACTTGGTTACACGAAATTAATACAATAGCTACCATAAGTACTCCTAAAATTATTTTTTTCATTTTTTTCATTTTGTTGCTTACTTCTTAATACGGTGTTCAGCTTGTCCGTTTTTGGTATCCACTTTTTTAAAATTCTAAAAGCTCAAATTTGCTTTTGCTTACTACTTTTTGCAAGATTTTTCACACTGTTATTTTTTTATTGGCTCATCTGAATTTATTAAGAATGGAGTTTTACCGTCTGTAATAACCAATTTTGTATTAGGCGATTTAGACAATTGTATAAAGGCTTCAATGCTTCTTATTTTTATTATTTCTGGTGTTAGACCTTCTGCAATTATTTTTTGAGCATCCCTGGTTCCTTTTGCCTCAATAATTATTCTTTCTGCTTCTAATCGTTGCTCCTGCAACACAAATACCATTCTCATCGCATCTTGCTCTGCTTGTAATTTTCTTTCAATAGAGCCTGCTAATCCTTCTGGCAATTGTATACTTTTCATCAAAACAGATTCTATAAGTATACCCTGTTCTATAAGCGTTTCATCCATTTTCTTTTTAATGGCCATTTCTATATCTACCCGCATACCAGAGTGCATGTCTTTTGCAAAAAATTTAGAACATACATCTGCAGATGCCGATCTGAAGACGTTGGAAATAATTGATTGATAATTTAGCCCCAGCACCCTAATTACGGACGGTACTTTTGCTTGGTCTAGTCTATATAAAATAGATATTTGAGATGTAATACTCAATCCTTCTTTGCTGGGTAAACTCAACGATAATTCCAAATTATTGGTTTGAATAGATGTTTTTATTACCCTGCTTGTAAAAGGATTATAAAATACTGTTCCCTGCGTTGTTATATTATCAGACAGCTTTCCCAATTTTTGTTTTATCCCTACCTCTCCTGGCCTTATTACAGCGCAGCTAGTAAATAAGATAATTGCTAAAAATGGTATGATCAAAAAAATATTTTTCGTTTTTCGATGATAGCCAAATTTTGTTGTTTTTCTTATGTGGTTTGCAAAAAAGGGTAAAAATAGTTTTGCAAAAAATAATATTATTTTATTTTTCATTTGTTAAGTTTTAGAAGAGTGATACTATTTGTTACTAAAAATTCTTTCGTACTATGCCGTTGGTGGACTACAATTCAATAACTAAGTTGTGTAGGTAAGCTTCTATAATTGTAGTCCATTCTCGCTCGAGCAAGGTTGTTGTACTGCTTTGGTTTAATATTTTTAAGGTACTTAGTATACATGGTAGATATATTTAAAAAGCAAAGATAGTAATACTATTACAATAAAGTATAAAACTATGTCATAAAAGTGCAATACTTTTTTTGTTAACATTTCGCACTGCTTTCTTAAAATTATTATGGATAAATAATTATTGTTAAATCATTACCAATTCTAAAACTTTTAATATTTCTTGTAAGTATTTTTTCTTTCTTTTGAGTTATAATTATTTTATGAAATACCCCCTATTTTTTCTTATACTTAATAGCCTTTGTCCAAAAGCGACTAATGCACAAGTAACAACCAATATTATTTGGACAGAAAAAACAACGATGAATCCAAGGGATGTTATTTATTACAATGCCACCAAAAAGCTTGGCTGGTCAGATTTTAAAGGCGTACCTGGTCCCGCTGGGCCTGTGGCAGCTATCACCTCTTCTGGCTTTGGTTATAGGGCATCGATGAATTCCACGAATGGTAAAGGAAATATAGAAGTGTTTATTTATTGTTATTTTAGTAAAACAAATTCATGGGTAAAGCCCGGAAGTAAGACTGCTTATATTCTAACACATGAACAGCATCATTTCGATGCTAGTTATTTAGCCGCAAAATTATTTTTCGATAAAGTAAAAGCTTCGAGACTTTCATTTGCTAATGCCGATGCCTTGTTGGCAAAACTTTACAGGGAGTGTTGTAACTACATGAATCAAATACAAAATGAGTACGATGGGGAAACCATGAATGGGCAATTAAAAGATAAACAAGTAAAATGGAATGCTTTTTTTGATGATAAGTTATTAAATGGTTCAACAAATGATTTAGTCGGAAAAATAATTTATTAGTTGTAAAAACTTGTAAAGCCAACAAAAAATTACCATACAATTTCATAAGCAACTCTCAAAACTGCCATATTGTATTGTTCATTGTTTTTGCCCAACCATATTTCTTGCCTACCAGATATATCTATGTATTTTCTGCCAATTTTTATTTTGTCGCCCAGCCCAGCACTAAAAACTGCTTTGGTTGTATTGCTAAAGTTTGTCATTACAATTATACCTGCTTCGCCAGAAACATAGAAGTTTCCAATATAGTATCTTGCCCCTGCCTTTAATGGTATGGCAACTATTGGCTTGTAAAATTTTGGTTCGGGCGAAGTGAAATCTTCAAATTGCCTTTTGCCAGCAAAATGTGTAAGTCCAGTATTAAAAGTAGCACTAGCATGTTTACCGAAAGTATATTCAGCCTTTAAACTAATGCCGCCGCCAACTCTATGTGTATCCCAAAAGTTTTCTGGTGCAAATATTTCTGGCCCAAAATTAATGGATGTAGTATGCTTTTGGTTTGCTTGCGCTCTTATAATTGTAGGTAGCAATCCTAAACAAATTATCAGGATAGTGTTATGTATCAACTTTTTCATTGTTTCCTTTTTATTAAGTGAAAGAATGAAGTAAAGATAGTAATACTATTATAAATAAGCAAAAAATATTTTATTTTACTGTAAAGCTATTTTTATATGTTTTAATAGATTGCCAACCAACATTAAAGTCAGTAAGCTCATTTATAAATTAATGATTAAAACGGGTATTTTTAATTCATGCCTCACTGCATTTACTGTTTCACCATATAGGATATCCTTTACCCCTTTGTGTCCATGCGCACCCATTACCAGCATATCCGCCTTTTTTTCAGTTGCAATTCTCACTATCTCACTTACCCTGTTTTTAAAGCCTAGCACAGGTATTACATTTAATCCTTTTTCTAAAAGTTGATTGGCATAAGATTGTAGTTGTGCTTTATCATTTTTAGTTTCATGATCATCACTATCTGCTCCATGCAGTTTTGCAGATACACTTTCCACCACATGTATAAGTATGTAATTGGCGCCCTTATTTCCTTGTCCCAATGCATATGCTATTATTTTGTAATCATCTACACTAAAATCCAATGCCACTGCAATGTTTTTGTATATTGGTATGTTAAGTTCTGGCAGTAAAGCTTCTGCAGAATGCATTTTTATTGAACTATCCATTTTTTTCTTTTGTATGAAAGGAAAAATAGAAATGTATAAAAGGATTCCACCAAAGAAAGCACCCGCAAGAATAATAAATATTTTTGGCCACAAATTTTCTGCTACAAAAAATGGAACTACTTCGTTAATCAACATTTTGATATTTAAAAATACAAGTACAGCTGCTACGGCTATTGCTGCAATTTGTACCAATGGCTTTATGGCAAATTTTCCCATAGTTTTTTTATCACTTACAAAATAGATAAGTGGAATAATGGCAAACCCTAATTGTAAACTTAATACGACTTGGCTCATTACCAATAAAGTGTCTATTTTGCTTTCACCATAAATAAGTATCACAATAAGTGCCGGTACAATGGCCACTAGCCTGGTAATAAGCCTTCTTAACATCGGGTTTATGCGTAAGCTAAGATAACCCTCCATTATTATTTGACCAGCAAGCGTACCGGTTACTGTACTGCTTTGTCCCGCTGCTATTAATGCAATAGCAAATAAAATAGGCGCAAAGCTTCCAAGAAAGTCGGGAAGCAATTTATGGGCTTCTTTTATTTCTGCTACATGTGAGTTACCAGAGTTAAAAAAGACTGTACCCGCTAATATAAGGATACCAGCATTTACCAAAAATGCCAAATTAAGTGCAATGGTGGTGTCTACTCTATTGAATTTGATGGCTTGCCTTATTCCAAAATCTGTTCGGTCTATTTTGCGTGATTGTACCAGCGCAGAATGTAAGTACAAATTGTGAGGCATTACAGTGGCACCTATAATACCAATAGCAATATATAAGGCGTCGCTATCGGGAAATGAAGGAATGAAGCCCTTTACAACTTCACCTAGTGCAGGTTTGGCTAAGAATATTTGAATAAAAAATGCTATAAAAATGATGGCAACAAGGGCAAGAATAAAAGCTTCCATTTTGCGCATGCCTAATTTTTGAAGATAAAGTAACAAGAAGGTATCCAAAACGGTAAAGCCCACCCCCCAGGCCAATGGTAACCCTGTTAATAGTTGCAAGCCCAATGCCATTCCCAACACTTCTGCTAAGTCGCAAGCTGCAATAGCTATTTCTGCTAGTAAATATAAAATAAAATTAATTCCTCTTGGGTATGTTTCTCTATTAGCTTGCGCTAAGTCTCTTCCTCTTACAATGCCCAATCTAGCCGATAAGCCTTGTAACAACAATGCCATTAAATTACTCATTAGCAACACCCAAATAAGTGCATATCCATACTTACTACCACCTGCAAGGTCAGTTGCCCAATTTCCTGGATCCATATAACCCACACTTACCAAATAGGCTGGTCCTAGAAAAGAAAATATTTTACGCCATTTGTTCTTTGGTAATGTAGTATCAATACTATTGTGTACTTCACTCAACGATTTGTCAATGCTATGATTTATCATGGGTTATAAGTAAAATTTCAGGTGCTTGAAGTTAATTGTTAGGCAAATCTAACAAAGTTATTCTTGTTTTTATTAACATTATTATAAAAATGTTAGTTTAAAAATCGTTTTCGAGTCAATTCTTTGTCAATTACTTTTTATATTGCAGTTCATTAAATAGCGAAGGATGAATTTTTCTCAATACCAAGTGCCCTACCAAGTAGACAATAATTATGCTAAAAGGGTAGCATATTTTTCAATGGAATTTGCAGTACATCAACCACTTAAGATATACAGCGGTGGACTAGGATATTTAAGTGGATCACACTTAAGAAGTGCATATGAACTCAGGCAAAACCTAGTGGGAATAGGAATTTTATGGAAATATGGTTATTATGACCAAGCACGTAATCCCGATCAGACCCTACAAGTGCAATGGAATGAAAAAATTTACAATTACCTAGAAGATACCGGTATTAAGTTTCAAATTGATATTCATGGGCATCCAGTTTGGGTAAAAGCAATGTATTTAAATCCAGAAACATTTAAAAGTGCGCCTTTATTTTTGTTAAGTACCGATTTGCCAGAGAATGATCATGTATCGCAAACAATTTCGCACCGCTTATATGATGCCAATGTAGCAACCAAAGTGGCACAATTTATTTTGCTAGGGGTAGGGGGTGCTAAGTTAATGGACTACCTAAATTTTAATCCAGACGTATATCACTTAAATGAAGCACATGCAGTAAGTGCAGCGTTTTACTTGTACCAAAAATATAATAAGAATAAAGAAGAAGTAAGAAAGCGTTTGGTTTTTACTACACATACACCTGAGGAAGCAGGAAATGAAAAGCATGATATTTATTTATGCGAAAAAATGAGTTACTTCTGCGGTTTAAAATTGGATGAAGTTAGAGCATTAACTGGTATTACCGACGATCAATTTAATCATTCACTTGCGGCACTACGTTTTGCAAGGTTGGCAAATGGTGTTAGTCAATTGCATGGAGAAGTAAGCCGGGAAATGTGGAAAAAGTACGATAATATTTGTGAAATAAAAGCCATTACCAATGCGCAGAATTGGCATTATTGGGCAGACAAACAATTGTATCGTTTTGCAGATGACCACAACGAAGATAACTTCATTGATAGAAAAAGATATTTAAAAAAGCGTGCATTTGAAATTGTAGCAGATCAATCGGGTAAAGTTTTTAATCCCGATGTTTTTACCATTGTATGGGCAAGAAGATTTGCAGGGTATAAACGAGCCGAACTTATAACCAGAAATGAGGAAAAGTTTAAGGAGTTAATGTCCAATACAAAATATCCTGTTCAAATTATTTGGGCTGGGAAGCCTTATCCAGTAGACTATCCAGCTATTTGCGATTTTAACTTTTTGGTAAATTTGAGCAAAGAATTTTCAAATGTAGCAGTATGTATAGGTTATGAATTGGCCCTGAGTAAAAGATTAAAACAAGCTTCGGATGTATGGCTAAATAACCCAAGAGTACCAAGAGAAGCCAGTGGTACTAGCGGTATGACAGCAGCAATGAATGGATCTGTAAATTTTAGCACAAACGATGGTTGGATATGCGAATTTATAAACCATGGCAACAATGGGTTTTTAATACCTCCGGTAGATTATGAAAAAATGACTACACATGAGCAAGATGAGTACGATTTAGAAAAAATGTACGAAATTTTAGAAAATCAAATTTTACCCATGTACTACGAAAACCAACATGTGTGGAGACAAATAGTAAAAAATGGTATGCGTGATGTGCGTTGGCAGTTTGATAGCAACCGTATGGCAAAAGAATATTATGACGTGATGTATAATTAATTTTATAATCTAATTTTGTAAATCCTTTTCGCTTATGTGGAAAGGATTTTTTTTATCATTAACCACTATGCTATAAAAGCTACAGTAAGTTTTCGCCTTTCAATACTTTGTGAAACTTGTCATCTTTGTGACTTGGTGGTTCAAAATATTTATATGAACAAATTTGAAAAAAACATTGAAATACGTTGGGCGGATCTTGACCCTAATTTTCACGTATTACACTCCAAGTATTATGACTTTGGTGCCTATTGCCGTATGGCTTTTATGGTAGAGCATGGTCTTACACCAGCCATATTTATGAAGCATCATTTTGGACCTATCATTTTTAGGGAAGAATGTGTTTTTAAAAGAGAAATAACTTTTGGAGATAAAGTGACAGTAAGTTTTAAAGTAGATAAAATTACGACTGATTTTGGTAGGTGGACATTGATTTGTGAAATATATAAAAATGAGGATACCCTTGCTGCTACTGTAACAGTAGATGGGGCTTGGATGGATACGGTAGCAAGGAAGCTAACAATACCTCCCACAGAATGGGTACATTTATTTGATAAAGCACCTAAGTCTGATACCTTTTCATTAAACGAGCGCATAGAAAAAAAATGATTGCACGTACCATAGATTTGTATAAAAATGCATACAACGGCCTCACTAGAAAAATGTGGTTGCTTAGCATTGTTATGCTTATAAATAGGTGTGGTACGATGGTGTTGGCTTTTATGACTTTATATTGTAATCATTTAGGATTTACTGTGAAGCAAGGTGGTTTTGTTGTTGCTATTTATGGTGTAGGATCTTTAATAGGCGCTTTATTGGGTGGAAAAATTAGCGATAAATTCGGATTTTATTATACGCAGTTTTGTGCATTGTTTTTTGGGGGTATTATGTTTATTGTACTTGGGCAAATGCGTAGTTATACATCCATTTGTGTAGTTACTTTTTTCTTATCTATGATAAATGAAAGTTTTCGTCCAGCAAATGCTACTGCTATTGCACATTATAGTACAGCCGAAAATAGAACCCAATCTTTTTCGTTGGTTAGGTTATCAATCAATTTAGGATTTACCATTGGAAGTGCTTTGGGGGGATTGCTGGCCTCTATTAATTATCATTTACTTTTTTGGGTAGATGGCTTTACAAATATTGCAGGGGCTTTTATGCTCATTGGTATTTTACCAATGGTTACAAGAGCACAACAGCACAAGCCAGTTGAGAAGAATATTAAAGTTGCAAAAGAACGCTCCCCATATGCAGATAAGAAGTTTCTTTATTTTATTCTATTTCAAGTAATTTTTGCCGCCTGTTTTTTTCAGCTATTTACCAATATTCCTTTGTTTTTCAAAAAAGAATTGCATTTATCAGAGTTTAATATTGGCGTAATAATGGCTGGCAGTGGGCTAATGATAGCTTTATTTGAAATGGTACTCGTATTTAAACTAGAAGGTAAAAGACCGTACCTAGTTTTGATGACGTATGGTTGTATTTTAATGGCTATTTCTTTTTTAATATTAAACATCCCTATAGCCAATGGTTTTTTAATAGCTGCTACTGCAATGGTAATAATAACGTTGGGCGAAATGATGTCTATGCCCTTTATGAATAGCTTTTATATAGCTCGCAGTACACAACGCACACGTGGGCAATATGCTGGTATGTATACCATGGCGTGGAGTGCGGCCCAAATTATTGGTAGCAGCAGTGGCGCAGCATTTGCAGATAAATTTGGTTTTACTAATTTGTGGTTTGTAGTAGCGTGCTTTAGTTTGCTTGCAGGGCTAGGATATTATTGGTTGCAATCTAAAAAAGATTGATAACTTGATTACTTAAAATAAATATCCCTTTGTTTTTCCCATTTATTTTTTGTGTAAAACCACGAAGAAATTCCGATTGCTGTTATGGTAAAAGGAACAAAGGTCTCCATTAGTTTTTGCTGTGTTTTTTTTGCTTTGTATTCAGTTACTTTATTTTGAATCGTTATATGAGGCCATAATATTTCTCTATCTTTTAAATGAAGCAACTTCGAAAAAGCAATTTGTAATGTTGAGTGAATATCTACCAGATAGGGCGATGAAATTTCGTAAGCTATAAAATTATGGTTGTTTTGTATGTTTACAACTTGCATGTTAAATTTGTCAATGGTAAAAATTTGTTCAAGTATTTCTTGAACCTGTATTTCATTGGCTGGTAATTTATGAAACAAAGTAAGGTGTGCGTTGGTGTAATTAGCATATGCAGGAAAATACAGCTTTCGTTGTTTATCGAAAAACATTTGAGACACTTCATCCAATAACAAAGTGATGATGAGAGATCTTCGTTTTTCTATTTTCATATTACAATCCGATTTTCTGCTATAATTACTGAAATTAAGCCAAAAATAGCCATTCATTCAAAATGGATTGTACATTGTGTTAAATTTTTATATGCGTAATATATTGCTGTTATTTTTTTTTGCATCGCTTTTTTCTTGCAACCAAAAAAAATACGATCATCCTCGTATCCTTATTATTACCAATTATGGAGATATAGAGGCAGAGCTCTATCCAAAAAATGCGCCTAAAACCGTAGCGTCTTTTCTTTCTTATGTAGATGCCGGTTATTACAAGAATACAAGTTTTTACAGGGTACTAAAAAACGAAGACCTTACACCAGAAAATAATTATGGAATGATACAAGGTGGATTGTGGCCACATCCTAAAAATTTGACTGGTATTGAACACGAATCTACCAAGCAAACAGGGCTTTCGCATACCAATGGTACTTTATCACTTGCCAGAATAATTGCTGGAACAGCAACAACAGAATTTTTTATTTGTATAGGGGAGGAAACTGCTTTTGATGCTGGTGGGAGTGCTTCAAAAGATGGTCTTGGTTTTGCTGCTTTTGGAAAAGTGATAGATGGGATGGAAGTGGTTCGAAAAATTCAAAATCAAAAAACTACAGGCGATCTTTTCAGCAAAAAAATAATCATTAGTAACATAAAAAAAATGTAATTGCCTAAGCTTAGCACTTTGTTTCTTTTATCGGCATCCAATATCTTTATGACTTTTGCTTGTAATGAAAATTTGAAAATTCCAAATGTCTTTCTGGAAAGCAATGCCATAAGCTGTGGTATTGCTTTTTTAATATTGTTTAATGGTTCCTACAAATAGCTCGCTCGTGAAAGCGGTTTTACAGTTTTTCAACTAAAATTAACCCAAAAATAATAACACTCATTGTATTCGTATTACCTGCTTTCTTTTCATTGAAAGGGCTTTTACCTTGGAAAAATTTTGGTAAGTTTTGCTTTATTGTTAATGGCTGTATAGTTTCTATTTAAATGTAGTAATTATTCTACATTTTATTCCACTTTTTTGTTTTATGATAGCGCAATATTAAATTTACTTTTTCGTTAGTGAAAATAGTAAACACACTAGCTGAAATTTTGATAAACAACGTTACATGAAGCAATTTTTCTTATTATTTATTTTCAATATATCTCTTTCGATTTTCGTCAATGCACAGTCAGAAGAAGGTAAAGCAAACCGAAATCCAAACCAAGAAACAATGCCTCATGCCTTAGATCCATTGGCAATGGCTAGATCTAGAGGCACAAGCGGTACGGGGGCTAATATTGATGTGATATACCATAAAGTATTTTGGCGTATCAACCCAGACACCACTGTGAAATATATAAAAGGTTCTGTACAGTTTAATTTTAAAACAACTCAACCAAGTGTAAGTACCATTAGCTTTGATATCAACAATATACTTACCATTGATTCTGTGAAATTTAGAGGAGTAAAGCTATCAGCTGGTAGCATTGTTAGGGCAAGTAATATTGCCACTATAACACTTACAGCAACACTTGCCAACAATTTTATAGATTCATTTGTTGTATTTTATCAAGGTGTTCCACCTGCGGTTAATATTTATGCTCAAGGTTATCAAAGAAATACAGCTACTACTGCGGGAAATGTTATCAATACATTGTCTGAATCATACGAAGATAGGGATTGGTGGCCTTGCAAACATGATATGCAAGATAAGGTAGACTCGATGGATATTACAGTAAGTGTTCCATGGGCATCACCGGCACCAGTGGATACATTTTGGGTAGCTACAAATGGTAAAATGATAGATTCAAGTATTGTATCTGGTTCTAGAATTTTTAAATTTCAAACAAGATATGCAATACCTACTTATTTGGTTTTTGTAACTGTTGCAAGGTACGATAGGTATTATCGAAGTGTAAATGTAAGTGGTACCGCTGTGCCAGTTGTTTATAATTTATTGAAAGGGGGCCCAAACAATGCGGCTGCAGTTACCGCTATGGATAAAGTAAATACTGTTCTTCAAGTATTTAGTACAAAATTCGGTGATTATCCCTTTAAATTAGAAAAGCATGGTTTTGCAGATGGCTTAGATGGCGCTGGTGGAATGGAACACCAAACAATGTCATCTATGGCATCAGGTTCTATATCAAACAGTCCTACGCTTATACATGAACTTGCTCACCAATGGTTTGGGGATAATGTAACTTTTGCCCATTGGAACGATCTATGGCTTGCAGAAGGTTTTGCAGAATATTCAGATGCATTATCCAAGGAACTTGTGCCTATAATTGGAACTGCTGCAACAGCAAATAGTGCAAGGAGTGCCAATAAAACAAGTGCACGTAGTTTAACTGCTCAAAGTGCTTGGATCCCTAATAGCAGCTCAACTACATCAAATTTAATTTGGAATTCAAATTATGGATCTACCGTTTACCAAAGAGGAGCAATGATAGTTTCTATGCTTCGCACCATGTGTGGAGATTCTATTTTCTTTAGCGCACTTACTAAATACCAACAAGATTTAGCAGGTAAAAGTGCAACTGCAGATACACTAAGAAACTATTTTAACAGGGAACTCGGTAGAGATATTTCTGTATTCTTTGATGATTATGTGGGAGGTTCTGATACGTCATCCGTTATTAAAGGCGGAATAGGTGCACCAACGAATACCGTTAATTGGAACAACGTAGTGAATGAATCTGGCGCTGCAAGAAGATTGGTTATTTCTGTAACCTCACAATCCAGAACAGCTGGAAGCAATGTTGCTTATTTTAGAGGACCTATTCAATTGCATGTAAAGGGTGCATTGGCAGCCAATGATACAGTGATAACAATTTTTGATTGGGGTAGTGGCAATTTATCTTATGCAGGGAAAGGAATAAGCTTACCTGTTGCCGGCAATAGACTTACTATTGATTTGTCTTTTATACCAACATCAATACTTTACGACGATAGCTCAAGAACGCTTTCAAACGGGGTTATTCCAGCTAAACTCACTACCTTAAGTGGTTATGTATGGTTGGGTACTACGAATACTGCTTGGAATACTGCTACCAATTGGCAATCCAGCCCTGGCTTACCACCAAGCGGTGCAGATATTACTATCTCAACAACTGGAGGCATTAATCAACCTGTTCTACCTTCAAATACCGTAGTAGGACCATTGACAATTAATGGAACAAATAGACTTGTATTAAACGGCTTCACCCTTACACTTAATAATGCTGTAAGAAGTACAGGTACATTTACAGGTTCACCTACATCTAGCATTATAGTGATGGATCAAGCCGCTACATTAAACTTTAATCAAACATCTGCTGCAACCCGATCTTTGAATACACTCTCGTTAGGTACAGGTACCAGTGCAACTATAGGTACTGGCTTGTTGGAAATTTATGGCGGATTAAACCTCCCTTTGAAAAGTAACTTAAATGTAAAATCAGCTAATTTATTGATTCGATAATACAACCTATTTTATATACAAAGGATAGCAATTTAAGTGCTATCCTTTGTTTATTTCCAAAATACATCATAGCCAAAACGAAGCAGGGTTCCTATAACAATTATAAGAAAGAAAACCCTGATAAACTTGTTTCCTTTATTAATGGCTAATCTAGCACCCAACGCTCCGCCTATTGCGTTGCACACTGCCATGGGAATAGCAATACCCCATAAAATTTTTCCTTTTAATAAGAACAACATGATAGAACCAAAATTGGTTGCGAGGTTTACCATTTTTGCATTGGCAGAAGCATGTAAAAAATCGAACCCCAATATGGTAATAAATGCCAGTACCAAAAAACTACCAGCTCCGGGTCCTATAAAACCATCGTAAAATCCAATGACAATGCTTATACAAATACCAAAAATGATTTGTTGTGTGTTGGAATGTGTTTTGTGGGTATGTTGCCCAAAATCTTTTTTAATAAATGTGTATACCGCTACCAACGAAAGCACAAAGAATAAAACTGGTTTCATAAAATCATTCTGCACCAGCGTTAACAATTCGGAACCTGCAAATGCAGCAGATACGGCAAAGAGCATCATGATAGAAAGAAGCTTCCAATTCAACGCCACTTTTTTGAGGTATTGAAAAGCTGCAAAACTTGTTCCGCTAAAAGCGGGTATTTTCAATGAACCTATAACAGTGGATACTGGAAATTGTGGCAATAAAATAAGTGCAATGGGTGCTTGTATCAATCCGCCTCCTCCTACAATAGCATCTACAAAGCCAGCAGCAAAAGCAGCTATGCAAAGTAGAATAATAGTAGTTGTAGCCAAATTGTAAAATGTGTTTGATAAATTTTTAATAGAATGTATTAACCAATCTTATCAAAACTAGCAGCAATGCCTTTTATGATAGATGAACTAAATCCTTGGTGCTCCATTTCATTTAGACCGGTTATTGTACAACCTTTTGGTGTAGTTACTTTGTCTATCTCTTGCTCGGGATGCGTATTTGTAGTAAGCAGTAATTCGGCAGCACCCTTTACGGTTTGTGCAGCTATAAGGCTCGCTGTTTTTGCATCAAAACCTATTTCTATACCTCCTTGTATGTTGGCACGTATATAGCGCATTGCATAGGCAGTACCGCATGCACCTAGTACGGTTGCAGCGTTCATCAGCTTCTCATCTATATTGGCAGTTTTGCCAAGTTTGCCAAACAGCTCTTCTACATATCTTATTTCAGCTTCTGTAGCATTAGATGAACTTAGGCAAGTAATGCTTTCTTGTATGGCAATAGCTGTGTTGGGCATGGCCCTAAATACAGTAATATTGTGATCTATAATCCCTTTTATTTCATACATACTTATGCCTGTAACCACGGAAATTAAAATATGTTTATCAGTTAAATTTTCATTTATTTCCTCTAAAATTTCTTTTACTTGAAAAGGCTTTATGGCTAAAATAATTACTTCATTATCGGTAACTGCTTTTTTATTATTGCTGTGTACATTAATTCCTTTTTCCTTTAATGCATTAAGGGTAGTAATATTTCTTTTGGTAATGGTTAAGTTTTCGGGCTTGCAAAAATTACTTTTCAAAAGACCTTCGGCTATTGCTGTACCTAAGTTTCCTCCACCAATGATTGCTATTTTTTTCATGATAAAGTATTGAGTATAAAGTATTGAGTATTAAGATTAGTTTGTGATAAACGTAATTTAGTGAAAAACTTTACATTTAGCGTGAACCGTAATTCTTAATTCTTAATTCCTAATTCATAATTACGCATCCATTTCCATCATTTTTTCAAAAACCACTTCATACTCTTTGTTTGCAGCATCTAATTCAGCCTTCGTATTTTTATAGGCGGTTTCCACTTGTACAAACTTTACTTTGTCGCTGTATATTTCTGAGGCACCTAACTCTGCTTCCAAAGCTGCTTTCTTTTTATTCAATTCTGCAATTCTGCCTTCAAGCGAATTGAACTGCTTTTTTATTTTCTCTGCCTCTTTATTTATAGGAGTGTTTACTACCTTTTCAACTCTACTTACTTTTTCTACCTTTTCTACCTTTTCTACTTTGGTTTCCTTCTCCGCCGCTGCCTTATCTTTTGCCCTACGCTCTTTCCAATCTTCCCACTCGGCATAAGAGCCTTTAAACTCAAGAATTTTATGGTCTTCTATTTCCCATATTTTATTGGCTATACGGCTTATAAAATAACGATCGTGACTTACCAAAATAATCGTCCCTTCATATTTGTTTAAAGCTTCCACTAACAAATCTACTGAATGTATATCCAAGTGATTGGTAGGCTCATCCAGCATCAAAAAATTGGCTTTACTTGCAATGGTTTTTGCAAGCGCTACACGTGCTTTTTCTCCTCCACTCAATACTTTAATTTTTTTCTCTACAGCATCGCCACTAAATAAAAATGAACCAAGCAAACTACGAAGTTCCAAATCATTCTTGCCACTTCTAGCTTCTTGCATCTCTTCTATCAAATCATTTTCGGGATTCAATAC
>JANNGD010000199.1:0-18073 GCA_031380515.1 Ferruginibacter sp. | reverse complement strand
TTTTATTTTTGTAGAAGAGTAGGTAGTTGCCCCCGCAATGCTGCGGGGCAGGCATATTTATTTAAAAAACCCTTCAAGTTTATTCTTGGAGGGTTTTTAATGCCTTTTTATTTTTTAAGAAGGTATCGAAGGATATATACTCAAACATTACTACCTGAATTATAGACAGCGTCACAATTGGAACAAGAATCTGCATGCCGGTAGGTTTCTGACACCCGTTTTTAAGTGTCTGACACATTCAAAAGTATATCTAATTATTTGCGTCACATTGGGGAATTAACAAACATAAACCATACATTATAAAAGTACCTTTAGTGAAACCCCAATGCACAGAAGGGCAGTAAAGTATTAGCAACCCAAGCATGCAAGTTCACTAATGCGTTGGGGTTTCGTAACAAGCTTTCGTAGTAATTTGTAGTGGATTATAGCGAATACCCCGCCGAGACTGCAAATACAATTTGAAGTATTGTTGAACAAAGCGTTATAGCCCCAAGGCGAGGGATGGGAAGTAGTACCCCGCAGTGTCTGCTACTTTTGCGGTATACACGAGGAGTACTACGGACCTGCCTTTATCGGCTAGGCAGACAGCCCGTTGTTACTTCTAAACAATGGTATTTGCTCACCGCCACAAATGGTAGCTTAGCGCTATAAAATGGAAATAATAAGTTTCCTTCTTTCATATGCTTCCATGGCTAGCATTCAGGAATTGTCCCGAGAATTCTTGAATGGTATAAATAAATGAAATTACAGCATAAATTATTAATTAGTATCCCATTTAATTATGGAATTGAAATGAATATTAAATTTATTTGTTTAATGGTGGCAGCCATTTTTTATTTGTCATGTACCATTAAATATTCCATAAAATTTACTAAAAGTATTTTGCTTTCGAAAAGACTAAAGAGGCTACATATTTTTTTGTTTTTCCTATTTCCTTTTGTATGGATATTTCATTTGAAAGAATAGTAAAAATAGGCTCCAGTTTCATACGAATTTCTTTATAAAAATGATATCAAATCTTCAAATGATGCTTTTACAATAAGCAGTGATCAATATGAATAAGCACTTGTACAATTTAAGATGTTTGTTTAATAGCTTCATGTAAGAAAATTTTTAATTTTGTAAATAATTGGCCGTCTGATAGATTTGCAGCCGTTTATGCAACTATAACTGCTTATTGAAGTTTTTTAAATAGGTATTGAATCGATGATTTTTTTTGCAGCAATTGATTTGCAAAGTAATTATTCAATATTTAGTCAAAATGGAAATTCATTTATTTATAACCTGCTATTTAATAAAGAGAAGGAATAAAATTTCAAATCTAATTTCATTTCGTTTTTTAAGGAAAAAATTTGTTATATTTATTTCTACTATTCTTAGGTTCTACAAACAATTTTTAAAAACTAAATTTAAAAAAATGAAAAAAGGGTTATTACTTACAGCAATTTTTGCTATGGGGTTAAGTTTTGCATTTGCACAAGCAGAAAGATTCTGGTCTGCAAATGAAGAAAGTAAAGGTTCCATCACTACAGACAAAGCTGTTGCAAGATTGGCTTATCCTAAAGAGTTTAAATTATTTAATTTGAATACGAATGCTTTGAGAAAGGAATTGTTTTCCATTGTAGATAGCAAGTCTTCAAAAAGTGTAACTACAATTTATTTGCCCAACGCAGCAGGTGCGATGGAGGCATTTGAAGTAGTAGAAGCATCAAATTTTGAGCCTGATTTACAAGGGCAGTTTCCAGAAATTAGGGCATATTCCGGTAAAGGTATTACCGACAAATTTGCTACTTTAAAATTGAGTATTTCTCCAGTGGGAATGCAAACAATGGTTTTTAGGACAGATAAGGACAATGAGTTTATTGAGCCGTATTCGGCTGATCATAACGTTTATTCCGTTTATAGCTCCCATAGAGCAAAAGGGAATTTACCTTGGACATGTAGTACAGACGAAAAAGCCATCTTTGAGGAAATGAAAGGGAGTGCAGGAGCTGCTACAACTTCAAGCGCAGTTGGAGCTTCTGCCGGCACTTTAAAAACGATGCGTTTGGCTCAATCATGTAATGGTGAATATTCCAATTATTTTGGCGCCACTAGTGCTGCCCAAGTTGGTTTGGTGTTAAGTGCATTTAATGCTACGCTTACACGTTGCAATGGAGTGTATGAAAAAGATCTTGCATTGCATCTTAATTTAATAGCCAGCACAACTTCTGTTATCTATTACAACCCATCAACAGATCCTTATTCCACCACATTAAGCCAGTGGAATTTGCAATTGCAACAAACATTAACTGCTGTTATTGGAAGTGCCAATTACGATATTGGCCATATGTTTGGAAAATCGGGCGGCGGTGGAAACGCAGGTTGTATCGGTTGTGTATGTGTAAATCCTGCCTCTAAACGCTCGCTTGCAAAGGGCTCCGGTATAACGTCTCCAGCAGACGGCATACCGCAAGGGGATAATTTTGATATTGATTATGTGGTACACGAAGTTGGTCATCAATTAGGGGCTAATCATACTTTTTCTATGAGTAACGAAGGTACTGGTGTAAACAAAGAAGTAGGTTCTGGCATTACCATTATGGGTTATGCAGGCATCACTGCACAGGACGTTGCTCCGCATTCGATAGATATTTATCACCAAGCATCTATTGCTCAAATACAAGCAAACTTGGCAAGTAAAACTTGTCCTGTTACTACCAATATTACGGCTAACAATGTTGTTCCAGTAATAGCAGCATTGAGCAACTATACTATTCCTATCAGCACGCCATTTGAATTAACAGGTGTTGCAACCGATGCAAATGCAGATCCTTTAACTTATTGCTGGGAGCAGAATGACAATGCATCGAGTACGCAAACTGGAGCAAGTAGTGTGGCTTCGCCTACCAAAGCAACAGGGCCAAACTGGTTATCCTTTAGCCCTGTAGTATCTGGTACAAGAACATTCCCTAGATTATCTACCATATTGGCTGGTTTAAATGTTACGCCTCCATTAGCAGGTGGCGATGCTGGTGCCAATATTGAAGCTTTAAGTTCTGTTGCAAGAACACTGAATTTTAGATTGACGGTTAGAGACAATCATCCGTATAGTTCTGTAGCTCCAGTTGCAGTAGCTCAAACAGCATTTGCAGATGCAATAGTTACTGTATCGAATACTTCTGGCCCTTTTGCAGTTACTGCACCAAATCAGGCAGTTTCATGGGTAGGTAATTCATCACAAACAATTACTTGGAGTGTAAACAATACAACCGCGGCACCTGTTAGTTGTGCCAATGTGAGAATTTCTTTATCTACCGATGGTGGATTAACTTTCCCTTCAGTATTGGTTGCAAGCACGCCAAACGATGGTTCTGAAGTATTGGTTATACCAAATATAGCAACAACCACTGCAAGGATAAAAGTAGAAGCTGTTGGAAATGTTTTCTTCGATATTTCTAATGCAAACTTTACAATTGCAGCAGCACTTAGAGCCCCTGTAGTTGCCCCAATAGCTGCTGCTTTGGATAAGATAATGGTTACACCAAACCCTGCTAGCTATCAAGCAAATTTACAATTCAATTCCAAGTTGTCTGGCATTGCAATGCTTACAATCAGCAACCAATTGGATGCTGTTGTCGTTTCTAAAACGATAAACATTGCAAAAGGTCAAAACTATCAGACCCTGGATTTATCTAAATTGTTGAATGGCGTATATTATATCAAATTAAAAGTTGGTAATGATACGCAAGTATCAAAAATGGTAATTAACAAATAAACAATACTATTATTATTTACAAGCCCCGGATTATTTCGGGGCTTTTTTTATAATTTTATTTTATCGGTTGGTGTCTCCACCACAACTGTTCGGTAGTTTTATTATTAAACTTTTAATCCCGAAGGGATGCAATTACTATAGTAAACACAAAGCGTTTTTAATAAACCCAGAAGGGGTGATATCATTAATAATGCCATCCCTTCGGAATTTCGAACTCATTATATTATTTCAATGCAGTATTAATTTCAGCCTTTCAGGCTTAACTTAATTATTGTGAAATTATATTTTTCTATCTTCCGAACAGTTGTGGTGGAGACACGAACCATGGCATTGCATGGGAATGGTGGTGTATATATTTACTACAATTTCACCTAGTGTTTTATTTGAATTTGCTATAGCCAAATTCTTTTTATAGCTAACTAAAAATTGCATTTTGTGCTAAGGCCAACCGATATGAAATTGTAAAAAAGCAAATACAGTTTGAAGTGTTGTTGATCAAAGTGCTATAGCCCAAAGGTGCAGGGATGGGAAGTAGTACCCCGCAGTGTCTGGCGCTTTTGCGGCATACATGAGGAGTACTACGGACCTGCCTTTGCCGGCAGGCAGGCAGCCCGTTTCTGCTGCTAAATAATTGTATTTGCTCACCGCCACAAATCGTTCGCCAAGTTTTCAGATTGCTTACAACATTCGTTGGAGGTAGATATAAAAATTGTTGAACTTAAGTGAAACCCACTCAGCATTTACCAAATTTAATAATCATCTAAAACTGCCTTACTTACTTGTATTAAAAATTAGAAGTAGGGGGAGGATTTTTTAAGGTCCTAGAAATAAATAAATTTATATTTTCTATATAATATAATTTTACCCTATATTTATAGTAAACTATTAAAACAAATTATGATAGCAACCAAACTATTTGAACTTCCTGAACAAGTAACGCCAGAGAATTTTGAAGACGTAATGGTTCAAGCAATCACGCTCGAACTTGCAACGATCCCAACCTACTTATCTACTTATTATTCGATAAACCGGGCACAAAATCAAGACGTCCTTTATGCCAAAATTCTTGCTCAGTTAAAAGCGGCTTCACTCAATTCGGAGATTGATTTTTCCAGCTTGGCACAAGAATTAAAATTGGATGTGCTTTTGTACTCCAATAAATCTGCTGCTCTTGTTATGAGTGTTGTTATAGAAGAGATGCTCCATTTGGCGCTCGCATCAAATGTGAAACAAGCTATATGCCAAATACCTCCCGACTTGATGGCGATAGGAAAAGTGCTGAGCTTCCCAACCCAATTGGATGGGCATATACCCGAATTTCAAATAAATGCTGCGAAACTTTCGTTGGAGCAATTGACAACTTTTTTGCAGATTGAAAGCCCCGAACCGTTTGTTGATCCCAATAGTCCTCCACTGATGCGCAGCATAGTGAAATATCAAACTATTGGTAAGTTATATGACCAAATTATTGAGTGTATTAAAGAGCATTTTCCTGGGCCTTATACACAGCAACCGCAATTGTTACCGCCAGAACCTAAAGCGCCGCCTAGACCTTTTTATGGACAAAACTCAAGCAATACGGTTCATTATGATAAGGACCATAATCCAATATTTGCAAATGCAGATGATAGTGGTGGATTGGTAGGAGTGTATGACAGTGTATCGGCCATTGAAGCTTTGGGGAGAATTCAAGAACAAGGAGAAGGAAAAAGTAAGGATAATCAGCATATATTGGAATGGGGCCCAGATAAAATGCCTGTTCCAATGCCAGTTGTTGATGGCAAAGTAGAGTTTTGGGAAGGAGATTATGATGATTCTGGAAAGGAACTGGCGCATTTTGCAAAATTTCTGGAAGCGTACAGTTTGGGTGGTTATTACCAAAAAAAGTTTAAGGGAATTGCCGGATTAGACGATTTTTTTAGCTACTTCGTTTATGATACTGCTGCTAATGCAACCCAAGCAGATTATGATCATTCAGGAAATAACGCACTGGCTTTGTGCAATAAATTAGGCAATGCCACTTTTGCCTACATCTTGCTTATGATTGAAACCTGCTATTATAAAGATGAAAGTACCCAGTTCGATTTATTTATGTACGGCATTCATAAATCGATGATTTGGTTATTGAGTGGTGTAGGAAATCAAATAAAGGATTACAATTATACCAAAGATGGTAAGGCTTACAGAGGTTCTGTAACATGGGAACATTACCCGTTTGAGGATAAACCTGGCATTAGTCCTAAGCAACAGTTGATTGATTTGATGACCAGCTTAGCTAAGGCCGATTCTACGAATTGGGGTTGGGCAATAAAAGCAGAATATGCAAACTACTGGCCGGCTTTACCTGATGTAAGTTTGGATCATAATGTGGGGCCTAATGTGCCTAACATTCCTTTAAAAAATAATTAATCTATAAAAATTAGATCATGGAAGAAATACAAGTTAACAATGAACTCCATGTTTGCATGGGAATTAATTCATGTAAAGGTATGGGTTATAGCGGAACAAATGATTGTGCCGGAAAGGGGGATTGCGCAACTGCCGTTGTTCATCCTTGTCATACCTTAAACGAATGTAAAGGGCAAGGCGCCTGCGGTATTTTTGGTACGACAGAGGAGTTTTGTCACCCAGGAGAAAATGATTGTCGATATCAAGGAAGTTGCGGCGTACCTATATTGGACTCTAGGTTTATATCACAAGGTCCAAATAAAGGGCGAAGCGTATGGCAATTGGCAAGAAAAAGATTTGAAGAAAAAAGAATAGCGGCTCATCAACCATTTGGCGCAGCTCCAGCAGGGATATATGGGCCGAGCAACGACTTTATAAACAAACTAAAGAATCAACCAGCAGGTACAGATAATTCATCTTGCGGCCAAAGCGGCTCGAGGAGTTGTTCTTATATTGCAGATCCAATTGCTAGAAAGGCTGCAGCTGAATTAAGGGTATTGGCTGTTAATATAGAAAGTGGTGTAATGATGGACGAGACTTTAACAACCTGTAAAAATGTTGAATAAACTTGGTTTACCAAATCTTGGTCTTGGGTTAGGGCTGCGAAGCCAACATTTTAACCATATTCTGGACCAATCTCCAGCAGTAGATTGGTTTGAAGTGATTTCGGAAAACTTCATGGATTCTTATGGCCGTTCTCGCCAAGTATTAAAAGAAATAGCAGAGCGTTACCCAGTGGTAATGCATGGCGTTTCGTTATCTATAGGGAGTACGGACTCCTTAAACATAAACTATTTAAAAAGCCTAAAGGCATTGGCAAACGAAGTACAACCCGCTTGGATTAGCGATCATTTATGTTGGACAGGCGTACTCACAACCAATTCGCATGATCTGCTTCCGCTGCCGCTCAATGAAGAATCCTTGAAGCATGTGTGCAATAGGATCAAACAGGTGCAAGATTATTTGGAAAGACCGCTTATTATTGAAAACCCAAGTACCTATGCATCGTTCAAACATTCAACAATTCCGGAATGGGAGTTCTTGCGCATGATGGCAGAAGAAACAAACTGTGGTTTATTATTAGACGTTAACAATGTATATGTATCATCTTTCAATAATGATTTTGATCCAATTGAATATATAAAGGGCATTCCACACGATAGGGTAGTACAAATGCATTTGGCCGGGCACCAACATTGTGGAAATTATATTATTGATACGCACGATCGTGAAGTAACAGAGAAGGTTTGGAAACTTTTTCAATTAGTATATGAATTAACTGGAGGATCTTCTGTGCTATTAGAGTGGGATGGCAATATCCCTGCGTTTGATATTTACTATGCCGAACTGCTGAAATCAAAGAAATACATGGATCCAAGTTTCCAAGGAATGTATGAAGAGAAAAACTATGACGATAAAGAACAAGTTTCAAATCCTTTAAATATAGTATCCATTGAATTAATGCATCAAACAATACAATAAATTTGGACGAAAAAGTTACCATACCGCTGAATCAATTTCAGGAATGGATGCAGCAACTCTTGCTCGATCCCTTTCAAAAGACAGCTATCAATTCCCAACATTTATTGCCTGAATATTTAAAAAACGCCTCATTGGAAGATGTTGTACATCACTCCCATAAACTTTCGGCACAGGCACATATGGCTATCTACCAACGAAGTTATATTGCCCGCTTGCGACATTGTATGGCTCAGCAATTTAGCGCCTTGGAATATGCCTTGGGCGAGGATATTTTTTGTGCTTTAGCCGACGGCTATTTGGCAGCGACACCATCTCAACATTATAATCTAGCATTATTAGGGGAACATTTTGCAGCGTACTTGCAAACCAATAGGCCAGATGACGGCGCTGCCGAAAAGGAAGACTGGATTGACTTTATGATTGAATTGGCCCAATTTGAATATGCCCTTGGCCTGATTTTCGAAGAAAAAGCAGTCGAAAATTATCAATTAGCGGAGTCCAATGACCCAGAAATAAAACTGAAATTGGTTCCTATTTGTTATCTCTTCCATTTCCAATTTCCTATCCGTTGGTTCTACACCGAGTTTAAAAATGGAAACACGCCAAACCTCCCTTTTGAAAACGAATCCTATTGTTTGGTGTTACGACACAATTATAAATTAGCCATGTATGATTTGCACAAAGAGCAGTTTGCTTTTTTGAATTTGTTAAAAACAGGAAAGAATGTACATGAAGGTAAAGCCGATTTTTTGCAGACTCATCTTATAGACGTAACAGCATTTGAACCTGTTTGGCCAATATGGAAAGAAAGATGGATTGATGCTAAGGTTTTTCGGGTGTAGTGTTTTAAACCAAAGTGATTTAATATTTCACACAGCGAAACAAGGATGACAATGAATACAACGAATTTTTGATTTCACACGGCGAAACAGCGATAACAATGAGCACAACGAAATTTTGAGTAAACCTATAAGGTCTTTTTGTATATTTTGTAGCATTAAAGGACTAGTATAGACCTTGTAGGTTTTTACCAAACTAATTAATAGAATCCAATTTATTCAGCCTTCGCTATAATCTTCACATATTCTCTCACACATTCGGGGAGAGAATAGGCGATGGGCCTTTTGGAGTATGGGCAGAAGTTCCTTGATTGGCATTGGTATCTCGCTGTATGTAGTAGCCCCGCCAAAAAGTTTAATATACTAGTTAGTTTTATTTTGGCGGGGGCTACTACTGCCCATCGAGACTATCCTCGGCTGCGTATCGCTTATCAGCTTTTATAGAAGCGGAGATATTAGCGAAAGGGTTGGGGGGAAAACGAACCTAGGCGGAGAGGTAGTAAGGCAATTATTTTACAATATGTTAAAATAGCTTTGCAAGTTAGAAAAATAAATAAATATTTTTATCAATAGTATTACTATTTTATTTGGATTAAGTATACTACATTTAACATATTGATTATTATATAATTGTGGCATTTTTGGGCTGAAAATCATAAAGGTTCATATGCTTCTGTATAAGAATTCTTTTACTTCTTTCGTTAGCTTTTGAAAAAGTATACTATTGTTTTATTAACTTCGATTTAACACATGGGCTTTTTATTAAACAATAAAACCAACAAATATGATTAAATCGAAAAAAAATCAATTCATGCGGTGCATGGATTGGAACAAAAATCTCAAACTGGCTTTGGCGATTATTAGCCTTATTTTCAGTAGTGTAATTGTCAATGGGCAAAACAGAACAATTACTGGGAAAGTAATAGATGAAAAAACGGGCGTAGGTTTAAACAACGCAACTGTAGAAGCAAGAGGTGGAACTAGTATAAGTACCACAACAGATGGCTCTTTTACCATTTCAATTACAAACAAAACCAATAGCCTGAACGTAAGCTATGTTGGTTATGAAACCCAAACAATTGGTTTAACGGGTGCTAATAACTACATAATTAACCTATTTTCTAAAGTAAAAGTAGGAGAAGAAATTATAATAGTTGGCTTTGGTACCCAAAGAAAGAAAGATGTAACGTCAAGTATTTCCGTAATCGGGAGCGATAAAATAAGAAATGTACCTGTACAAAGTTTTGAACAAGCATTGCAAGGAAAGGCAGCTGGTTTAAATATTAGTATTCCTAACGGAGTATTAAATAACCCTCCCGTAATGCGTATTCGTGGTGTAAACTCTATTAGTGGAAGTTCTTTTCCATTGGTAATATTAGATGGTGTTCCTTTACTTACTGGTGATGCATCTACTAATGTGGCTGCAAGTAATCCATTAGGAAATATAAATCCTGCTGATATTGAAGATGTCCAAATATTAAAAGATGCAGCATCGGCGGCAATTTATGGTAGCCGTGCCGCAAACGGTGTAATGTTAATTACAACTAAAAAAGGAAAACAAGGTAAAGCTAAAATTACTTATGACGCATGGTTTGGGAAAACAAAAGCCTTTAATGTATTTGAAGTGTTGGGAGCGCAAGATTATGTAGCCATAAAAAATGAAGCAATCAGAAATGGTAATTATGCGATGCCAGCATCTGGCTTAATACCAGGGTTGGGGCTGACGGCGCCTCCTGCGGGCTCACCGTTATTTTTCTTAGATACTATTAATGGTAAAATGGTGGATACCCGTTGGGCAGACGAGGTTTATCAAACAGGCTTTCAGCATAGTCACAATTTAAGTGTTAGCGGAGCAAATGCAGGTACTAGATATTATTTTAGTGCAAATTATACCAAGCAAGAAGGCATATTACAAACGAACACTTTTGATAGAAAGCAAATAAGAATGAACATTGACCAAAAAGTAAATGATTTTTTAAAAATTGCAGCAAATCTCAATTATAGCCGAAGTGGAACTCAAAGTCCAAGCACAGGTTCATTACCTGGTTCACCTTTTAATACAGCAGGCGCTGCACGTTTAGCTTTTATTAGTGCACCTAATGTATCTCCATATTTGGCTAATGGAGATTATAATTATATAGGCAATCCTACACTTGTTTATAGTGGACAAAATAATCAGTCCTTAAGGAATAGTTTCAATCAATTAGGTCGTAATAAAAACTTTTTTAATTCAGGCTTAGTAAACCCTGCACTTGTTAGAGACAAAAATATTTTCACTTCTGCTAGTGATAATTTAATTGGAGATGTAAGTGCAGAAGTAAAATTATATAAAGGGTTAACATTTCGAACTCAATATGGGGTAAGTTGGTTAACAAATGATGACAGATCTTTTTGGAATTCTTTGCATGGTGATGGGATACAAACCACTGCATTAACAGACGATGGTAGGGCATTTAACGTGTTAACAAAATTTAATACTACCAACTTTCAAAATGTATTTAATTACAACACAACTATTGTAAATGATCATAATGTAGCTGTCACTATTGGTAGTGAAGAAAATCAAACTAAAAGTAATGGGTGGGGTGCTAGTAGAAGTGGCTTGAGTGATGTAGATTTAAATGACTATCAAGGAACTTTTACGGCCAATGACAATCCTTTGGGAAATTTTATTACAGAAAATTACTTGCTGTCTTTCTTTGGAAGAATTAATTACAATTTTAGAAATAAGTACTACCTATCTTTAAATGCACGTAGAGATGGTTACTCTGCTTTTGCAGCCGGTAAGAAATGGGGAAATTTTGGTGGTGTAAGTGCAGGTTGGAATATCAGTGATGAAACATTTTATAAAGGAGGATTTGCTGATGTTGTGAATAGAATGAAATTACGTGGAAGTATAGGTACAGTAGGGAATATATCTGCCATTAATAACTTTAATGCATTAGCATTGTATGGACCGCCAACAATTTACGGAAACAATAACTCTGCATTAGGTTTTTCTCAAGCTGAAAATAGAAATTTAACTTGGGAGAATAGTAAAAAGTTTGATGTTGGTTTAGAAATAGGATTATGGAAAGATAGAATTACCGCAGAAATTGGGTATTACAATACACAACTTAGCAATTTAATTGTGCCTATTCCAACTCCAACAAGTATGGGTATTCCAGGAAACAGTATTACGACAAATACTGGAAAAATGTATAACAGAGGTATAGAGTTAAACATTACGGCAAAAATTATTGATAAAAGAGATTTTGGATGGTCAACTACTTTTAATATAACAACCCAAAAAAATGAGGTGACAGAAATTTCACCTTTGGTTCCTGAAATTGTTGGTACAACTCAATTGGAAAGAACAAACATAAGCAGACCTGGGTATAGCATAGGTAGCTTTTTTATGGTAAAAACAAATGGTGTAGATCCTGCAACTGGTCGTAGGGTTTTTGTAAATAAGGCAGGGCAAGATGTATTGTTTGATTTTTCTGCCACCAATCGTTGGACATTTAGAGATGGCACTACTGCACCTGCTATTGATTTAGCTGCTGATGGTTACATTGCTGGAAACGCATTGCCAAAAGTATATGGTGGTATTATTAATAATTTTTATTACAAAGGTTTTGATTTGAGTGTTGATGCTATTTTTAGTATGGGCAATAAAGTATATTTTGGTAGTCGTGCAGGTTTATTAGACCAAAGATTTTGGAACAATTCTGTAGATGTAAAAAACAGGTGGCAAAAGGGAGGCGATAATGCAGAAATTCCTAGAGTAGTATTTAATGATAATATTTCTAACGGTTCAGCATTTCCTATTGATGCAAATTTATATGATGGTAGCTTTGTACGTTTTAGAAACATTGCATTTGGTTATACCTTCAATAAAAATATCATGGATAAAATAAAATTAGCTAGTTTAAGACTGTATGTACAAGCACAAAATCCATTTATCATAACTAAATATCCAGGTAGTGACCCTGAAATTTCTGTTAATGGCGGTAGTGCACTTACTCCTGGGGTAGATAGAAATACTATTGGACAAACAAGAACCCTGACATTTGGATTAAATGTTGGATTTTAATAATGATAAAAACTACATTAATTATGTTAAATAATATAAATAAAATAATAACCATTTTATTTGCAACTGTTTTTTTTACAAGTTGCGATAAAGCAAAACTTAGCCCTGTACCCGAAACCCAATTTTCCGAAGAGCAAGCTTTTGCTACGCCTGATAGAATTTTGCAACAAGTATTGGGTATTTATACACAAACAAAAAATGGCAATTTTTTAGGAGGTAGGTCAATTATGTATGGTGATGTAAGGGGTAGTGAGTGGCTTAACGTAACCAACAACGGTGTAACAGCTTTACAAATTTGGAACCATAGTGTAGTTAGTACCGACAACCAAGTGGAGGGTATGTGGAGTACAGGATATAATGCAATAAATAGAGCAAATATTGTATTAAAAGGCTTAGATGATAATCCAACTGTTATCTCATCAGCTCAGGCCAACCTATATAGAGGCGAAGCAAGATTTTTAAGGGCGCTGGATCTTTTTTATCTAACAACTATGTATGGTAAAAGGCCTTACGCTGCAGATATGGGCGCATCTTTAGGAATACCCTTAAGAATAATAGCTAACAAAGGGCCTGGTACCGAAAGCTTAGTAAGGTCAACTCAAGCTCAGGTATTTACACAAATTTTATCAGACTTAACTTTTGCAGAAGCCAATTTACCACTTACCAATGGTAACGCAGAAAATAATGTAGTAAGGGCACATCGTAATGCAGCCATTGCATTAAAAACAAGGGTTTATTTGCAAATGGGTGACTACCCCAATGTAATTATTGAAGGAAATAAGTTAGTGCCGCTCGTTGCACCATTTACGGCTACTAGCGGTATTGCTCATACCTTAAGCGCAAGCTTTACTAATTTATTTCGTACACCTTACCAATCTTCAGAGTCGATATTAAGTTTTCCAATGAATAATACCAATTCCCCTGGAACACAAAACGGATTGTCTTTGTATCAAAATAATGAGTTTGGATTGAATACTGGGGCAACAGGAATATTGGTTGATGCTACTTGGAAAACAACGGATCAAAGGAGAACCTTAGTAACATCTGCAAATAGGTATCAGAAGTTTAACGATGACTTGAATAACTATGTACCAATTCTACGTTGGGCAGAAGTTTTATTAAATACTGCTGAAGCATTGGCACGCCAAGCCAGTACAGTAGATACAAGGGCATTGGCCATCCTAAATACTGTTCGCCAGCGTAGCGATGCCAGCACCACTTTTGCTCCAGCAACAAAAACAGATTTAATAAACTTGATTTTAAACGAAAGAAGAATTGAGTTGTTAGGTGAAGGACATAGAATGTGGGATATACAACGGCAAGGGCTTTCTTTTCCTGCTAAGGGAAGTGCACCAAGTGTAGCCCCAACTGCACAGAATTATGTATGGCCAATTCCTGCAAGCGAGTTGCTTTACAATTCTGCTTGTGTGCAGAATTAATTAGTTTAAAAATGAAAACAAAAAACCGTCAATTATATAAAAATTGGCGGTTTTTTTATTATTAGTCTCGCTATATTAAGCGAGTCTAAGGATTTACAATAAAAACGGCAACTATTTGAATGCCTATTTTAAAAGCCAGTTTTAATGTTTATCTTATAAGCCCGTATCATACAAATTTAAATAAGCGTCTAACTAAGGCATGCTCAAAAACTAAAAATTGCTACCAGTATTGCATTTTGGTTATTTATTTTGCCCTCTCTCCCCACTATCCGTAGCGTTTAGCGAAGCGTTTATACGGAATTATAATAAAAGAGAGACTTCGTCTCGATACAGTAGCCAATAAAAGCTATTCCCCAAAACCTCACTTCGCCCCCTTGTTGAAGCCACCAATCACTCAACCGCCTAGGCTGGGATTTTCTCTTTTCAGCTTTTACAAGTTTAATCAATCTTAGCTATGATCTTCGCAAAAGTCCCTCCTGTGGAGGGACCTGCCAGCCGGCAGGCTGGTTTAGGGAGGCTTCTTGGAGCATGAGCAGAAAATTCTTGATGGGCATTGGTATCTCGCTGTATGTAGTAGCCTGCCTGCCGGCAAAGGCAAGTGCCGCAGCAAGTTTGCAATTCCTTTATAGTTCTTTTTTGCGACAGCTACTACTGCCCATCGAGACTATGCTCAGCAGCGTATCGCTTATCAGCTTTTATGGAAGCGTAGATATTAGCGAAAGGGTTAGGGGATAACGAAACTAGGCTGAGGCCAGCCTACCATTTTAAACTACTTCAACCAAGATGTAGGCATAACATATTGAAATGATCAATTCCTTTTTATGCTCGGCAGGCTGCTGATACAATAGCACTGAGGAGAAATAATAATAATCTTAAGGTTTTTTAAATAACCCTACTTTACTAAATTGTAATGAACATAATCTAATTTTTGAATTATCACAGCAGGCGTAAAATCAATAAGGATTTCCGCTAATATCCCTTCATGGCAGAGATTTGTAAAAAATATATTATTAAATTTGAAATACCATTAAACTCAATTTAATGATAAAATTAATTCTTCCTCTGGTTTTTTTTGTAGCCACTGCCAAGGCTCAAGATAGCCTAAAGGCCTTGGGTGTGATGGTTTTTAAAGCTTTCAAAGAAAATAAACTTGACTTATTATTTGAGAATAGACTTAAAGAATCGCAAGTGGATTCTTTTTTTATTTGGATGGGTAAGGATATTACAACCGACAATTACAAAAGATATAAATCGAAATACAAATCCATTACCCAGAAATTTATTGTTAGTTGCCGTACGTTTGAAATGGATATGAAATGGCACTTGGGGAATACCATTATGAGGCATAATGGTGAGCACTATTATCAATTGCCTCAATAAGCTTTTTTTTAAGCACAATCTACGCTTCAATAAAAGCTGATAAAAGTTTTTCTGCTGAGCATAGCCGGAATTGTAGCGAATGCCGGCAAATAGAGCAGCAAAGTCATCGTGGCTGCTTGTGCCGGCAGCAGCGAAAAGCCCGAAACCGATGCTCCCCCAATGTTCCTATGATGACGCTCCTAATTGTATTTGAAAATGCGCATAATACATACGTTAGTTTATTGGGCTGTTTATTGCATCACTGAGTTTAAAATTATGGCTGTTTCTGTAGGGGCCGTTTTTAATAGCATCTTTTCAAAACGGTTATTTTCATCTATTTTAATGAGTACCGTTTTATCATCCATTTTATAAAAAATGCGACCGTTTACTACATGCCATAATTTATTGCCCTTTTCTACCTGCAAACCATTATAGCCCAGCAGCATTTCTGCTGGGCTATGGTCTGCACACATTGCTGCGGCTTCAAAAAAATTAAATGCCTCTTTTACCTGGTCTCCTTTTACCTCCCATGAAGGATTTTTTCTGCCAGAAAAAGCCAGCGCTGTTATGCTATACATAAAATGATTTACTTGATGTTAATGTGACCTGGTAACACGTTCATAAAGGTACAGAATTGTGTATAGTTTCCTCTGTTGGCAGTACGAGGATCAGTAATTATTGCTCCTGAATTGTCTAAATTGGTAACAGAAGTTCCGCCGGGTTTATGGCTCCACTTCGTATTCACACCTTTGCGATACCAATGAAAATCGGCACCTGGCCAGATAACCAAAGCCACCAGGTGACCTTGTGCCGGGCACTTATTATTGGCAAGTGGTGTATCAATCAATGCATCGCTTACGGCGCCTTGTTTGGCACTTTTTTGTCCGGCAGCTACTGCGCAGCCAGACAAAGATGTGTACATATTACCCGTTGCTTTGCCTGGTTGGGCAAACGTATCTGTTCGGTGGTTGCAAGCATAGTTGTAGCAATTATTGTTGGGTTTAATGGTTGGATTGAGGTTCCACCAATCTGGTTCATAAATAGGGCCACAGGTACAAGTAATGAGCGGCAGAATAGGGCCTACAACTATTGGGCCAATGGGCACGGCTGTTTTTTCCCTTATGGCAAAAGAGTCATTTAAGGCTTCTTTGTAAATTTTAAGGAAGTCACGCACGTTGCTGATATTTGTAATGCTTTTGGCTTTGCTAATTATAAATTTTTGCAGGCGCTCCATGGTACCCGAATCATCCATTGCCGCACTTTTACCATCTGCATACATGGTTTCATGCGAAAGATAAAAGTTGGAAGGCATTTCTTTGGTTGCCGATTTTAGTTGCTCTACCTGTATGCCACGAAAGCCTAAGTGTGCAGGTTCGGCAAGTGTTTTGGCGTTTGATTTTCGCATAGTACCAGTAGGTGACACATTGCTAAAAAACTCTTTCGCTTCACTAGCTGTAAGCACTAGTTCTGGATTTGGTCGACCACTAAAAATGTCGATCGTTAGTTTTACTGACATAAAATTAATTTAGGTTAAATAACAACGAAGTTATATAAAATAAAAATGTAATTCAATACCACAATCAGGTTATTTTTAAAATTCAAAATAGAGGGATTTCTGATGGTGATTCTAATAAACTAGGTTAAGATTATGTTCATTAATAGAAGCCGAGTACAAAGAGTATTCAGATTTCATATAGCCAAAGTAGGTAAACAAAAAAGCCAGTCTCCATAAGAAGACCAGCTTTATGTATTAATTAAAGTAATGCTTATACTAAATCAAATCTATCCAAATTCATCACTTTACTCCAAGCTGCCACAAAATCATTCACAAACTTTTCTTGTGCATCTTCGCATGCATACACTTCTGCAAGTGCACGTAGCTCTGAGTTGGAGCCAAAAATTAAATCTACTCTAGTACCTGTCCATTTAAATTCGCCCGTTTTTCTATCGTGGCCTTCAAACAAATCTTTATGTTCATCTATTGATTTCCAACTTGTGTTAAAGTCAATTAGGTTTACAAAGAAATCGTTTGTAAGTACTTCAGGGAGCTTAGTGAAAACACCATGTTGGGTTGCCCCAAAATTAGTATTCAATACACGCATACCCCCAATAAGTACCGTCATTTCGGGAGCTGTAAGTGTTAGTAATTGTGCTTTATCTACAAGCATTTCTTCAACCGATGTAGTAGATTTGGTTTTTGCATAATTACGGAAACCATCTGCTTTAGGCTCTAGTGCTGCAAATGAAGCCACATCAGTTAGTTCTTGTGAAGTATCTGTACGACCGGCAGTAAAAGGAACTGTTATTGTATTGCCAGCGGCTTTCTCTACACCCGCACATCCACCTAGCACAATTAAATCTGCTAAAGAAACTTGCTTATCTGTATTTGTGTTATTAAATTCTTTTTGTATTGCTTCCAATGCATCCAACACTTTTGACAATTGCGGAGGATTATTTACTTCCCAATATTTTTGTGGAGCAAGCCTTATACGTGCACCGTTTGCGCCACCACGCTTGTCAGACCCACGGAAAGTAGAAGCAGAAGCCCATGCCGTAGATACCAGTTCTGAAACTGATAATCCAGAGCCATTAATTTTTTCCTTTAATGCAACCACATCGTTTGCATCAATTAATGTATGTGTAACCTCAGGCACAGGATCTTGCCATATCAATA
>JANNGD010000170.1:0-10964 GCA_031380515.1 Ferruginibacter sp. | reverse complement strand
ATCATCCATAAAACTTATCCCATCCCAATAATGGTTTTTATAAAAATAATAATTTTCCAAAGAATCATTTAGGGTTAAGGGCACTTTGGTAGGAAAGGCAGGCTCCCTTAATGCATTTAAGAGCACCGCCAACATAGACGTTGGTTTGCCTTTTATCACCCCTTCTCTGTATACATTTAGCTCATCGTTTAATTTTTTAAAAGCTGCTTCATTTTTTACAGAATCTGCTTTTGATGTAGAAGCATTAAATGCCTTCTTTGCTTGTTCGAGTAGCTTACCCTTTACACTTACAAATGCTTGATATTTTTGAAAATCTACATTGGCAGGGGAACCTGATATTTGTATCTTATCTATATGATTGGTATCTGCTACGATGTTAATATTTTGCTCCTTATCTACTAAGAAATCTGAAGATAGCCTATTACCGGGAAAGAAAATAGTATATATACCAGCTGGCATTTTTTTTGAAGATTTAAAAAGAGCGATACCCGTTTTGCTTACTTTAGCCGAATCTTGTAAAAGAAAATCTTTTCCCATTCGGTATGCAAGGTTTACGATACCATTTTTGCAATTAACTTTTACAGTAATTTTATACCCTTGTGCCTTTGAATAATAATTAGCAGAAACTAGTAGGATAAATAGTATATATTTTTTCATCGATTTGTTATAAAAGTTGTCAAATGTATCTAAAAAATGCGGTTTAATTATAATTTTTCAAACTAGAAAACAACTCTTTTTTGTTTTTTAACATCCCTTAATGCTTTAAGAAATAGTATTTTTGCTCTGTGAGAAAAAAGAATAAAAGAATAACATTAGAATCTATCACCATAACTGACTATGCCGCTCAAGGAAAAGCGATTGCAAGGCACGATGGTAAAGTAATATTTACAGAAGGGGCAATACCTGGAGATGTAGTAGATATTTTACTTGTAAAAAATAAAAAAGACTGGGCGGAAGCTAGGGTATTGAAGTTGGTATCGCCTTCAGCCGATAGGATAACCCCGTTTTGTAAGCATTTTGGCGTATGTGGGGGTTGCAAATGGCAAATGCTACCCTACGAAAAACAATTGCAATACAAACAGCAAGAGGCTGAACAAAATTTGATACGTATTGGAAAAGTGACCAATGCTATCATATTGCCTATTGTAGGAGCAGATAATCATCAGTTTTATAGGAATAAATTAGAGTTTACTTTTAGCAATAAAAGGTATTTAACTTCTGAAGAAATAGGCAATGATGCTATTGATACCGAACAAGATTCCTTGGGCTATCATGCGCCTAGGGTATTTGACAAGACCATCAATATTTTCGAATGCTTTTTGATGGATGATGTAAACAACCGCATCCGCAACAGTATGCGTGCAATAGCCGAAGAAAATAAGTACCCTTTTTACGATATTAAAGAGCATACAGGCTGGCTTAGAAATTTGATAGTGCGCTATTGTACTACCGGAGAGCTGATGGTAAATCTTTGTATAAATTATGAAGATGAAATAAATACCAAGATCATAATGGATGCACTATTATTAAAAGTGCCCGAAATAACTACTTTATTGTACACCATAAATCCAAAATGGAACGATACCATTTATGACCTTACCCCACAAGTATATTTTGGCAAAGGGTATGTAACAGAAAAATTATCGACAGGACCCAATGGAGAAAATTTTGAGTTCATCATAAGTCCAAAATCGTTTTTTCAAACTAATACAAAACAAGCAGAAAAGTTATACGGTATTACAAGGAATTTTGCCCAGCTAACGGGTGAGGAAATAGTGTATGATTTATATTGCGGCACCGGTAGCATTGGCATTTTTGTGAGCCCAATGGCAAAAAAAATTATTGGGGTAGAGCTTATAGAGGATGCCATAGAAGATGCTAAAAAAAATGCCGCCAATAACAACATAACACACGCCGAGTTTTTTGCTGGCGACGTAATAAAAATTTGTAACGATGATTTCTTTGCACAGCATGGCAGGCCAGATGTTGTTATAACCGACCCGCCAAGAGTGGGTATGCATGATAAATTAGTTACCAAATTATTAGAAATAGCTGCCCCGGTAATTGTATATGTAAGTTGCAATACTGCTACCATGGCTAGGGATATTTTGTTGCTTAGCGAAAAATACGATGTAGAAAAAATCCAATCAGTAGATATGTTTCCACATACACACCATATAGAATGTGTGGCTAGGTTGGTATTAAAGAATAATTAGCGGAAATGGCTATCATAAATAGTACTAAATGCCTTTATGATAGCTAACTAAAATAGGCATAATCATTGTTACCTAAATATAAAATCAAAAATGTCTTATAATAATTACGGAAACAACTTTTTAAGATCTTCTACTGCAGTAATAAACCTAATAATCTTGAATGCAATTGTGTTCATTGCGCAAATGTTGTTTGGTGGTTTAAATACAGAAAGCAGTGTTACAGATTTGTTTGCTTTGCATCATTACAAGTCTGATGATTTTAAGCTTTACCAAATAATTACCCACATGTTTATGCACGGAAGTTTTATGCATATACTTTTCAACATGTTTGCGCTTTATATGTTTGGTTCTACCATAGAAAGGATTTGGGGGCCAAAGAGATTTCTCATCTTCTATTTCATATGTGGCATAGGAGCCGCTTTGGTACAAATGGGTTCTTATGCGTATGAGTTTAGAAATATAGACAAAATGATTTTAAGTTTTAGTGATGTACAACAATACCAACAAATACTTAGAATGAATGCAACGGTAGGGGCTTCAGGAGCTATAATGGGCGTAATTGCCGCATTTGGCTATCTATTTCCGAATACAGAAATGCTTATTATTCCCATACCAATTCCTGTAAAAGCTAAATGGGCTGTGCTAGGTTTTATTGCCATAGATTTGTTTAGCGGTATAGCTGGCAGGCCTGGAGACAATGTTGCTCATTTTGCACATATTGGCGGAGCGCTTACTGGTTTTTTAATTGTTTACTTTCAGAATAAGACAAATAAAAAAACATTTTATTAAAATACTATTGATGAAAAAAAGCTGCTATTTAATGTCGTATTTGTTTCTAATTAGCCTCACAAGCTGTTTTGAAATAGTAGAACAAGTATCTTTAAAAAACGACGGATCGGGCAATTTTCAATTGACGCTTAACCTGAGTAAAAGCAAAACCAAGATTAACTCCATCATGAAAATGAAAACAATAAATGGACATGATGTACCAAGTGAAAATGAGGTTAAACAAAAAATAAAAGAAATAGAAAAAGCCATATCTAAAACTGCTGGCATTACAAATGTAAAAACCAGTATGGATTTTGATAATTACATAGCCAACATCACCTGCAATTTTGCCAAAGTAAATCAGTTAAATGCCGTTATAAAAAATGTAGCTGCCAGCGATAAAAACAACAATAAGTACATTGAAAAAAGTTATGATTTTGATATTGCCTCAAACATATTTGCCAGAATAAACAAACTATCTTTAAAGCAAGACTACAATAAAATGAGCAATGCAGATAAAGAAGTTTTTACCGCTGCAAATTATACAGCTATTTATAAATTTGAAAATACGGTAAACAGTGTATCAAACAAAGATGCTAAGATATCGCCTAGTAAAAAAGCAGTAATGTTACAGCAAAATGCATTGGATATAATCACAGAAAGAAAATCAATAGAAAATAAAATAACTTTAAACAAATAATAATGAAAAAAATATTCATTGCCTTTTTCCTTTTATGTTTTGTGCTATCAAACTTGAAAGCACAAAACTTACTATCAAAAGTACCCGCTTCGGCTACTATGGTTATAAAATATGCTGGCGAAAATTTTAGTAAAAATGTTCCCGTAAAAAAATTAGATACCTATAAATTTATAAAAGAAAACTTGTTTAAAATGATGGGTGTAGATACCCTTACATCGGTACAAAACATGGGTATAAATTTAGAGGAAGATAGTTACCAGTATATAGCTGCAGATGACTCTATGCTAAGCTTTGTTACAATGATGCATATAAAAAACAGTTCGCAATTTTTGCAACTAATAAAAACATCTTATAGTGCTAAAAATAAAACAGAACAAAAAAATGATTTCCAATTCTTATCCATTTCAGAAAATACATATGTAGGCTGGAATAATAGTTTGGCAGTGATTGTAAATACCACGTATCAAAATAAAGAAAGTTATTATACACATAAATATAAAAGCGATACGATAACTGTTACAACCGATGTTACAATAGCTACAGATACAGTGGCGCCATCGGCCCCTACTTTTACGCCACCTAAAATTGTAAAAGATGGATATAAAGTTCCCAAAAAAACAGACAAGGATAAAAAGAAAGCTGTTGCAAAAAAAGGAACTGTAAAAAAGAAAATCGCACCCAAAAAGAAAAAATATGATGAAGATCTTGTAGTAGAAGAAGACGTAGCTGTTACAGTACCTTATTCATCTGAAGAAGATAGCATCGAAAATAGAAAAAGAGAATTGTGGGACCAACAGCAGGATATACTTGCCAAGAAAAAACAAGCCGCCAATGCAGAAAAAATAATGAGTAACGTTTTTTTTGGCAATAAAAAAAGTATAGAAAATAACCTTGGCTATACAAAAGTGGTAGAACCTGCTGCGCATGTAAGTCTCTGGATTAATAGCGAAAATTTACTATCGCAATATCAAAATTATTTTTCTCGAGATATGTATTCCATCTTACGATATGCAAAACCATCTTATCAAAAAGACAGTACACAAGGTTTTAAAAGTGCTTTAAATATTTATTTCGAAAAAGATAAAATGAGAATGGAACAAAAGAGCTATTCTCAAAATGAAGAAGAAGCGACCTTGGGCAAAGAGGTAATGAATAGCAAGCAAAGTAACTCCTTAACAAATTACGTAAACCCTGGCAATATCGGTTACTTTTCTATGAGCATAAATACAGAGGCCATGATAAATTATTATTACACCGTAATAAAAAAGTACATGAGCAATATTCCCTACATGAGCGAATACAGCGAAGCCATTAATATTTATATAGATTTATTGCAGATATTAATTGACGAAAAGGGTATTGCAGATTTAATGCCTGGTAACTATTTATTTGTAATGCACGATATGAAAACCAAAATGGTAGATTATATTGATTATTCCTATGACCAAGAATTTAAACAAAAAGAAGTAAAGAAAAGTAAAAAGGAATTAGCTCCAAATTTTACTTTTGTAATGGAAACAAGAAGGGAAGATTTTATGCAAAAGCTTGCTAAAATTCCTTTAAAATATGCTGAAAAAGAAAAATACAATTACAAAGATAAGGGCGGCTATTACGAACTGGCATTTGATAGTACAAAATACCCCATTGGCAGTTTATACTTTATGGTAAAAGATGGCAAAGCACTTGTAACCACCTCAAAAGAAGCCATAAACAACACGCTTAATAATACTGGATTTATGGTGGAAGCAGCTACAAAAAATGCCATCATTAATAATAACTATTCAATAAATATCGACTCAAAAAAGCTATTCGAAATATTAGGTTCTGAAGCTAGTTCGGTTAGCAATAAAAAAATGGCCACTTACATGAAAGACAACATGGGCAATATAAATACAGCAAGCAGTTACAAAGATGGAATGATACAAGGAACTACTACCATAAGCATTACTGGCAACCATACAAACAGCCTAGAATTTATTTTTAATATGCTCGAAACCTTAAACAATCTTATGGAGGAAGAAAGAATTGCGCAAACACAAAAAGCAGATTAAATGAATAAAAAGAGGTGGTTATTCCTTTTACTTATTGGAGGGTTGGCGTTCGGTTACATAAAATTATTCTATAAAAAGCTTGACCTAGTCGCCGTACCAAAAAGTGCAGATAGTATTATAGCTTTAGATGTAAAAAGAATAACCAATACCATTCTTTGGAACATCATTACTACACCTAGCCAATGGAAAATAAGCAGCAATAAATCTAAAAAGAGCGATGAAGTTGAGTGGAAAGATATAATAGAAATACCTGATTTTGTTTTATTATTTCATATAAAAGAACAACCCATTACCAATTGGTACACGCTCCTCAAAATAAAAAATGAAGATAACTTTACGAAGGGTTTGTTACAACAACATTTTGTACAACAAGACTCAAGCCTTTTTTTGAATACGGCATTAGGTATCCTATTATATAAAAAAGAAGGAAAAATATTGGTTACCAATTGGGCTACAGCTACAAAGCTTGATGTAGCAAAAGTAGTAGATGAACTTTTTGTACAAAAAGAATTTATTACTAAGAAAACACTTACAAAAATACTGGATGCAAATAGCCATGTAGCCATGCATTTTAATGCCAATAAATTCTTTGGAAAAGACGGTGTTGTTTCTGCAAATTTTGATAAGGGAAAAATTGAAATAAAGGGTACGCTAACTCCCAACAACCAACTTGATTTTAAAGAAAATAATTTTACCTATTCTGCAAACTCATTGCTTACAATCGGGTTTACACAACCAACGGCTTCTGTTTATGGTTTGATAAACGATACAGTAAAAACCAATATTTCAAAAGCTATGAACCTCAACATTGATTCATTGCTATTACAAAGCAATCGATATTATAAATTAGATATTACCAGTATACTACCTCGTGTAGATTCTGCCATTGCCTATACGTATGACGATGATTTTAATAAAGTAGAAAAAGTAGTAGTTAATAATGTGGAAGAACCCGCTTTTCATTTTAGTATTGTAGGCGATTCAATTTCAACTATTTTCAACAATTGGCAATTTGATAAAAAAATAGAACAAACCAACAACGGCAATTTATTTTTGCCAATACCTTTTGTAAAATCATATTGTGCAAAAATTAACGACAGTGTATTGACCATCACTTCTAATAATTATAAACAAAGCCCGGCCAACAAAAATACAAACTGCCTCTTATTTGTACATTTACTTGTTGCTAAAGCCCCCACTTCCTTGCTAAAATATTTACCCGATTATATACAGAAAGCTATCGCAAACCTAGAATCTCTAGACTTAGTTGCGCAAAAGGAAAAAGCAAGCATAGCGGTAAGATGTGTGATACGAAAAAAAGAATAACCTTGTAGCAAGGCTTGTAAACCTTTATTGGCAATTTCAAAATAATCCGTAAAAAGATTGACAACCCTATTTGCAAACTGCCACATTTTTAAATGCACCCAATTTATCCATACATCAATTTCCCTTTGTATTTTTGCAGTATAAATAAATTATAATGGGAGAATCTGATCGTTTTCATAAAGAGGAATATAAAAAAAAGAAAGGCAGCAGGTTTTTACTTGGTGCCGATGGAAATGCACTTATGGCTCTTTTTGCTATAAACGTAATTTTCTTCTTGGTGCTACTGGTAATACAAGTGGCCGTATTTGTAGACAGCAAATCGCCTGACTTTTTTTATTCGCATGTAGTACGCTGGTTTGAACTACCCGCAAATCTTACAACGCTTTCGGAAAGACCTTGGACTTTTATCACTTACATGTTCAGCGATTCATTTTATGGGTCTGTGCCAGGGGGAGTTATAAGGGGCATAACCAATATGATATGGTTGTGGGCATTCGGATATATTTTGCAAGAAATGGCTGGCAATGAAAAAATTATTCCTATTTATATCTATGGCGGTTTGTTGGGTGCTGTATTTTTTATTGCGGCATATTATTTAATTCCTCCCCTTGCTACAATGAGGCAAACCGCCGGCTTATTAGGAGCAAATGCAGGTGTGATGGCTGTTGCTATGGCTACTACTACCCTTTCGCCAGGCTATCGGTTTTTTACCCAAATACGTGGTGGCATTCCCATTTGGGTACTTATGGCTGTGTATATTTTAATAGATTTTGCAGGTGTGGCAGGTTATGGAGCAGCTTATAGCTTATCCCATTTAGGTGGTGCCACGGCAGGTTTCTTATTTGTTGTATTTTTAAGAAGAGGTAAAGATGGAAGCATATGGATGAATAAAACATACAATTATATCAAACACTTATTTGACCCGAAGAAAAAAAAAGAAAATAAAAAGGACGCTATTTTTTACAATACAGGCGATAGAAAACCCTACACAAAAACAAGCAACATAACACAAAAAAGGGTAGATGAAATTTTAGATAAAATAAATCAGAAAGGGTATCATTTTCTTACAGATGAAGAAAAAGCCTTTTTAAAAAAGGCAGCAGAAGACGAAGAATTATAGAGGCTAGTTTTAAAAAAATAATAACAGCGATTTTTAGTTAAAAAATCGCTGTTATGTATGGTTACGGAGTAGCTACTTGAGCCCTGCCGGATTTTTTATCAGCTTTTCTTCCTAAAATATAACCACCCGCAGCTCCTATTACACCGCCAATGATGGCACCTTTGCCTTTATTTTTTGAAATAACTGCACCTGCAACTGCACCACCTACACCGCCTATAGTTGCACCTTTTGCAGCATCACTCCATCCTTTCTTCTTTTGAGGCACTGTTTGTGGTGTTGCCACTGGGCCATCTCCAACATTAGCTGTACCTGTTTCCGATTGCGTAGGAGCAGGAGCTTGATTTACCGGCTCACTGTTGGTTACAGGCTCTCTCCTAGGTTGCGTCTCTCGCACCCTTACATATTTCGTAATGGTACGTACAGGCGCTTGTGTTTTTTGGGGTTCGGAAACTGCTGTTTCATTTTCCATAGCTTTATCTGTAGAAACATTGGACTGCTTTAATAGCGAAGTGTCTGTAAATACAATCTGCTTTTCTGTATTTAAATTATCTTTCTTTTGGTTATTACATGCTGTAAGTAAAACGGTTGCAGAAGCAATAGTAAATAATATTTTTTTCATAATTTATAAGTTTACATAGGTATGAAGCAAAATGGTGCCAATGATTCATAATAAAAATCTATTATGAAATATTTATGTTAATGGAATTTAACTTTTCTACATCTTTGTTTATCTTTATTGCATGGCAGGATTTTTTAGGCGCTTTACAAAACGTTTTTTTGCATTTTGCAATATTATAGTTGCGATTCTGTTTCTATTGAGTTGCTATGCCTCTTGGTTCAACCCAAGATATTTTTGGGCTTTAGGTTTACTCTCACTAGCTGCACCTTATTTGCTTATGGGTTTACTGGTATTCTTAATATTTTGGTTATTTGCAAAAAGAAAATTAATGCTTATTGGTATTATAACATTACTGCTTGCTATTAGGCCGATTTCAAAAATATTTCCTTTCCACTTTGCCAAATCATTTGACGTAAAAAAACAAAGTACCCAAGTTCGGATTATGAGTTGGAACGTAGATAATTTTCAGTTGTTGGCATATAAAAAAGATCCATCTATAAAAAACGATATGCTGAATTTGATTAATCAATACCAGCCAGATATAGCTTGTTTTCAAGAAATGGTGGCAGCCGATACCTTTGTGGATTTGAACAATGAATACTATCGTAAATATGCGTTTTACCCACTAGAGGGTTTTGATAGTGCCCTTGGGTTTAAAAATAATTATTACAGTTATAATGTAAAAAATGATTTCGCTAGGCAGCAACATTTTGGTATTATTATTTTTTCGAAATACCCCATTATTAATAAAAAAACCATGAGTATTTACCCACATGATTATAATTCTACCTTTCAATTTGTAGATATTGTAAAAGAAAATGATACCATGAGGGTTTTTAATATTCATTTACAATCCTTAAAATTTACTACAGAAAATTTAAAATATATAGATGATGCCAAATCAACAACGGATATAGATTTAGAGAAATCTAAAAATATAATTTCGAAACTTAAAACCGGCTTTGTAAAAAGGCAAAAACAAAGTGATGGCATTAAAAAAGAAATAGAAAATAGTCCATATCCTGTAATTGTTTGTGGCGATTTTAACGATGTACCCAATAGTTATGCTTATTGTACCATTGGCAAGGGTTTAAAAAATGCCTTTGAGGAAAAAGGTAGCGGCATTGGGAGAACCTTTTCTGGCATTTCTCCTACACTACGAATAGACAATATTTTTGCTGACAAACGTTTTTTAATAGAACAATACACTCGTATCCCTAAAAAACTAAGCGATCATTTTCCCATTATCACAGATTTGGTGCTAGCGCCATAAGTATAATCAATATCAGAAAAAAGCAATGGCTTATACAAAAGACAAGATACCCGATTAATTAGAATAATCAAAACCGACACAGTTTACAGATAATCCTTGCGTTTAAATTGATATTCAAATATATTTGCATTATTAGCAAACGAATGAAAGCTGCTATAAATTATGAAATAGGAAAGAGGTTAAAAAAAATAATATGGCATTAGAAATTTACAATACGCTTACTCGAAAAAAAGAAATATTTACAGCATTAGAGCCTGGTTATGTAGGCATGTATGTTTGTGGTCCTACTGTATACAGCGATGTGCATTTGGGCAACTGCCGTACTTTTATTTCCTTTGATATTATTTACCGTTATTTAAAATACCTGGGTTTTAAAGTGAGGTATGTACGCAACATAACCGATGCAGGGCATTTGGAAGGAGACAGGGATGAAGGAGATGACAAATTTAGCAAAATGGCTAGGAAAGAAAAATTGGAGCCTATGGAAATAGTACAACGCTATACATTAGGGTTTCATGAAGTAATGCAATTGCTCAACACATTGCCGCCAACCATAGAACCTACCGCTACAGGGCATATAAGCGAACAGATAGCCATGACCCAAGAAATAATTAAAAATGGTTATGCTTATGAGGTAGAAGGAACTATTTATTTTGATGTAGAAAAATACAACAAGGAAAAGCCTTACGGCATACTAACCAATAGAAAGCTAGAAGACTTGCTAGAAGGTACCAGAGACCTTGGTGGCCAAGATGAAAAAAAAGGCAGGCTTGATTTTGCTCTTTGGATAAAAGCAAAACCAGAACATTTAATGCAATGGCCTAGCCCTTGGGGAATGGGTTTCCCAGGCTGGCATATTGAATGTTCTGCAATGAGCAACAAATATTTGGG
>JANNGD010000114.1:0-9098 GCA_031380515.1 Ferruginibacter sp. | reverse complement strand
ATCGGTTGCACAAGCACCCGACCAAGTACTTTGTAACGGTTCTAGTACATCAGCAGTTTCTTTCAGCGGTGCTGTTGCCAGCACAACTTATAATTGGACAAACACTAATATTACAATCGGTTTAGGAGCATCTGGCACTGGCAATATTCCAACTTTTGTTGCTACCAATAATACGAATGCACAGATAGCTGGTACAATAACGGTAACACCTACTGCTAGTAGCTGCCCCGGGCCTGCAAAAACATTTTTAATAAAAGTAAATCCTTCCCCATCGGTTGTACAAGCTCCCGACCAAGTACTTTGTAATGGTTCTAGTACTTCAGCGGTTTCTTTCAGCGGTGCTGTTGCTGGTACAAATTATAATTGGACAAACTCCAATACTGCTATAGGTTTGGGCGTAGCTGGCACTGGCAACATTCCTGTATTTGCTGCTACCAATAATACCAATGCACAGATAACTGGTACAATAACGGTGACACCTAATGCCACTGGCTGCCCTGGGCCTGCAAAAACGTTTTTAATTAATGTAAATCCTACTCCTTCGGTTGTACAAGCACCCGACCAAGAGCTTTGTAACGGTTCTAGTACATCAGCAGTTTCTTTCAGCGGTGCAGTTGCCGGCACAAATTATAATTGGACAAATAATAATACAGCAATCGGTTTGGGTGCCAATGGCACTGGTAACATTCCTGTATTTGTTGCTACCAATAATACCAATGCGCAGATAACGGGAACAATAACGGTGACACCTACTGCGAGTGGGTGCCCGGGACCTGCAAAAATATTTTTAATTAAAGTAAATCCTACGCCATCAGTTGTACAAGCACCCGACCAAGTGCTTTGTAATGGTTCTAATACATCCGCAGTTTCTTTGAGCGGTGCTGTTGCTGGTACAAATTATAATTGGACAAACACTAATACTGCAATCGGTTTAGGAACCTCCGGCACGGGCAATATTCCAACTTTTGTTGCTACTAATAATACCAATGCACAAACAGCAGGTACAATAACGGTGACACCTACTGCCAATAGCTGCCCGGGGCCTGCAAAAACGTTTTTAATTAATGTAAATCCTACCCCATCGGTTGTACAAGCACCCGACCAAGTGCTTTGTGATGGTTCTAGTACATCAGTAGTTTCTTTCAGCGGTGCAGTTGCGGGCACAAATTTTAATTGGACTAATACTAATACGTTAATCGGCTTAGGAGCTACTGGCACTGGCGATATTCCAACTTTTGTTGCTACCAATAATACCAACGCACAGATAGCTGGTACTATAACAGTGACACCAACTGCGAGTGGGTGCCCGGGGCCTACAAAAATATTTTTAATTAATGTAAATCCTACAGCTTTGGTTGCACAAGTGCCTGATCAATTGCTTTGTGCCAATACCAACACTACAGCAATTAATTTTTCAGGCAATGTTGTTGGGACTATTTATAATTGGACGAACAGTAATACAGCAATCGGACTAGGAGCCACTGGTACTGGAAATATTCCAGCATTTGTAACCACTAACATAACCTATTCACAAATAACTTCAACCATAACTGTGGCAGCAAATATTAATGGTTGTGCAGGGCCATCAAAATCTTTCACGATAAAAGTAAACCCAAGTGTAAACATACAAGCAAGCAACGACATAGCTATTTGCAAAGCGGGAAATACCCCTTTAAGTGCAAATGGCAGTCAAAATTTTGAATGGACTCCTTCAACAGGATTGAGTTGTACCAACTGTCCAAATCCAATTGCTTCTCCAGATACAACTACGATATATACTGTAAATGCATTTCCGAATACGGGCTGCCAAAGAAGTGATTCAATTAAAGTCACCGTACATCAACCCATACATATCAACCTTGCACCTGATAGGCAAATTTGTGCGAAAGAACCCATAAACTTATGGGCAAATGGTGCATCCTCTTATATATGGTCACCAAGGGTTGGATTGAACAACAGCACTTCCCCTAACCCGATTGCAAACGTGAATCAAAATACAACATTCATGGTAATTGGATCTGATAACCATAATTGTTTCAAGGATACTGGTTACATTGCTATAACCGTACTTCCAACTCCAACCATTCAATTAGGCGCAGATCAAACATTGTCCACTGGTACCATATTTCCATTAACATCTGTAATTACCAGTGGTCCAATTGTTTCTTGGTTGTGGACTCCTTCTACAGATTTAAGCTGCAACAATTGTCCTAAGCCCTTGGCTACGGTTAAAAAAGATATTACTTATACCGTTTTGGTAAAAAATATTTTTGGATGTACTGCTACTGACGACATTCGAATACGCACGATTTGTGAAGGCTCACAAGTATTCGTACCAAACGCTTTTACGCCTGATGCTGATGGGAAAAATGATGTCTTGATGGTGAGATCAAAAGGAATCGGATTGATACGTTCCTTCAAAATATATTCACGTTGGGGAGAATTGATTTTTGAAAAAACAAATTTTCAGCCAAACAACCCCGCATTTGGATGGGATGGAAAAATAAAAGGCATTGCAGGTTCTGCTGAAGTATATGTGTATGTAGTAGAAGCCGCTTGTGATAATTTGCAGAATTACACCATTAAAGGAAATGTATCCATATTAAAATAAAATGAAAGCAATAATTTACATATCATTTTTTCTATTTTTCTTGCTGATACAGTCAAAAAGCCATGCGCAGCAGGATATTCATTTTGCCCAGTTTTATGAATTGCCCATGCTCCGAAACCCGGCATTGGCAGGCATCTTCAATGGTAAAACCAGGTTTACAGCTGCTTATAGGAATCAATGGGAAAGCGTAACAGTACCATATCGTACGATGGCGCTAGGCTCCGAAGTAAAAATTTTTAAGGGTATATCAGATGGCGATTTTATAACACTTGGCTTACAAATAACGAATGACGTGGCGGGTGATGCCAGATTGCAGAGAACACAAATTCTACCTGTAGTAAATTATCACAAACTTTTAAACGAAGAGAACGCCACCACCATTTCACTTGCATTTATGGGAGGCTTGGTATCTGAAAATTTTGACCTTAGCAAATTGAAATTTGATGATCAATTTGTTGGTGGAAATTATAGCTCATCAAATCCCACCAGCCAAACATTTAGCAGAACTTCATTCAAATATTATGATTTGTCAACAGGAATGAGTTTTACCAGTTTCATCAATGACAATATAAAAATGTATGTAGGTGCAAGTTTGTTTCATGTAAACAATCCAAAACTTAGCTTTATGATGGACAACAGCATTAAGCTTAATAGAAAATGGGGATTCAATGGAGGATTTACAATGAGAACAAACGCAAACAATAAATTGGTTGTATATGGAGATCATTTAAGGCAGGGTCCCAATAGGATAACACAAGCAGGATTTTTATTTACACATAATTTTATACCAGCCGATGAAGAAGGAGAATTGTCAATTTCTGCAGGAGCAGTAATTCGCTTAAACGATGCTTTTATTCCAGTTGTAAAATTGAACAAACAAAAATTCGGTATCGGCGTAAGTTATGACGCCAATATTAGCAGCTTAAGAACGGCTTCAAATTTTAAAGGCGGGTTTGAATTAACCTTATCATTGTTAGACCCTTTCAACAGGGACAACAGCAATACAGAACAGACGAAATGCCCAAAAAACAATTGGTAGAAATAGAATAAGTTGATTTAAAATTTGCTACATGCTACTTTAAGGCCCTTACTGTACTATAATAATTTTAAGAAATCAAATAATTTACTGTTGCCCCTCATCCCCTTCTTCCTTATTTCCCTTTCTTGTTTGCCCGCCCCCAACAAATTCAACAATGCGTTTTCTTTCGCCTACTAAAAGAAGTGCTATCAGAATTTTCACAATTGCTATTACAATTAGTGATACATCATGAGTACTGCCTATGGAACGAGCATCTACTATGTATAAAAAAAGTTTTTGGAAAAGATAAGGGATTTCATTTACAAGTATAACTCCGGCAGTGACAAATATTGCTATCGATAAAACAAAATCACCAGAAATACCAATCGCAAATTTCCCTTTTCTAGATTCGTTTTCAAACGAAAATTCATCTTCATCAAAGCCTTGATCCAATTTGAATTTATCGACTAAATTGGTAGTATTAAACAATAATTGCGCTATGATAAATCCATAAAATAAAATTACAATAACATTGATGGCAAAATTGAATATGCCTTCTGCGAAAATACCCGTATCAACAGCATGTATAATAGAATATATCAATTGCGGTACTGTTATTATAATTTCTTTTAAAAAGAATAGGCCGAATATTTTTAGGATTATCTTGAATAGGCTTCTGGGTGTCATAATAATAAGGCAGTTTTTGTTTGTAGATAATCAAATATATGGGGTATGATTATATTTTCAATATAAAATGCGATCACAGTGTTTCAACATAATACTTTTTGTCAAAGTTCTTGGTATGAAGCCTAGCTTTAAGGCCCAAGTCTACCAACAACTAATTGTAATGTATAAACATCTACACAATTATTTGTACTGTGTTATACTTGTTGGTACATTAGGCTGCTTATCTGGGTTGCATACCAACATGGGTGTCTTTATGAGAATTAGAAGGAATATTGTTGAGGTTTTACTTAGACCAAAAAGGGCATAAATTATCACCGAAGGTTTAGGTCATTCCTTAAAAAGCAACCAACTTTTAGAAGATATGGTAAACTCTATTTTAGCATGATGGTTTAAATACCATGGTTAAACCTCTTTCTATTTATTACCAATAAGAGTTGTAAAAAATATCCTACTCTCTATTTAAATTTATTTTTTCTGCCACTGGATGCTCACATACAAAATTTATATTGAGCAGCTGTGTGAGTGTTTGAGCAAATTGTTTTTGATATAATTGTTGCGTTGTTTTTACTTCACCTTTTGGCAATATGGTTGGGCCCAAAACGGCAAACCAAATTTCATTGGCGCCTACAATTTTATTATTGTGGCTAGTCCATTCTTGCTTCACAACATCTCCCCTGCCATGATCTGTGGTTATAAATATGGCTGTCTTATTTTTATAGGTTGCATTGCTTTGAATAAAATTCCATAATTCGCTTATCCATTTATCTACTTGCTGGGCTGCATTTAAATAATCTCTATAACGTCCTTCGTGTGCCCATTCATCTGTTTCACCATAAGCAATGTACAAGAGCTTTGGCTTTTTTTGTTGCAGATATTCTTTTGCTGCAAAATGCGTAAACAAATCTAAACATTCTGCGTCGCCAAAAGGTTTGTAAGAATCTTGCAGCATATTGTTTATCAATATTTCATTTGCGGTTGCCTTTTTATTGTCTATCTTATCAAAAGCATTTACAACCACAAGGTTCGCTTTTTCTTTATTAAGAATTCTATGAAAGGCATCCCAAGCCCCAAATGCAGCAACTTTGTTTTTGTAAGCTGGTTGTTTGTTTACAAAATCCAACAAAGTTGTATTAGGGTTGGCTTTATAACCGTTGCTGTTAACTAGGGTATCTGCATAACCTGTAAATATTTCGTTGTACCCTGGGTAAGAAAACCAATAAGGGTTGGCCACATTTACATTATTGCCATATTTTCTATTGCCATAAATTTGCCCTTGCTGTTCTATGGTACTCCATAAAAATGGGAGTAGTTTTTTTCTTCTTTCTATTTCTGTAGTTGCCCAATATTTTTTAAAAATAACTGCACTATCTCCTTGATTGTACTTAGCATTATTTGCAATGCTACTATCCATGCCTGCAAAAACTTCTTGCCACCTAAACCCATCTGTTGTAATGATGATGATGTTTTCTATTTTTTGGGAGAAAGTATTTATAGAGAAAAATAAGAGAAAGGGTGTGAGTATTTTTTTCATAAACTTTTTTTACTATTCTACAAATGAAGGATTGAAGTTACAAGTAAAAAAATAATTAACCTGTTCGTAGAATTAAAAAATATATTTATAGTAATTAATTGAAAACAAGATTAAATCTTACCATAGATGAAACATTGCTTAAAAGACTTGTTGGTACGCTAGGCTGCTTACCTCGACTGCTTACCCACAAGGGTGCCTCTCTGATAATTTGAGGGGATAAAGTTGAGGTTTTGCTAAGCTAACATGGGTATAATAATTTATGTTCAAGTAAATGCATATTGAGTGGTTGGAAGTTTCATACATTTTCGTAGTTTTATTTTCGCTTAATTCATAATATATTTTGCCGAAAAGACGATAAGGCGTATTAGTTTTCGTCTTTACGACTTCTCGGCATTTTTCATTAATTAAGGCGGTAAGATATTTTGCTTTGCCAAATTATTTTTGCCGAGAAGACGGGAAGGCGTTTTAGTTTTCGTCTTTACGACTTCTCGGCATTTTTCATTAATTAAGGCGGTATGATATTTTGCTTCGCAAAATTATTATTGCCGAGAAGACGGGAAGGCGTTTTTGTTTTCGTCTTTACGACTTCTCGGCATTTTTAATTAATTAAGGCGGCAAGATATTTTGCTTCGCAAAATTCAGTTTGCCACAGAGGCACAGATAAGTACTATAAAGATGTACTTAGTATTTTAACATTGCTTATTTTTATTTGGAGAACAATATTTTTATGGGCATTATTTGTATATTGAACAATGGAAAATACAACACAAAAAACTTTTGGCAATAATCAATTAAAAAAAGTACTTGGTATCGGCTTTGGCATTGCCATATTAATTGGCGGTACCATTGGTGTTGGTATACTTCGCACTACAGGTAGTATTGCACAATTGCTCGATAATTATTGGCTAATCATTGCCTGTTGGGTGTTTGGTGGCGTATATGTGTTATTAGCCGCCGGCTCTTACGCAGAACTCGCTACCATGATGCCCAAAGCTGGCGGTGCATACAATTATGCAAAACGAGCTTTTGGAAATTACGCTGGTTTTATTACGGGCTGGTTCGATTATATTCTTAATGGAATTGCACCAGCATTTTTTTGTATTGTAATTGCAGAGTTCTTAACGATATTGGCACCTGCCTTCAAAAATTTTCAAACTATTATTTCCATTGCATTTTTACTTGCATTTACTTTATTACATATCAGTGGCACCAAGAATGGCAGCATTGTGCAACAAATAACCAGTGTAATAAAAGTGATTTTCTTTGTAGCACTTATTGTTGCCTGTTTTATGTTTACAGGTACAACTTTACCTACCAATCCACCAAATACTGCATTGGTAAAAACGAGCATGCTAATTGCATTTTTAAAAGCATTACAATTGGTAATAGGCACTTACCAAGGTTGGAACTCGGTTTGTTTTTTTGCAGAAGAAGATAAAAATCCGAATAAGAATATTCCAAAATCGTTGTATACAGGGGCATTGATTGTGCTGTGCATTTACGTGCTCATAAACATGGCATTTTTCCATGTACTGCCCATCAATTCTATTGCCAATTCAAAATTGGCAGCATCAGATGTTTCTAGAATAGTATTTGGCGATACCGGAGCCGTTTTTGTAACCGTTATTTCCATATTTTCGGTTATCAGCATACTGAATGCTTACATGATGATACCGGCACGCATACTTTTCGGATTGAGTAGGGATGGGTATTTCATCAAACAAGGAGCTGCGGTAAACAAAGCCGGAACACCTATAAATGCTTTGTTGATTTCATCTTTACTAAGTTTGGTATTGATTATTATCGGATCATTTGAAGACTTGTTTTCATTGGCTTCTTTTATGGGCGTATTTGTATTGGGGATGAGTTTTGCATCGCTCATAAAATTGAGATCAAAAGAACCAACATTAGCCAGACCTTATTCATCATGGGGCTATCCTTATACTTCTATTATTGTGATGATTATTACCATCTCCATATTCATTGGCTTTGCAATTAGCGATACCAAAAACTTAATCATCATTCTGATAATTGGTTTATTTTCCTACCCTTTTTATATTGGTCTATTTAAAAACAACATTAAGTAAATATTTTACAGATTTACTTGAGGCTCCATTCAAAAAAGCTATCTACATCTTTTTTAAATTGAATCATATCTGTTTTATTGATGTAATACATATGACCCGACGTATAAAAATATTGTTTGATATTTTTTTTAGTTTCTGGTCGAAGAAACATATGCTCAATATCATACGAAGCCGTAAAATAAGGTGTAGCAAAATCGTAGTAACCTGAGCCTACATAAACTTTTAATGAAGGGTTTTTGGTCATGGCATCTCGCAAGCTTTCGGCTACATTTAAAAATTGATTTTGCACATTGTTGTAATTCCATGGAGATACATTACCAAAGATATTGTATGCTTTTTCTTCTTTAAAATTGAGGTCTTTTTCAAAGTAATCATTAATAGCAGAAGTAAAAGGCCCATCTATATTGGTGAAGGAAGGATCGTAACTTACATTTTCGCCTACATCATCAAAGTCCCTACCCGTAAATCTTGCATCCAATCTTCCAATGGTTAAACCCTCTTTTCTGCGAAGCTCTTTGTAAAAACGATTTTCATCTACCCGCAAATTTGCTTGCAAGCAATAGGTTTTGCTTAATCCGGTGAAGTAACTCATTTTCTCTGCAATCTTTTCTTTTTCCTCATTTGTCATCCAATCTCCCTTTATGAGTGCAGATGCATATTCGCCCAATGCAAACGCTTCACTTTCTTTTAATGCCTTTTGCATATCGGCTTGCAAGGCAGGGGCTAATTTTTTATGATACCAAGCAGCAGCGGTATAAGAAGGAATGTATAATGCCCTTGGCAAATCGTTGCCAATATAATAATCGTTTGTACCAAAATTTAGTACTGGAGAAATAAGAAAAATACCATTGATGTAAATGCGGTAACTGTCTTGCAAATATTTAGCCAATCCTGCTGCCCTTGTTGTTCCATAACTTTCGCCAGCCAAAAATTTGGGAGAACCCCAACGCTCATACCTAGATAAAAAATGACGAATAAAAGAACCGATGGATTGTACATCTTCTACAAAGCCGTGAAATTGTTTTGGGCTCTCTCCCGCTGCTGGTCTGCTATAACCGGTAGCAACAGGGTCTATAAAAACAAGGTCTGTTTTATCTAACCAACTGTACTCATTGTCTACGGTCCGATAAAACAGACCTTGTTTTTATAGACCCTGTTGCTACC
>JANNGD010000094.1:0-5896 GCA_031380515.1 Ferruginibacter sp. | reverse complement strand
ATGCTCAAAGAAATTTTTCTATCAGGACGAACCTCCGAAGGAATTTGGAAAGTAGCACCACCAATACGGCGGCTTCTTACTTCTACTCCTGGAGTGATGTTAGTCAAAGCTCTTTTCCAAACTTCGTATCCTTCTTCACCTGTTGTTTTAGCTACTTTATCTAAAGCATCATAAAATATATTGTATGCTCCACTCTTCTTGCCTGCCCACATAAGGTTGTTTACAAAACGAGTAACCAATTTGTCGTTAAACTTCGGGTCTGGTGCTAAGGGTAATTTCTTGGCTTGTGCTTTACGCATTTCTTTTAATTTTTAATTTGATTAAGGGTTAAATTTCTTCAAGGTTTAAAACTTTACTCAACCCTAGTTTAAGTGTAATTGTTTTATCTAAATACTAAGTACTCAATACTATTTCTTAGCTTTCTTGGTACCATATTTACTACGGCTTTGCTTACGATCTTTTACACCCGCAGTATCTAAACAACCACGAACGATATGATAACGTACACCTGGCAAATCTTTCACCCTACCGCCACGTATCAAAACGATACTGTGTTCTTGTAAGTTGTGACCCTCACCTGGGATGTAGGCAATAACTTCTATCTTATTTGTAAGACGTACTTTAGCTACCTTACGTAGCGCTGAGTTTGGTTTCTTAGGAGTTGTTGTATATACTCTCGTACACACACCACGACGTTGCGGGCAAGCATCAAGTGCTCTTGATTTGCTTTTCGCTTTAATGATCTCTCTTCCTTTTCTTACCAGTTGTTGTATAGTTGGCATTTATATAACCTTTTTTTTCGGACGGCAAAGGTAGGGGTTTATATCAAAAAAAGGAAAATAAATATTAAAAAAAATAGGTTTTTTTATGGTTTCACAAAAAAACCTTCTAGAATGAAGGCTTTTTAGTGTGATTTACATAAATATATTGATTGAAAAATTTACAATTTCATCATCCAACCGTAGGTATCTGGCACTTTTCCGTAACGGATGCCATTAAGCATGGTTTTTACTTTTGGAGCTACTTCCCATGTATCTACATCAAATTCCATTACATAATCTTTGTAGCGTAGTTCTTTTATAAACGAAATGGTAGCAGCTGTTCCAGTACCAAATACTTCTTTAAGAGTACCAGCTCTGTGTGCTTCTATCACTTCATCGATATTCAACGCACGCTCTTCTACTGTAAGTCCCATGTCTTTTAGCATGGTAATTACGCTATCCCTCGTTACGCCATCTAATATAGTACCAGATGATAAATCAGGCGTAATTGCTGTATTACCAATTACAAAGAAAACATTCATGGTACCGCACTCTTGCACATATTTGTGTTCAAAAGCATCTGTCCACAATACTTGATCATATCCTTTTAACTTGGCTTGCGCTGTTGGATACATAGAACCACCATAATTACCAGCCGCTTTTGCAAAACCAATACCACCTGGCACGGCCCTTACATATTTTTCCTCTACATATATACGCATTGGTGTAGCGTAATACGGGCCCGAAGGACTAAGAATAATCATAAATTTGTACTTATCACTAGGCTTCACCCCTATCGTTTCGTCGGTACTAAACATAAATGGGCGTATATATAAGGCATGGTTTTCTTTGGCCGGAATCCAGTTTGCATCTAACCTTACCAATTGTTTCATTCCTTCAATAAAAATTTCTTCGGGAACTGTAGGCATTTGCATCCTTTCTGCAGAAATGTTGAAACGGCGAAAATTATCCATTGGGCGAAAAATAAAAGCCTCGCCAGCAGGGTTCTTATAGGCTTTTACCCCTTCAAATATCGATTGGCCATAATGTATAGCAGCCAAAGAAGGTTGTATCAGTAAAGGCTGGTAAGGTTTAATTTCGGGTGTTTTCCATTCGCCATCTTCGTAATCTACTTCTAGCATATAATCCGACATGTATTTACCAAAAGGAATATTTTCCAAATTGATGTCGTTAAGTTTGCTCCTTTCTATCTTTGTAATATTAAAATTCGTTGCAGCAATCATATTGTTTAATTTAGCTGCAAAGAAACGAAAAATTACTTTCAAAAGTCATATTTATGGGTTTAGATGATATAAAACTATCTCCTTTTTTGGTAAAAGAATTGTATGAAAATAGTATGATAGATACGGCTGATAAAGCAAACCCAGCAGGGAATACAAAAAAAGCGAAGGATGAAGATTTATTGGAAAACGGCGAAAAGATTGCTGAACAGATAAAGAGAGAACGAGCAATAAAATTTTTAGGGAAAAATGCAAAAAATATTTTATTGGTTGTTGCAGAAAAAGAGCATGCATTTTTAGGAGATGATGAATTGAGTTTTTTGATGAATATTTTAAACGCTTGTGGTATTTCTATGCAAGATGTGGCATTGGTAAATGCACACAACAATGAAGCTGTTATTTATGAAAATTTGAATTACCAGTTTCAACCAGAAAAAATAATATTTTTGGGAACAGAACCTCACTTACTCAATTTTCCGGTACAAATACCCATGTATAAAATCCAAGTTTACAACAAGCAACAATATTTAAGTGCACCTAGTTTACAAATACTATCATCGGATAAAGAAGAGAAGAAAAAATTGTGGATGGTGCTGAAGGAGTTGTTTGGGATATAGGAAGGGTTTAAGAGGTTCAAGAAGTTCAAAAGGTTTAAGAGGTTCAATAGGTTGAAAGTTGTTGAATATTGTTTGAAGGGTTGAGGAGGTTTAGAAGTTTAGGGGTTTAGGGGTTTAGGGGTTTAAAAAGTATTTATAGTTTATAAGGTTAGAAGGTTGATTTTTGGGTAGGTGAAAAATAGTCCTTGCCCGTAAACAAAAGAATTCAGAAAATTATTTTTTAATGAAATTAATATTTGCCACCAATAACCAAAACAAAGTAGCCGAAATAAAAGCAGCGCTTTCTGAAGGATTAGAAATTATAACACTCAAAGAAGCGGGTATTGATATTGATATACCTGAGCCATATGAAACATTGGAAGAAAATGCAACGGAAAAAGCCACTGTAATACATAAACTTACTGCACAAAATTGTTTTAGTGAAGATACAGGATTAGAAGTAGCCTTGCTTGACGGCGCACCGGGTGTACGCAGTGCACGCTACGCAGGTGAGGAGGCTGATAATAAAAAGAATATTGCGTTGTTGCTAAAAAACATGGAAAATATAGGCGAGCGTTCTGCCCAGTTTAAAACAGTAATTTCCTTGATACTTGATGATAAAGAATACCAATTTACGGGCATTAGCAAAGGGCAAATTATTACTGCAGAAAGAGGCGACAAAGGATTTGGTTATGATAGCATTTTTATTCCAACTGGTGACGATAGAACTTTTGCAGAAATGAATATGGAAGAAAAAAACAAATACAGCCATCGTAAAAAAGCATTGGCAAAATTGATTGAATTTTTAAACAACTACCATGGCTAGGGTTAAATTAATTGTTCCAGAAAAGAAAATATTTATTGCAGAAATTACCGTAAGAATTACCGATATAAATTACGGCAACCACCTAGGCAACGATTCCCTCGTGGGCATTATACAGGAAGCACGCATGCAATGGCTTGCTACCAATAATTTTACCGAATTAAATATTGCTGGGGCTGCACTTATTATGGCAGACCTTGCAGTAGAATACAAGGCAGAATCATTTTATGGAGACAAACTTTTTATTGCCATTGCTATAGGAGAAATAACCAGGGTGGGTTTTGAATTGTACTATGAAATAACAACTACCCGAAATGCAAAAAAAATAGTTATTGCAAATGCAAAAACTGGTATGGTTTGCTTTGATTATGAGGTGAAGAAAGTTGTGGGGGTGCCAGAAGCGTTCCTTAAAATTTTAGAAAATGATTAATTGGATATTTCGTATTCTAGAATCAACTTATTATCCTTTATTTTACTTTAAGTAATATGAATTGATATTACAATGCCTATAAAGTAATTTGACAATATTTATCACACGTTTATATTCTTTGATATACTTATATTTTTGCGATAAGCCCTCGGCACAATAATAAGAATAGCTCCTCTTATTTATAATTGTAATTAGGTCAAAAAAGTAATGAGTTCCGTGATAACAAACATCATCAATTCCATTTCCATCTTTATCTTTTAATTCATCTGCATCTAGCATTGTTAAAATGTTATTTTGCTCTAATGCTTTCCATAATTTGGTTAAACCATTTTGCTTAACGCTTATCTCCACCAAAGAGTCATCAAACTTATACCTTTTTTCAAATAACCTTAAAGCCCATAAATTATTTTTTTGTGTGAGTATAAAAAATTGAGATTTTATCATTTTAGGATGTGAGACATATAAACGAAATTCGAAATTATTGTTTTTAGCTAAATGAAAAGTTGAATCAATTTTTCTTAATAAAGAGGTATGCAATGGTTGATATAAGCTGTCATTTTTGAAAACAGGTTGGGAAAACCCTGAAAAAGTAGTGCTTAATAGTAATAGTATTGCAAAGCTAGTTTTTCTCATATTTTATTATAACCGATAAACATCATCGTAACAAGTAGTATTTTCTTCTACGTTTTATAAATATAACATAATAAAAGCTGAAAAACGTTTTTCTGCTGACGGGCAGCGGATAGAAGGGAAAATCCTTTTTTGCTGTCTTTGAGCAAAAAAGATTGTACCGTATAGCCGCTACCAATGCTCATTCATATTCTCTGCCCATTGCCCCAAGCAAAAAAACTAGGATTTTATATACTTTTACAGGCTAGAAACCTTGGTTGGCATAGAGGCTTGGAAGATTTAATGCTCATCCCTTATCTTTGCCGAAATTTACAAACCAATTTTAATCATTTATAATACTTCACATGTCAGTTTTAGTAAATAAAAATTCTAAAGTAATTGTACAGGGCTTTACAGGTACCGAAGGTAGTTTTCATGCTACGCAAATGATAGAATACGGAACCAATGTTGTAGGTGGTGTAACGCCCAACAAAGGCGGCACAATGCATTTGGAGCGTCCGGTGTTTAATACGGTAGATGATGCGGTGAAAGCCACAGGCGCCGATGTAAGCATCATTTTTGTACCACCGGCATTTGCTGCAGATGCCATTATGGAAGCTTCGGAAGCGGGTATTGCATTGATAGTTTGTATTACAGAAGGTATTCCGGTGAGCGATATGGTGAAAGTGAAAAATTATTTACAGGGTAGCAAGAGCCGATTGATAGGGCCAAATTGCCCAGGTGTAATAACGGCTGATGAGTGTAAAGTGGGTATTATGCCAGGTTTTATTTTTAAGAAAGGTCGAATTGGTATTGTTTCTAAAAGTGGTACACTTACTTACGAAGCGGCAGACCAGGTGGCAAAAGCTGGTTTGGGTATATCGAGCGCTATTGGTATTGGTGGCGACCCAATAATAGGTACTACTACAAAACAAGCGGTAGAGTTGTTTATGAATGATGATGAAACTGATGCTATTGTAATGATAGGCGAAATAGGTGGCGGCATGGAAGCAGAAGCTGCTGAATATATAAAAAGTACGGGCAATAAAAAACCAGTTGTAGGCTTTATTGCAGGGCAAACTGCTCCTCCGGGTAGGCGTATGGGCCATGCAGGTGCTATTGTAGGTGGCGAAGATGATACGGCTGCTGCAAAAATGAAAATTATGGCTGCTTGCGGTATTCATGTAGTGGCTAGTCCGGCTGATATAGGAAAAACCATGGCTGAAGCATTGAAGAAATAATATTTGAAGAATAAAAGAAAAAGCCCCTCGCTACCTAACGCTTGGGGCTTTTTTTATTATGAAGGGATATTGCTTATCGTGTTCTTTTTATATAGTTTAATAGCTCATCTTTGTTTGAACTAAAACTCAACACATCGGTTAACTGGTAGTAATTGTTTCTATCTATCGTTCTATTGCAAAATACTTTTACAATAG
>JANNGD010000019.1:0-4410 GCA_031380515.1 Ferruginibacter sp. | reverse complement strand
ATATTTATATATATATATTAATAATAAAATAATAATTAGTTTTCTGAAATACATATATATATATCTGTAGCATAGTTGTTTTCTATTTAAATGAAGTATTTCCAGATTTTTTAATTCCACTTTGCCTCTTTATTTCTATATTCGGATTATCATTTCTCAGTTTTAGGATAGGTAATTTATTGGGAACTTTCGAATTATATTCTCTAATATGGTTGGTAATTTTCTTGTATTTAATTAGGTTAGATGTTTTAGGTATACTTCCTAAACGGCCCATTGTTTCCAATACAGTTTTTTGGCTCTCCTTTTTTTCCGCATCCATTACCATGATTATTATTGCAGAGAATGAAAATAAAGAGTTAAACAGTAGAAAACATTATGCAGAAGTATTGGCTGCAAAAACAGATCCAATAAACGATGTTATTCTTAATAGCGTGCTCACAAATTTTAGACAAGAAATTATTGGTCCAAAATTTAATTTATTTAAAAATTTCAATACATCTCTTCTTCTAAGAGATAGCATCATTGATAACAATTTTAGTAGTTTTAAGAACAACTATGATGCTAAATTATTTGTGTATGATTCAAAGGAGCATCCGCTAAATAATGAGGATTCCATTTCCTATAATGCATTAAATAGCATTTACAATACACAGGCAAAGCCGACTGTTGTTCCTGGCATGTATCTATACGATATTGGTTATGATAATTATAATTATATTGCTCGCAAAATTGTAAAGGATGATACCAATACAATTTTGGGATACATTTTTATAGTAATTAATTCACGCAAATTAGCTTCCAACAAATTATCTCCCGAACCTTTTAATAGGGGGCTTTCTAAATCCATTGAAAATTCTTCCAATTATGCCTATGCTATTTATAAAAATGGGAGAATCACTTCTAGTTATATTGATTATCCTTTTTCTACATTCTACACGAAGAAACCATTTTCGACAAATTCATTTTACATTGAAAATGTAAATAAGTTCAATCATCTATGGTATAATGCAGGTGCAAATAAGTATATTGTTCTGGTAAAAAAGAACAACCTGTTGCTAGAAATTATTACCCTGTTTTCTTACCTCTTTTGTGCTTTTATTTTGCTAAACACCTTATCGTCCTTTGTTACCATTTTACTCAAGACAAGATTCAGGCCGAGTCGTCTAAAAAAAGTAGTACAATTAAGTATTCGTCAACAAGTGTATGGTACTATTATAATTTTTAGCGTCATTTCTTTTGTTATTATAGGTATAACCACCATCCTGTTTTTTATTAGTAGGGCAGAAACAAATAACAAAGAAATGCTCAATAGAACAATTGGGGTAATTAGAAAGAATATTAGTGCCTCTATTTCCAAAAAATTGTTGGATAGTACCAATTTCGAAAATTTGGTAGAATTAGAAAGTGCCCCCCTACAGAAAATAGTAAATAAGCTCTCCGAAGAGCAAGGACATGAAATAAACCTGTACACTACTGAGGGAGATTTAAAAGCTTCTTCTTTGCCACAGCCTTATTTAAAAGGAATTCTAAGTACAAAAATTGACCCGTTGGCCTATTACCATTTAAATGAAAGAAATGAAATTCAATATTATCAGAACGAACAAATCGGCAATCTAAAATTTATCAGCTATTATGTGCCAGTAACCGATAACGAAGGAAAAGATATCGCCTATTTAAATGTTCCTTATTTTATTTCGGAGGCTAGGCTTAAAGAGGAAATTTCTAATTTTTTGGTGACGATAATAAATCTAAACGCCTTTATTTTATTGATAGCAGGTATAGTTGCACTTATTATTACCAATAGGATTACGAATTCATTTTCTATTATAAGTGAAAAAATGAAGGAATTAAATTTAGCAAAACACAATGAGGCTATTGTTTGGAATAGAAAAGATGAGATAGGTGATTTGGTGAAAGAATACAACAAGATGGTAGCAAAATTGGACGAAAGCGTGGCAGCACTTGCAAGAACAGAAAGGGAAAATGCTTGGCAAGAAATGGCTAAGCAGGTTGCACACGAAATAAAAAATCCGTTAACTCCTATGAAGTTGAGTATGCAATTTCTTCATAAGTCAATCGTAGAAGACGCACCTAATATTAAGGAATTGAGTTCAAATGTATCCAATACGTTGGTTGAACAAATCAATCATTTAAGCACGATAGCCGAGGAGTTTAGCCGATTTGCAAATATTGAAAATGCTAAGCCAGAATTATTTAATATTAATGAAGCGCTAAAATCTGTAAAACAATTACATGAAGGAAATGGAGATGTTCGTTTTACTTGGAAATTAATTCCCAATGAAGTTATTGTATTTGCAGATAAAACACATATCAATAGGATGCTTACAAATTTAATTTTGAATGCAATACAATCAGTACCGGAAAATGTAATACCTCAAATTGGAATCTTTGAATCTGTAAACGAAAATAGCTTAGAAATTACCATAACAGATAACGGAATTGGAATAAGCGATGAAATAAAGTCAAAAATATTTGCACCTAATTTTACAACCAAATCATCTGGTACTGGTCTTGGTCTTGCTATGTGTAAGCGTATGGCAGAGCAGGCTGGTGGTGATATTCATTTTAATACTTCCAACAATGGCACATCATTTACCATTAGAATACCGATTGCTCATCATTAAATCCCTTTTAGTCTTTTTGAATATTTTCAAAAAAAATAGCACAATAAGCAATTTTCCCGACAATACCCACCGTTAAAAGACGGTATTTTTTATTTTTCCCACCGTTTTTTAACGGTGCTAATACCGAGACAAAAATATAATATAGGGTTTCTTATAAGAAACTTTATAGCAAATGGGTTTATGTGGAGTGTATTTAGAAATTATAAAAAGGATAAGGAGGATTTTTAGAAAAAAGGAGGATAATATTTTAGAAAATATAGCTCATTGAAAGTATTGGTTAAGTGTTTTAAAAAAATATTAAATGTCTAAAAGGTTTTGATGGTTTTTTTGTAGATATTTATTCTACATCCGTACAACAAGTAGATATGTTTTCTTTTATTCTGTCAAATCTGGTTTGTATTTTATTGCTGAAGGGTAAAATATCTATTGATTTTAGTCCAGTGTAAACTTCACTCGGTGTTAAACCATTTAAAGAACCGTGTGGTCTTAGTTGGTTGTAATCATGTATTACTTTTTTAAGATTTTTTTCAAGGTGCTGCCTATTTTCAATTTCCATTTTATTGAGGTAATTGTTTTTTAGTATTTTATTTATGGCTTCTATGGCAGAGTTACTATACTCAATATCTTTTAAGGCTACAACTTTATGCAATACATCTTTTATATTGTATAAATAATTATCAACGGTGTTATTGTTGTTTTCACAACCACCATCTACAACCAATAGTGTTGGGTTTATAAATTTATTTTTAGCAAATTCTATAGCTTGTCTAAAAGTATCTAATCTGGCGGTTGCATTATTGCAAGTATCAATACAGTAAGCAATAATCATTTTAGAAAAATGGTCTGTTACTAAATAAATATAGTGTTTGATATTGTCTTTGGTTTTAAAAATGGTAATATCTGCATTCCACACTTGGTTTGGATATTGGGTAATGATACCAATAAGTGGCCTTTTATTTTTTATGGGTATATTTCTTTTTATGTTTAAAATATGGCAGTACTTGAAAAAAGTATTTAAAGAAAAGTTTATTAATCCTGTTCTTACTCCTTGGTAATAAATACTCGTAAGCGGCCAATATTTATACTCGGTATTTTCGCAAATAGCTTTTATGTTTTTTATATCGGATAGGGATAGTTGTGTTGGATGTTGTTTTCTACAAATATTAAAAGGAGATGTGGTACATGTAAATATTTCTTTACGAATGGCCAAAGCAATTTTTTGTGTAGATATTTTTAAACATTTGGCAATGACTTTTCGGCTAAAATAGCATTCCATTTTTTGGATGGTATGTATTACTTCATTTTGATGTCCGCAGGACTCTGTGAGTAATAGTTTTAAAGATTGTTTTGTTGTTATAAAATATGTTTTTAAATAGCTGATGCATTTTAATAAAGTGACAATGGTTTGTTTTAATTTTTTATTTTCGTTTAATAATTGTAGTGTTTCTATTTGTTCTTTTACAATACTATTTAGCTCATTACCAAAATAATTTTCGATATTGAAATCGTTTTTATATTTTGATAACTGTGCTTTGCTGGTGCTGCTATTAAAAGCAATTGGTAAGCTGTTTGTATGTATTAGAAATTTTAGGGAAGTGTGTATTTTTCTTCTGGTGCGCATGGTTATGGTTGTTAGAAAGTATAAAGATAAAATATAGAATTATTTGAGAGATATGTTTATATTTATGAAGAAAATCAATGATAAAAGAAGCGCTTTGATTTTGTAGGTATTTAGGCAAATTGCCTGCGCATGCTGCGGCTGCGC
>JANNGD010000190.1:0-36823 GCA_031380515.1 Ferruginibacter sp. | reverse complement strand
ACCAAATGTGGATGCGTTGCTCGACATCAGCAGCACCAGCAAAGGAGTGCTTTTTCCAAGAATGACCAGCTTACAACGAATTTCCATCAACACGCCACCAAACGGGCTGATGGTATATGACACTGACCGAAATGAATTGTATCAATACATTAGTGCCACTTTTTCGTGGAAAGCTTTAATAAACGATTCGTATTGGAGAAGGCAAAGTCTTACCCGCAGCCGCATTGGTAATTCAAGCGATAGTGTGGGTATTGGAACCTTGTCGCCAACAGAATGGCTCGACGTGGATGGTAATATCCACAGCAGGAATGATATGCTGGCCGATGGCCGGGTGATTGCAACAGGTACTGTAACCGGTAGTGGTTTAATAACCGCGGGTGGTTTAACAGTAAGCAGCAATGGCCTTATAGGTGGAAATCTTACTGTTAATGCTGACCTTTCTACTAATAGCGATCTAATAGTAAACAATGCTAGTGCTACATTACAACTACAGAATGGCAGCAATATAAACAAAGGGTTTTTTCAATTATCTGGCGATGATGTACGCCTTGGCACCAATAGCGGTAATAACTTAGGGAATGTAATTGTACGGATGAATGGGAATAACCGTTTCACTTTTACTGATGAAGGCAGGTTTACACTTTCTGCTGATAATACACCCACCATCAATTTCAATAGCGGAGGCTTTCCTAAGGCTTCCCTACAGGTACAGGGTGAGGATTTGACTATTAATGCTCCAGGTAATAAAGTAAGGATCAGTAATGTGCTTTATGCAGATGATGCCACAAACAGAGTAGGTATTGGCACCATCTCACCAACAGAGAGATTGCATGTGAGTGGTAATGCGATAGTAACTGGCAACACGACAATAAATAGTGGCCGGATAACCAGTACAGCCACAGGCGCCGCAAATAACTTACTACCTTTCGCTTATGGCAAAATATCTTCAGCCGGTAACAGAGTATCCGGCACTGATAATTTTACTTCAGCCAACAGGGTGGGCCAGGGCGACTACAATATTTTTGTTACAGGTGCCAATGCATCAACAATAGTGGTGTTATCTACACATTTTCCATCCGCATGCGGTGTAAGATATATGGGGCCTAATTGGTTCAAAGTACTTGTTTGGGGTACCCAACTTGACACATGGACTAATGATGATATTAGTTTTGTTATGTACAATCCCTAGAGGTTGGGGTTAGTTCAAATACATACAGCTTTGCCGGATAGCATTGTGTAATTGTAAAAAAGCAGTACGCAATCGCAGATAAAAATCTATTACCTTTTATGTAATCACTACAGTTTATCAGTAACTATTTCACCCCATTTCGCTATTGCCCTGCTTTTGCTTCTTTTTCATCTTTGGGTTGAAATAAACACAACCCGCTATGAAGAAGATATTCTGGATAATAAGCACTATGGCAGTACACCATATACAAGGGTGATTAAGGAAATCAGACCCCGTTAAATGAACAGGCGTACACTATTTCACCCATTTTCGCTATTGGATGCCTTAATAGCAAGATGCAATTTTGAGGACGAAAAATCGTCGGCAATGAAGTAAGCTGAAAAAAAATATCCATCATTCAATCTTGTAAAATGAAACAAATATTCTTCCTGCTTTTGTTATTTATTGTCATTAAAAGTAGTACTGCACAGAACATAGGCATCGGCACAACCGCACCCAATGTGGATGCGTTGCTCGACATCAGCAGCACCAACAAAGAAGTGCTTTTTCCAAGAATGACCAGCTTACAACGAATATCCATTAACACGCCACCAAACGGGCTGATGGTATATGATACCGACCGAAATGAATTGTATCAATACATCAGTGCTACTTTTTCGTGGCGGGCTTTAATAAATGATTCGTACTGGCAAAGGCAAAGCCTTACCCGAAACCGCATTGGTAATTCAAGCGATAGCGTGGGTATTGGAACCTTATCGCCAACAGAGTGGCTGGATGTTGATGGAAACATTCGCAGCAGAAATGATTTGTTGGCTGATGGCCGGGTGATTGCCACCGGTACGGTCTCTCGCAGTGGTTTGCAAACGTCTGGCGGCTTAACGGTAAGCAGCAATGGCTTAATAGGCGGAAATTTAACGGTCAATTCTATGCTTTCTACTAACAGCGATTTGATTGTAAATAATGCCAGCGCTACACTGCAATTAAAGGCTGCAGGTGCCGATAAAGCTTTTTTTCAATTAAGTGGCGATAATCTGCGGTTAGGCACTAACTCCGGTAACGGTAACGGACAGATAATTTTAAGAAGCGGAGGCACAGACCGGCTTACCGTTTTTGAAAATGGCAATATCAACATTGGAAGTTCTTTTGCCAATGCAGCTAAGCTGAGGGTAAGCGGGGATATTTCGGTGCAGGATAATATAACAGTGCAGGATAATGTAAATGTGGGTGGTAAAGTAACCCGGAGCAACCTCAATAACAACATAGATTTTTTGCCGATATGCTTTGGAAAGGTTGGGGAGGATGGATCTGTAATCAGCGGCTCAGGAAATTTTACGGTAAGCACCACCCCAGCACTACCTGGTATTTATGAAATAACCAGCAGCGCTATTAATTCTAGTGTAGTATTTGTAAGTACTTCAGCACAATTCGGCGGCACCCTTTGGATGAAGTACGAAAGTGGCAACAAGGTAAAGGTTTATTGTAATGCTTTATATAATGGGTCCGCATCGAATATACCGTTTTCATTTGTGATGTATAAAGGGGATTAAGAATGCCTCATCTTTTGCCATTAAGCTGTTGACAATTTCACCCCTTTTCGCTATTGCCCAGCCTCCATTTCTTTTTCAACTTTGTATCGTAATAAATTCAACCTCAAATTATTTTTTATGAATAAGCAAATTCTTTTAGCAGCATTTTTATTAGTAACCCTAGCAGCCAATGCCAAAATATGGCGTGTAAATAACGATGCCACCAAAGATCCTGATGTGGCACAGGCTTCTACTTTATTTGATGGTACCAACAACGCCGGAAATCCTGAAGCCGCCAATGGGGATACGATTCACATAGAACCATCGGCAACAAGTTATAATAGTTTTAGTGTAAATAAACGGGTTGTCATCATCGGAAACGGTTATTTTCTTACCAATAATAATGGCTTACAGGTTAATAGCAACTCAAGTATTGTTACCTCATTATCATTTGTTGTTGGTTCAGAAAATAGTATTGTATCCGGAGTTTCAGCAAGTGGCATTGTACTTACTAACGTGGGCAATATCACAATTACCCGTTGTGGCATTTCAAATCTGCAATTTTCTACTTATTCTACATTAAAAACGGGCATTGTAATTAGCAAAAATTTTATATACGGTACTACAAATACTGCATTTTTTACAGGGGCGGGTGATGCCACTATCACATTCGAAAATAATATTTTTAATAATGTTCCGGGGTTTGGCGCAGGGGGTATTACGCTTAACAACCAATGCAGGGGTTTGTTTCGCAATAATATTTACGGCAACATAATTAGCAACCTTACGCTTAGTAATTTTTATATCACCAATAATATTATAATAGGTAATGGCGGCGTAAATGTATTGGGAGGCAGCAATAATGTTATAAAAAACAACCTTAACAACCGCGGCAATTCCGTTAGCGGGGGTTTGCCTGCTGGTAATGGCAACGTAAATATTACCGATGTTCAAATGTTTGGTACCGCCGCTTTACTGGGCGATGTATTTGCAGGTGATGTTTTTAATTTCACCAGCACCACACCCGGCGATGCAAGGTTTGAATTGCGTATTGGAGGCCCCAACAGCAATCCAGCCATTGGTACTGGCGAAACCATTGCGCCGGTTAATACACCTAACCTAGGGGCCTATGGTGCTACTGATCCTTACAAAAAGTCGGGCATACCGGCGGTACCCACCATTTATGGGTTAACAGTACCAGCTTCTGTACCGCCAACAGCTACCAATATGAACGTTACCATCAGCACCCGAAGCAATAATTAATCAACGGCAACTCATTTATCATTTTGATAATAATTTTTTATGAAAAAATGTATGATCATTTTAGGGTTGCTGTATGGGAGTGTGTCTCAAGCTCAGTTTGATTATCCGGCAGCACAACCGGCATTGGCAAACATTACAGCAGCAGAATACTTTATTGATGTTGACCCTGGTTTTGGTGCTGCAAATCCAATATCTGTTACAGCGGCAAACAACATTCCTGCATTAGTAGCTTCTATTAATGTGACAGGACTTACGCCAGGTGTACACCAACTGGGGGTACGGAGCGTAGATGCGACTGGTAACTGGAGTATTACAGCCACGCAAACATTTGAAAATCTGCAACCGTTGTATAACAATGCATCAACCCTGGTAAATATAACAGCAGCAGAATATTTTATTGATTCCGACCCTGGTGTTGGTGCTGCAAATGCAATTACAATTACAGCAGCAAACGATATTCCAGCATTAATAGCTTCTATTAATTTAACAGGCCTTACTCCGGGTGTACACCAACTACATGTACGAAGCAGAGATGCGAATGGTAATTGGAGCATGACCGCTACTGCTACTTTTGAAAACTTGCAACCCGCATACAATAGTGCAGTTGCACCGGTAAACATAACTTCGGCCGAATATTTTGTTGATGCCGACCCTGGCTTTGGCTTTGCAACTTCAATTCCCCTAAGCCCTTCTGTAAATGTAAACAATCTGTTAGTGAGTATTGACCTTACAGGCATTGGCACACCCGGAAACAAGCAGTTGTTTGTACGCAGTATTGACGCTAATGGCAAGTGGAGCTTAACCAACAATACCCAATTTAACAACGCAGTGTATATTTATCCACCTGCCCCAATCACGCCTGGCAATATAGTGGTGCTGGAGTACTTTTTTGATACTGACCCTGGCTATGGTAATGGCATGCCTGTAAGTTTTATGGGTTCACCAGATTTAAACGATTTCTTATTCAGTGCTAATATCAGCAGTTTGCCTGTTGGTACACATACTTTGTTTTTACGCTCCAAACAAAATCCATGGAGTTTAACTGTAGCAAGTGAGTTTACAAAGAATGGTCTACTGCCAGTAACTTTATTAAGTTTTTCAGGAATATTGGTAGAGAAGAATGTGTTGCTAAAATGGACAACCAGCAGCGAACAAAACAGCAGCCATTTTTTAATAGAACGTAGTTTTGACGGCATTAGTTATACTGCTATTGGCAACGTAAAGGCAGCAGGCAATAGCACTGTTCTGCAGCAATACAATTACAGCGATGCAGGCATTATGGCTGATATGGTTTATTATCGATTAAAGCAAGTTGATATAGATGGACAATATAAATACTCACCAATTATACGCTTTCGCTTAAAAGCCGGACCCGATATTATTATTGCCCCCAACCCGGTAATAAACCAACTGCAGTTGAATGGTATAAAAAACGGTACAGCAATATTGATAGTTGATGCAGCAGGAAGATTGGTACATAGTGGCCAATGGAATGGTATACCCATACCCGTAAGCCATTGGGCAAAGGGTTTATATACTTTGCAGGTGCAAATAGAAGGCGTTAATGTGAACAGGAAATTTTTAAAGCAGTAGATTTATTAAATGCAAACATATAAAATAAATGGCGGCTTTTTATAGCCTCCATTTTTGCTTGCATCAAATACACAAATTTGGCCGATTGCGCTTCGCCTTGGTGCGTGTCCCTCCGGACCTTACAGCTTCAATCTATTGCACAATAAAAGTCCAATAAAGCTTCTCTGCTCAACCCTCGCCTCGGCAACTCACCGGTGGCTACAATGGGCGCTCAAGAAGTTGGAGGTTACCAACGAAGGCAGGCGTGAAGGGCTGAAGTTGTAGGTATGCCGCAAAGCCAAGCAGCATTGCGGTACCTACGACCCTTTCGGATTGCAATATTTCTAAAATTATTTTGTACCCTGCAATACTTATTGGTACGCTTAGCGACTTGCCCGCCCTGCATACCAACATGGACGGCAAAAGCGAATATGAGTTTGGGTAAAACAGTAAAACAAAAAATCTTAAATCAAACTTTGCTTATAAAATATAATTTTAGGAAGTTTGTTTTGTTTGTAAGAAACATACATATCAGAAATTTATTTATTTGCTATATTTGGTAAAAAAAATATTAAACCATGAAAAAACTTTTTTTTGGATCTACTAGCCCAATAAATATGGATCTTGGTCTATTGCTTATACGGTTAATTATAGGTGTTTTAATGGCATTTTTTGGTTGGGAAAAATTATCTCACTTTAATGAAATGGCCGCATCCGACTTTTGGAATAAAGATGTGAGTTTTTTGGGTTTAAAAGGAAAAATACCTTTAGCACTTACTGTTTTTGCCGAATTGGTTTGCAGTATCACACTGATTTTTGGATTGTTTACAAGGGTAAGTTTGTTTTTTCTCTTATTTTGTATGGCTTATATTTTTTTAGTAATATTCCCTTTTTCAATTGTGAGCAAAGGAGATAATGGCTATTCTTTTAACGATGCATTTGTATACTTTTTAATTTATGCAGGTTTATTTTTTACGGGGCCTGGTAAGTACAGTTTAGATCATAAGCTATTTGCAAGAAAATAAGCAATCCTTCGCATCGGTTCGAGCCTTCTCGGACCATTCGCTCGGGTAAGTTTGCTTCATCTTATTAAAATAATTTATTAAAAAAAGAAGCAAAAAGTTAAATACTGATTGTCGGTGATTTTTCGTGGGACACTTAAGTTAGGACAAGACGGCTCGAGAAATGTTAAATCTAATTAAAGACATCAATTACATAAAAACATGATTTTATATTGTCTATGCCTCGGCACTTACGGATGGCTGTGAACGCCCTCAGAAAAATACTTGGTGAACATCGAAGGCAGAAAATATATTACTATTCTTCAAATCAACGAATGAGTTTATGCGATCCATCGCAGTTGGGCATTTTTTTTGACATACCGCATGTGCAATCTCGTAGTCCTTTTCCATTTAAAATTTGCTGCATATATTTTTCAATTCTCGATGCTCTAGTACTTGACTGTGTGGGTGCTGAAAAATAAAGCATGTATCCTTTTTGTCGGCCTGCAGTTAAAGCATTAAAAGCAGTTTTAAAGGTTACATCAATGTTTAATTTTTGTTGAAGTTCTTCTGGAAAAATAGCAACAGAATCTTTTTTAAAATTTACTTTTAGTCCAGCTTTTTCTACCTCAATAGCTTCAAAAATATAAGCTTTCAATATGGCTTCCATTTTCAGTATTTCTGTAACACTTGTAAATCTTATTTGCCGCCCCGATTGTACATTTTCCGTTTGTTTTATAAGAATATCTTTGGCGTCATTTAGCAATGCCCCTTTAAAAAACATGAGTGAGCAGTATTCTTTAAACCCACCTATTATTACAACGTTAGCTTCATTAAATGTGTAGCAAGGCTGGCGCCACTTTAATTCTTCGGTTAATCCACAATCAAGAATTATTGCTCTTAATGCTTCTAATTCTTCTTGCCATTTCTTGGTTTTCATTAAAAATGCATCTACTAAGGGGTTCATGCTTTTTATTTGTTAATATGATTGCCTGAAATTAGTTAAAATATGAATAGTATTTTTTAAAATATACTTTTATTAATTGATTAAAATAGCAGGACTGAAAGGAATATTTTTCGCCTTGGTGCTTGTCCCCACGCTCCTTACGCTTCATTCTATTGCACAATAAAAGTCCAATAGAGCTTCTCTGCTCAGCGTAGCCCCGATCCCGACAAAAAAATCGGGACAGGTGGGCTTAGTAGTAGCTGCCGCAAATAACCACTTTAAAGTATAAAAAACTTGCTGCGGCAATACTACAGACAGCGGGAGAACCAATGTTCATCAATGATTTTCTGCTTATGCTCCTCCTCCGGCGGACACGTCCCAAAAAGTAAGACATAAGATTGTTAGATGTTAGACACAAGACGAAGACGACCGACAACGGACGACAGACCACAGCGTCCCCAAACCTGCCTTTGCCGGCAGGCAGGCCCGTAACTTTCAAACCCGAAACTCGTAACCAAATTAGCATAGACCAAGGATAACAAACGACAGACCACAACGTCCTCAACCTTCCTTTGCCGGAAGGCAGGCCTCCAAACCCGCAACTCGCAACCCAATTTCTCCCTTAAAACATAAACATGTAAATTTGCTCCACAATTAAAATTATGAGCGAAGAAAATCCACGGGATGCAATGCAAAGCCTCAATTTCCTTGAGGAGATTATAGAAAAAGACCTAGCAGATGGGAAATATACATCTATCGTAACGCGGTTTCCGCCGGAGCCTAATGGGTATTTGCACATGGGGCATGCTACGAGCATTTGTTTAAATTTTGGGCTTACCAAAAAATACCCAGGTTATACCAACCTGCGGTTTGATGATACCAACCCCGTAACAGAAGAAACCGAATATGTAGATAGCATTAAGGAAGATATACAATGGCTAGGCTTTAAGTGGAAGAACGAATTGTATGCGTCGGATTATTTTGATACGATGTACGATTTCGCTGTAACGCTTATCAATAAAGGGTTGGCCTATGTAGATGATAGTACATCGGAGGAGATAGCGGCACAAAAAGGTACGCATACGGAGGCAGGTGTGGGTAATGCCTATAGAGAGAGAAGTATTGCAGAAAATTTGGATTTATTTGCCCGTATGAAAGCTGGCGAGTTTGCAGATGGGGCAAAAATACTGCGTGCAAAAATAGATATGGCGCATACCAATATGCTGATGCGTGATCCATTAATTTATCGCATAAAACATGCGCATCACCACCGCACGGGCGACAAATGGTGCATTTACCCCATGTACGATTTTGCACATGGGCAAAGCGATTCTATAGAAAATATTACGCATTCTATTTGCACGCTAGAATTTATTCCGCACAGAGAATTGTACGATTGGTTTATAGAAAAGTTGGAAATTTTCCCTTCGCACCAATACGAATTTGCTCGCCGCAATTTGTCGTACACCGTTATGAGCAAACGCAAGCTGAAGCAATTGGTAGAAGAAAACCATGTGGCTGGTTGGGACGATCCTCGCATGCCAACCATCAGCGGTATGCGCCGCCGTGGGTTTACGCCGCAGAGTATTCGCACTTTCTGCGATAAAGTAGGTATAGCCAAAAGAGAAAATGTAATAGATTTTAGTTTGTTGGAATTTTGCTTGAGAGAAGACCTCAACCTCACAGCTTTGCGTGCTATGGCTGTGCTTGATCCATTGAAATTAATAATCACCAATTATGAAGAAGGAAAAACGGAAGAACTTATAAGTGAGAACGGCCCTGATGAAGCGTATGGCACACGTACGATTCCGTTTGGTAAAGAGCTTTGGATAGAGCGAGAAGATTTTATGGAAGAAGCCGCCAAGAAATGGTTTAGGTTTGCGCCGGGTGCAAGTGTGCGTTTAAAAAGTGCGTATATACTGCGCTGCGATACTTTCGATAAAGATGAAAATGGAAAAGTAACTGCCATACATTGCACCTACTTCCCCGAAAGCAAGAGCGGCAGCGATACAAGCGGCATTGCAGTAAAAGGCACCATCCATTGGGTGAGTGCAGCACATGCTTCCGTAGCCGAAGTGCGCATGTACGATCGACTGTTTAAAGTAGAAAACCCAAGCAGCGAAGAGGGCGATTTTAAAGATTATATAAACCCAGATTCGTTAAAAATTGTACAAGCATTCATAGAGCCATCGTTGCTGAATGCTACCCACGAAAATCGATTTCAGTTTTTACGCAAAGGCTATTTTTCTTTGGATAAAGAAAGTACTGCTGACAAAATTATTTTTAATAGAACAGTAACCTTGAAAGATGCGTGGGCGAAGGAGGTGAAGAAGGGGTGATGGGGAAGGGTTTCGGGTTGAAGGGTTGCGGGTTGCGGGTTTTGGAGGTTCAACAGGTTTAAAAGGTTCAAGAGGTTTAAGAAGTTCAAGAGGTCCAAGAAGTTCAGGAGGTTTGAAAGATTGAATCCTGTTGAAGGGTTACTTATTTAATGGTTGCGGGTTTGTGGTTGCGGGTTTGTTATGAATTTTGTGCTTGTATCATTTTGCGACTTTGTCCTCCGAAGGAGAAAGCAAAATTACTTACCGTCTTATTTTTATAAAACGCTTTACCGTCCCTGCCTTAGCCGGCAGGCAGGTTCTCGGCAAAAAAATAATTTATTAGATAATCAATACATTCAAAATATAAAGAATATCAAAAAGCCCTGGCGGCGGTTTTAAGCCCGTCAGCGGTTTAAAATAAAATTGTGTCAACGGTTGAAAACGAAATTGCGTATAAGATTTAAATTAAAATTTTACTTGTAAAATAATTAACAGCGCCTGCTTTTACAAACTTTCTTCCTTCTTCAAATAAGGAAACACGCTACAAACTACCAATAAAAAAGAAAGTAATACGATTAAATAAATTCCTGCCAGCTTTACCACTTCGCCTTCAAACAACGAACCGGTAAAAAGTACATAAGTACGCATGCTGTATGCAACAAGTATAGCGCACACAAACATATTGGCTCTTTTGGCAACAATATATGGCAATGCAGTAAGCAAAAAACTCACACTTACTAAAATCGTTATAATTTTACCCGCTCTTCCATAATTTACACCAGTAGGAAAAGGTTTTACATTGAACCCGTTAAAAGTGGTATCGATGCTGTTGTAATGTACCCAAGGAATAAAACAGGTAGCAACAAGTGCTATGCAAGTGAGTAGGGCAGTGTAATGGAGTATTTTTTTATAGTTCATCTGGTAAATTAAAATTGGTGCAAAATTAAACTTATATATTTATTAATGCCTAAAGTATTAAAACAAAAAAGCCGCATATACATACGGATTTATATTCGATGATGTCCCTAATCTAAAGGTTAGTATCTAAAATATTACGGATTACGTTATTTTGCATAGCGCTTTGCTCTTACTAATTCCACTTCTTTGGTAATTTCTTCTAAACTGGGAGCAGTTTTTGCATTTTTTCTTAATCTTTTTAGAACAGTGGCAAAGCCTGATTTAGAATTATCTTTTATAGAAATGAGTCTTAAATCTGCTAAGTCTTCCAAAAGCTTGGTTGCTTTTGGATTGAGGATGTCTATTTGCATACTGGTCATACAAACAAAATTAAGCAATGTATCAGAATAAGATTGTTACCCAATCATAAAAAATGAATAAAACAAAAAAGCCGCAAATACATGCGGCTTTATATTTGATGAGGTCCCTAGCGGATTCGAACCGCTGTAGAAGCTTTTGCAGAGCTTTGCCTAGCCACTCGGCCAAAGGACCAATTACAAATTTGGATTGCAAAAATAGGGAAATTTTTATCAGAATACTAAATTTTTCATCGAAATTGAGGGCTTAAACCAATAATTAGAAAAACCAATCATTAATAAAACGCTTTTACCTTAAATTTTTAATATGAATCGTATAGCAGCATCCGAACTAATCATAAACAGCAGGGGAGCAGTTTATCATGTAAATTGCCGCCCCGAAGAAATTGCACATACCATCATAACGGTGGGCGATCCAGATCGGGTAAAAGAAGTAAGTAAACATTTCGATAGCATTGAGTTTACCAATAACCACCGAGAATTTGTAACCCATACGGGCTATATTGGCAAAAAACGTCTTTCTGTTACCAGCACAGGTATTGGACCAGATAATATTGATATAGTATTAAATGAATTAGACGCACTGGTGAATATTGATTTTGAAACCAGAACCATTAAAGAAAACCTTACCCAATTAAATATCATCCGAGTTGGTACATCTGGCTCCTTACAACAAGAAATACCGGTGGATAGTTTTGTAGCTAGCACACACGGATTGGGCTTGGATAATTTGTTGAATTTTTACAGATACAGCAACAACGATGAAGAAATTCAATTGCAACAGGCTTTTGTAAACCATACACAAATAGATGCCATAACAAAACCTTATATTTTTGGAGCCAGTGCATCGTTGCTAAAAGAATTTGTACAAGGCTTTCACCAAGGTATAACGGTTACATGCCCTGGTTTTTATGGCCCACAAGGCAGGGTATTGCGCATGGGATTGGCACAACCAAATCTTATTGATAGCCTTACTGCTTTTAGTTTTGGCAACCATCGCATCAGTAATTTCGAAATGGAAACATCGGCTATTTATGGCATGGGCAAAGTGCTTGGGCATCATTGTTTATCATTGAGTGCTATTGTGGCAAACAGAATAAGCAAAGAATTTAGCAGCGATGGAGGAAAAGCGGTAGAAAATTTAATTATTAAATCATTGGAAGTAATTTCAGCAAAAATATAATGGAACAAACATTTTTTAAGTACCAAGGCACAGGAAACGATTTTATAATATTCGATAACCGAAATGCTACAATAACTTCACTTACAAAAGAAATAGTGAAAAAGCTATGTGACAGAAGATTTGGAATAGGCGCCGATGGTTTAATTTTATTGTGCAACAAGGAGGGATATGATTTTGAAATGGTTTATTACAATTCGGATGGAAATCTTTCTAGTATGTGTGGCAATGGAGGCAGGTGTATTGTACGTTTCGCAAATGATTTGGGTATTCATAAATCGTCTTATTCATTTTTGGCAGTAGATGGCTTACACGAAGCAAGTATAGATATGGATAATATTATTCGATTAAAAATGCAAGATGTCCACGATGTTGAGGACCATGGATCGTATGCTATTTTAAATACAGGTTCGCCGCATTATATAAAATTTGTTAGAGATGTAATGCGCTTAGATGTGGTGAAAGAAGGTCGTGAAATTCGCCACAGCGAAGCGTTTGAAGCCGAAGGTATTAATGTAAACTTTGTGGAAAATACTGGTTCGTATTCCATTTATGTGAGAACGTATGAGCGAGGGGTAGAAGATGAAACGTATAGTTGCGGCACGGGCGTTACCGCAGCGGCTCTGGTAAGTGCACACAACGAAAGAGGGTTTAACCATGTACAAGTGCAAACCAATGGAGGCGAACTTGGGGTAGAATTTTATAAATCCGGAGATTATAGTTTTACCGATATATTTCTATGCGGCCCAGCAACATTTGTTTTTAAAGGAACTGTAAATATTTAAAAAATGATTCAGTATTTTACAATAGTAGATAGGCATACAGTTGCAATAGATAAACCAGGAAACGGTACTTGGGTAAATGTATTACCTCCGCTCAAACAGGAAGAATTTTCTGAGCTGAGTAATTTATTAAATATTCCGTTGGACTTTTTAAAAGATTCGTTGGATATAGATGAGCGTAGCCGTTACGAAGCAGATGATGATGTAAAACTCATTGTAATAAAAACACCCACAGAAAATAATTCTTTCAACGAAAGTGATGCGTTTTATATTACCATACCCATTTGTATAATCCTCACCAAAGGGCAAATTGTAACCGTAAATTCATTTGAGAACGAAGCCATCAAAAAATTCTTAAATAGTTTTCAAAACCGCCATCCCGATAAAAAGAACATGATGGTGTTAAAAGTATTTGAAAAAATAACCAACAATTACCAAGACCATTTGAAAGAAATCAACCAACGAAGAAATGCCCTAGAGCAAAAGTTGTATGATTCCAACAGAAATGAAGAGTTGTTTCAATTGATGCGTATACAAAAAAGTTTGGTTTATTTTATTACCGCACTTCGCAGCAATGAATTGTTGATGATGAAACTTGCCCGTACCAATTTTTTAGAATTAAACGAAGAGGAAAAGGATTTTTTAGACGATTTGGTTATAGAAACTTCGCAGGCATTGGAAACTGCCAATACGTATACTAATATACTTTCTAGTACACTGGATGCATTTGCCAGTATTATAAGCAACAACCAAAATGAAGTACTTAAAAGACTTACTACCATTACGCTTTTTCTAAGTATTCCCGTTTTAATTGCCAGTATTTATGGTATGAATGTGCCTTTGCCTTTTCAACATTCGCCTTTTGCATTTTGGGTACCCATTGTAGTTTCATTAGGAATTTTAGCTTACGTAACTGTAAAATTTATTAGCAGAAAAAAATAATACATGATAACGATTAGGGTGTATGGTATACTAATAAATGAAAAAAAGCAAATTTTGGTAAGCGATGAATTTATACGTGGTATGTATATTACAAAATTTTGTGGCGGGGGGTTAGAAATAGGAGAGGGTACCAGAGATTGTTTGAAACGGGAGTTTATGGAAGAAATGAACTTGCAAATTGAAGTAGGTGAGCATTTTTATACAACCGATTTTTTTCAGCCATCCGCTTTTAGAATTGGCGATCAGATAATGTCCATTTACTATATTGTAAAAGCGCTAGAACCTATTACAGCTCCGCTGCGCAGCAAGCCATTCGATTTTGATGAACGGGAAATGAATATGTACCATAAAACAGGCGAAACGGAAACATTTCGATTTGTAGATTTACGAGAATTTAATGAAGATACTATGACGCTGCCTATAGATAAGATAATAGCAGGAATGATTCTAAAAACAAGTTAAACACAGCCCTGGTTTTATGAAAAAAACCAGCACATAAGTACTGGCTTTGGTTATACGGGTTGGGTTAGTATTTAATTGTCAACTGCAGTGTTTTTTTCTGTTACTTCCACCATCATTTCTTCCTCGGTTATTACTTGCATTTTTTCTGCTTTAAAATTCATTGTATTGCTTTCAAATTTTTTGTAATTGTTAAAAATCACATTGAGTGCAATAAAATTCATAACATAGTTTTGTGTTTCTGCCGGCAAGTATTTTTTTATGTCCCAAAAATTAGGATCATTCAATCCTGTTTTTCTTTTTGCTTCCCATACATTTCCTACACCGCAATTGTAACTTGCAACAATAAGGAGCATATCGTTGTTCAAATTACGGGAACGCTCTTTTAAGTAGCGGGCTGCAGCCTGCGTACTTTTAATAAAGTTTTTTCTATCATCTTTTACAACAACTTTTTTTATAGGAACGGTCGATTGCTTTATTATTAATGTCGACGTTTTTTTGGCTTCTTCTGCCAATTTTTTCTTTTCCGATTCCGATAATTGTGGTTGGTAAGTTAAGCCATATTCCTTGGCAACTTCATCCATTATTTGCCAATAGCCTACTGCGCCAGCACTGGAAACAGCGTTTCCATTAAATGCACTTTCTATTGCTAATAATACTTGATATTCATTTGGTAAATTACGCTTGTTTAATATGCTGGTTACTTTTGGAAAAAACTTTTTACCTTTTTTATACATCCGCATCAAATAATCCCTGCGGTTCTTAGCAAATTTTTCAACGTATTCAATAGATTGTTCTTCGTTTCCTTTAAGCACGTCTGGAAAAAGTACGTTGGCTTTTTTGGTAATATATGTCCCCGTTTTTTCTGGATTATTTCCAATATTATCTGCAAGTACCAGATGTGGGGTATTGTTGTTGATATCTTGCGCTAAAGCAGTACCAGATGTAATTGTAAGTAATGTTAATCCAATTAAAAATAAGCGTATAGGGAACAAGGACGAATATATTCTTTTCATAAAAAAATTGGATATAGGATTAAAATAGCGAAACTAGAAATACATAACGGGGTAAAAAAGGCTTTATTGCCTTTTAAGATTTATTTAAGAATTGATATAAAATTTATATGTTTGAAAAGATTTCATTTACAGGGTATTAGTTATTATTTTAGTTGATATAGGTACAATAAAGTTGCTACAAAAACATTTTCCGTTTGTACATTTTGATTTATAGTAATCTTTCTAATAAGAAAAAAAGAAAATGTAACAGCTCTTTATACAATTTTTTTAATACTATTGTTCGTCAGCTGATGGCCCATAAGTGCCAGGAACAGGAATGCCTAGCAAACGCAAATAAACACCCAATTGCGCTCTATGGTGTACACTATGATTTAAAACCCAGGTGCGCATTACAACCGCTTTTGGCAAAGTGAAGTAAACAATATCTCCATTGCGCATGGTCCATGGTTTTGCCATTTCTTCATCAGGTGTATTTTCTAAAATTCCGGCTGCTGTAGCCATGCATTTATCAAATAACGCAAGTAATTCTTCGTTTGTATTGATAACTTTTGGCGAAAAATCTCCTTTAGAAAAATCAAGTTCATCCATCAATACGGTTTCTTTTGGCCAACCATAAATCTCAGCTACATGTTCTGCAAGTCTTCCCAGCGCCATACTTTTTTCGTGCGGTTTCCAGTCTTTTTTATCTATAGGAACAAGCGACAGTATTTTTCTAGTGGCTATTCCTTCTTGTTGCAATTCTGCAAGCATTTGTTGTGCAATGGTCATGATTGTAAAATTTAGAAATGATAAGGGATTAAATTTACAAATTTTTTTAAACATTCGTAACATAAATGTGGAGCTACGATTTGCCGCAGAAAATTTACGCCCGATTGTAGTGGAAAGCCCCGAGTCTGAGGAACGAAGACGAGGGCTTGTAACGTAAAGCGGGGCCAATATTGAGTAAAGAGCAAATGCTTGCGTTCTAAAATGTTTTCACTTTACTTGTAGAAATGAAATGGCGATAAGAAAGAGTGCATTAAATGGCCATTTCTTTTAGAAATTTCTTACTTTAGGGATTCAACTATAACACGATGAAAAAAATAGCACTTTTGCTCCTCACTATTACTTTTGTTTTTACTACCACTCAAGGTCAACTATCCGAATCTTCTATAGACTCGCTTGTAAACCTAACCCTTAAAACATTTGATGTACCTGGTATTGCTGTGGGTATAATTAAGGATGGTAAACTCATTCATGCAAAAGGATATGGTGTACGGTCGCTAAAAAACAATTTGCCTGTAGATGAGAATACATTATTTGGTATAGCATCTAATAGTAAAGCATTTACAAGTGCAGCATTGGGTATGTTGGTAGATGAAGGGAAACTGAATTGGGACGATAAAGTGACTGATTTTATTCCCGAATTTAAAATGTATGATCCTTATGTTACAGACGCTTTTACCATTAGAGATTTGCTTACACACCGCAGCGGGCTTGGGCTTGGTAGCGGAGATCTGATGTTTTTTCCCGATGGCGGAAATTTTACTAGGGCCGAAATGATACACAATTTACGATACCTAAAACAAGTATCGAGCTTTCGTACAAAATTTGATTACGACAATAATTTATACATTGTAGCGGGGGAAGTAATAGCAAAAGCAAGTGGCTTAAGTTGGGAAGAATTTATTGAGCAACGCATCATGAAGCCAATTGGTTTTACAACCAGCAAAGCATCTTATAGTCGTGTAAAAAATAATCCAAATATCATAGATGCACATGCGCCTGCCGATGGGAAAGTTATAATGATACCACATGATTGGAATGATGTAGCCAATGCTGCCGGAGGCATTGTAAGCAACTTAACAGACTTAAGCAAATGGCTTATTTTGCAAATGAATGATGGGAAATATGATGGCGATAAAAAATTATTTAGTAAAGCAGTACATGATGAAATGTGGAGCCCACAAACCATTTTACAACAAGCACAAGGTGGCCCATATAACACTCATTTTTCTTCTTATGGATTGGGTTGGTTTTTGGCAGATGTAAAAGGCTATAAGCAAGTGTCTCATACGGGTGGGCTAGCGGGTACGGTTACTCAAATAACGTTGTTACCAGAATTAAAGCTTGGTATCATTGTACTTACAAACCAACAATCTGGTGCAGCTTTTGGTGCAATTACCAATACTATAAAAGATACTTACTTGGGTTATCCCAATAGAGGGTGGGTAAAAACCTACAGCGATAGGGTGGCTAGAGGAAATGCAGAAGCAAAAAAAATATCGGATGATATCGCTAAGGACATTGCCGCACAAGAAAAATTAGGCGCATTAAAAATAGTAGATAGTCTGTTTGTGGGTACTTACAATGATAAATGGTTTGGTGAAATTAGCATAACATCAAAACCTGGTGGGCTTTGGTTTGCATCTAAAAAATCGTCTAGGTTAAACGGTTATGTAACACCCTACAAAAGCAATACGTTTATTGTAAAATGGACAGATAGAAGCTTTGATGCAGATGCTTATGTAATGTTTAGTTTAGATAGGAATGGCAAAGCTGATGGTTTTAAAATGGAAGCAATTTCTCCTCTTACAGATTTTAGTTTCGATTTTCAAGATTTGGATTTGAAGCGGGTGAAGTGAGGAGTGATGAATGATGAGTGAGGAGTGGTGAATGAGGAGTGGTGAGTGGTGTGTGATGAGTAAATAAGCAATAAGTAAATAATAAATAAGTAATAAGTAGTAATTGAAGGGTTAAAAGTGAAGTGAGTCGTAATTATCAATTAGTAATTATTAATTAATTTATTGTTTGCTTTTCATTTCTTGTAGTAATGCAATAATCTTATCGAGTTTTTCGGTTTCAATTTTGCTTAAATGAATTTGTAAATCTTCTATTTCCTTTTTAGCTTCTAGGTTGGTATGGTAATCATTATCGGCTTGTATTCTATCTCGCTGGCTTTGCCTGTTTTGTGCCATCATAATGATAGGTGCAGCATAGGCAGCTTGTGTAGAAAAGATTAAGTTCAATAAGATAAAAGGGTAGGGGTCCCAATGGTTTACAAATGCAATTATATTCAACGACATCCATATTATTACGATGATTGTTTGCCAAATGATAAACTTCCAAGAGCCCATTCCTCCAGCAATTTTATCGGATAAACGTTGTCCGAAATTTAATTGACTTTCGTGTTTTTCATGCCAAGTATTTGATGCCATTTTTTGTTTTTTTATCATTAGTAATAAAAAAAATCCAGCCTAATTAAAACTGGATTTCTTTTTTGTGTCTAATATCTTTTGTCTAACATCTAATATCTAATTACGCTGTACCCATTCTTTTTAAATACAATGCATGAGATAAAAGCGCATGCCTCATTTTTTTGTACTCAATATATTTTACATTAAACTCAGCACAAGTGCTTTTTATAATTTTACTAATAGCAGGATAGTGTATGTGAGAAATTTTAGGAAACAAGTGATGCTCTATTTGAAAGTTTAGACCACCAACCAGCCAAGAAATTAATTTATTTTTTGTGGCAAAATTTGCAGTGGTTTCTATTTGATGTATGGCCCACTCATTCTCTATATCATTGGTAGCTACCGATGCTACGGGGAAAGCTGTTTCCTCTACCGTATGAGCCAATTGGAAAACTACACTTAGAATTAAACCTGCAAACATGGATAATGCAAAGAAACCAACCAACCATGGCAGAAAACCTACCATGTAAATAGGTATTACTATCATTATTGAATAATAAAATACTTTAGCAGCCCAGAAAGCAAAATGATCGAATTTGCTAAATTTTTTGATAGGAACATTGCCCACTTTTTTCCTAAAGTATTTGGTGAAATCCGTTGCGAAAACCCAAATAACCAACAATAGAGTGTACAAAAACCAAACATAAATGTGTTGAAAACGATGAATCTTATATTTTTTTTGTGTTTCACACATACGCAACAAAGGTTTTATTTCAATATCATCGTCTATACCGTCTATGTTTGTATAAGTATGGTGTATTATATTGTGTTTGTTCATCCACATTAGCATACTTGCTCCCAGTCCATTTACAGAAAAGGCTGCTATTTTATTCCAAAAAGCACTTTCACTAAAACTACCGTGCCCACCATCATGCATTACATTAAAACCTATACCAGCAGTAATACCACCCATAACCAAACATTCAGAAATAGCCAGCCATGTGGTTGGGGTGAAAAATACAACATGAACATACAGCGCTACATACAATGTCCAAAATAAAACTGCCTTAAAATAAAGAGAGAAATCACCTGTGGTTTTTTTGTGGGTTTCTACGAAATAATTATTCACTCGTTGTTTTAGTTCCTTGTGAAAATTAGTTCCAGAAATGTTTTTAAATTTGGGGGTTACTGTTGCCATGGGGTATATAATTGTTTGTTCCTTTTTTTGAAACAAATTGTTTAAGTATTTTCCTTTATTAGGGCATCTAGATTTTTGATACCAATTGCTTTTTTAGATATGAAACCTTCGCCGTATTGTACGCCAATCATTTTTCCAAACATTGCCGCCCTTGCTATTACACTATCCAAAAATGCAGGAGTAGAAATGTACGTTTGAATTCCTTCATTGGTTTCCGGGTTGTAAAACTGCGTTTTATAAGCTTTTACAGAGGCTATCTTTTGTTCGAATGCATCTGAAATATCTATTACAAAATCTGGGTTTAAAAACCTGTCTTGAATGTAATGCAACACATATTTTGGTCTCCAAGGTTCTTGCAAAACTCCGTTCTCCAATGTTTCTATTTTTGACAGACCAGCTAAAAAAGCAGCATCAGTAACCAACGATGAACTTCTACCATGATCTGGGTGCCTGTCTGCTGGTGCATTGCAAATAATAATCTCTGGTTGATACTTTCTTAAAACTTGAATGATTATTCTTTGATGCGCCTCATTGTTTTCGAAAAAACCATCTGCCATGGCTAAATTTTCTCTAATATCCACACCCAGTATTTTCGCTGCAGCCGTTGCTTCTTCTTTTCTGGTTTCTGCTGTTCCTCTGGTACCCAATTCTCCTTTTGTGAGATCTATAATACCCGTTTTTTTACCGTTCGCTTTTTCCACAATTAATACCCCTGCACAACCCAATTCAACATCATCTGGATGTACACCAAAGGCAAGCATGTCTAACTTCATATTAATTTAAACCAATTTAGGATGCAATCTACATTAAAAGACTTGTATAGCCCTGCTAAAGTATGCACAAAATTAAGGCTTAAGTGCATAACCAGTTATTTACATGGCTTTTGAGTGGGGAGCAGAATCGTATCCGTACATTCTTTGTACTTCTTTTACGATTTTTTCTATTGTAGCATCGTCGGTATCGGCATTGTAACTCTGTTTTAAATTACTGTCAAAAAAGAAAGCTACCGTTTGGTAAAACCTAGCTGTAATACCTCCTTTCATTTCTTTTATAATCTCATAACAGTTATCGCCTGTTTCTCTATTTATAAGTTTCATGAGCACTTTTCCTTGATAAATAGACAAATTAGTCAGCGGAGTAGTAAACTCTTTTTTAAGCTCTCTTTCCCTCGATTTTATGTAATTTCTTCTTTTTTCTTTGTCTTTTACACCAATTAAATTTGCATTTATATCATTCATTACAGCCCCGGCTCTGCGTGCATACGGGTAGGTAACATAAACTGCATTGCGAAGCCGGTTGTATTTTGCTGCGGCTTTTCTTTGTTCTTCCGATATTTTGCAGTAAAAATTAATGTTTTCGAGGGTCTTTAGAGAAATGGTATCTCCTTCATAAACAATAGCCAATGTGGTAATGGTATCATTTACACCCACTTGCTGGGCACGAGCAGCCTGCACACATATAAGCAGGATGAAGAAAGAGTATATTGTTTTAAATTTTCTCAAAAAGAAGAATCCATGGTTTTGTTTCTGGCATAAAGTTCAGACTTTAATTTTAGAAAAAGTTTAATAGAATCATAAATTTTAAGCAGAATGGCATTTTTATATGTGAATGCTTTAGTCTATTGCACGAACCTATTGTAAAGAAGCAGTAAATAAACAATGCCTTGGTTAGACAATTTGTCAATTGCAAGAAAAATAGATTTATTCAATTTTAATTTTCTTGTAAAATTTATTGCTTAAATTGAATTACCAAAAGGTTAAGTTTAAACCATGCTAATAACAAAGCTGACCAATAAAACCAACATATGAACCAACGATTTTATTCGCTAGATGTTTTTAGAGGAGCCACTGTAGCGCTGATGATATTGGTAAACAATCCCGGGAGTTGGGGGCATATTTATCCCCCGCTGGAACATGCAAGTTGGCATGGATGTACACCTACAGATTTGGTGTTTCCCTTTTTCTTATTTGCGGTGGGCAATGCAATGGCTTTTGTAATGCCAAAGTTGGAAGCGGCTGGTGAAAAAACATTTTGGGTGAAAGTGATAAAACGAACCATACTTATTTTCGTTATTGGTTTATTTTTAAACTGGTTTCCGTTTGTAAAGTATAATGAAGTAGGAAATTTGGTAGCAAAACCATTTGAAAACCTACGACTTTTTGGCGTGCTACAACGTATTGCATTGTGTTATTTTTTTGCATCCATTATTGTTCATTTTTTTAAAGTGCGGGGCGCATTTGTTGTTGGCTGTTTTATTTTATTATCATATTGGTTGCTTTGTATTGTTGCCAATCCTACCGATCCTTATAGTTTAACAGGATGGTTTGGTACAAACATTGATAAAGCTATTTTAGGAGATACTCATATGTACCATGGAGAGGGCGTGGCTTTTGATCCAGAAGGTTTGATGAATACTTTTGCCGCTATTGTGCAAGTAATATTTGGATATTTGATAGGCAATTATATTTTGCAAAAAGGAAAAACGCAAGAAATGTTGAACGGCTTGTTTGTTACGGGTTGCGTACTTATGATTACAGGCTTGGCATGGGATATGGTGTTTCCGTTAAACAAAAAAATATGGACAAGTTCTTATACAGTATACACAACGGGTCTTGCATTATTGGTTTTGTCGGTGCTTATTTACTTAATAGAATTTAGAAACTACAAAGGAGTTTGGAGTCGTTTCTTTGATGTATTTGGAAAAAATGCCTTGTTCATTTTTGTACTGAGTGGTGTATTGCCAAGGTTGCTCGGATTGATAAGAATTCCAGGTGCAATAGGCGCAAACGGCAAACAAAATTTTCTTTCTCCATTTGGTTGGTTTTATGAGCATATATGTAAAAGGATTTTACCAGTAGAACCAAGATTGGGTTCGCTTGTTTATGCCCTATGCTTTATTGGTATGATGTGGTTTTTTGCTTGGATATTGGATAAGAAAAAAATATACATAAAAGTGTAAGGCATCTTTAAAATTTACTACAAGAAATTTATTTTGAAGAAGAAAAGGATTTTCCTATTATTAGCTATTCTATTGTTGGCATCGGTTACTATTTATTTGTTTATTCATAATGATAAAATAAACGATAAACTTTTTGTTACTTATGCTGTAGATGTAAAAAAGAAAGACCTGCAATTGTATTGGAAAGACAGTAACAATAAACGTTTTGGGAGTATTGAGCAATTGAAATCATATATAGAACAAAGTAATAAAAAACTGTTGTTTGCTATGAATGGGGGGATGTATAAAATAGATAATTCGCCACAAGGGCTTTATATTGAAAAGCAAAAGCTGTTATCCCCTTTGGATACAATGAGTCGAAAGGGTAATTTTTATTTGAAGCCGAATGCTGTTTTTTATATTACCAATGATAATGTTGCTGGGGTTTGTGAATCTACCAGTTTACCAGACATTTCAAAAATTAAATATGCCACACAATCAGGTCCTATGTTGGTTATTGATGGAAAAATACATGAAGCATTTATTAATAGATCTACCAATGTAAATATTAGAAATGGGGTAGGTATTTTGCCAAATGGTAAAGTTCTATTTGCCATATCCAAAAGAGAAATAAACTTTTATGACTTTGCACAATTTTTCAAAAGTATGGGTTGCAAAAATGCCCTTTATCTCGATGGATTTGTATCAAGAATGTATTTGCCAGAAAAAAATTGGATTCAAACAGATGGAGAATTTGGCGTTATGATTGCCGTAACAGAAAATTGAAAACGACATTTAATTATCGTGATTAATCAACTTTATCTCCTTGCCCTTATCAAAACTTCCATCGTACAAAAGCTTCCATAGCTGCATATTCTGCTAAACCTAATTTATTGTATAACTCAGCGGTAGCCTTGTTTCTTTCTTCTGCCCTTTGCCAAAATTCCCTGCTATCCGATCCTTGGTATACCACACCATCCTTTTGACTTTGGTGTTTAAAAATACCATTGCGTTTTTTCAAAACTTGGTCTGGACTCATGGGTACGGCCATTTCTATCATATCAATATCCCACTCTGCCCAAGCACCTTTGTACAACCATACCCTGCAGTCATTCATATAATCGTTGTCCTTCAATCTTCTTACCGCTTCAAAAACACCATCTAAGCAAACCTTGTGTGTACCGTGCGGATCTGCTAAATCGCCAGCAGCATATATTTGGTGAGGCTTTATTTCGTCTATTAGTTTTGCAATGATGACAAAATCTACTTCACCTATGGGTAATTTTTCTACTACACCTGTTTCATAAAATGGTAAATTTAAAAAGTGCGCATTTTCTTGTGGTACACCCACAAATCGACAAGTATTTTTTGCTTCTCCTTTTCTTATCAATCCTTTTACTTTTCTTAATGCATCAATATCTTTTTCTCCATTCTTTTTTATTTGCAAAAAGGCCAATGCCTGGTCATACATCTTATCTATTTCGTCACTCACAATGTTAAATGCCTTGTTATAATCTTTTATAAATTCTATAAAACGCAAAGCCTCATCATCTGCTACAGCAATGTTTCCGCTTGTTTGATATGCCACGTGTATTTCGTGCCCTTGGTCTACCAATCGTTGAAATGTACCGCCCATTGAAATGATATCATCGTCAGGATGTGGACTAAAAATGATCACCCTTTTTTTAGCAGGATTAGCACGCTCTGGCCTGTAAGTATCATCTGCATCTGGTTTGCCGCCCGGCCATCCTGTAATGGTGTGCTGCAACTGGTTAAATACTTCAATGTTTATATCGTAGGCTTGTCCATTTAATGCCAATAAATCGCTCAAGCCATTTTGATTGTAATCGTTGTTGGTAAGTTTTAAAATAGATTTATTCAGGGTAAGCGATAAATGCGTAACCGCTTTTTTTATCAAACCAGTATCCCACGAAACGGCATCAGTGAGCCATGGAGTTTTTCGGCGAGCCAATTCTGCGGAGCTACTTTCGTCTAAAACAAAAGCTACATTTTGGTGACCCTGCAAATAAGAAGCTGGTACGTATTCTGTAACGGGACCTTCTACCGCTTGCTGAATAATAGTTGCTTTTCTTTCACCCCAAGCCATTAATACAATTCTTTTGGCTTTTAGAATGGTGCCGATGCCCATCGTTATTGCCTTGCGGGGTACATTTGCTATGCCGCCAAATTCATATGCTGCATCAAAACGGGTTAAATGATCTAATGTAATAATTCTGGTAACGGAGCTTATATGACTACCTGGTTCATTAAAACCAATATGTCCGTTGCGGCCAATACCAAGCAATTGAAAATCTATGCCACCAAATGATTCAATATTTTTCTCATAATTTTCGCATTGTTCTTTTATCAATTCTAATGGTATATTTCCTTTAGGTATAAAACAATTTTCTTTTTTTATGTCTATATGGTCAAACAAGTTTTCTTCCATAAAGCGCCAATAACTTTGTAACGCATCTGGATGCACTCCATAATATTCATCTAAATTAAAAGTTACAACATTTTCAAAACTCAATCCTTCCTCTTTGTGCAAACGAATTAAAGCATTGTACACTTTTTTTGGTGTAATACCTGTTGCAAGCCCTAGGACACAAGGTAATGCCTCTTGCTGTTTTTGTTTGATGAGTGCTGCTATTTCTTCGGCTACAGCATTACTCACTTCGTCTACAGTTGGATAAATAATTGTATTTATTTTTTCAAACGATATCAATTCGTGTGGTGCAAATAAGTCAGGGGCCATATTATTTTTTATAATAATGAAATTTCACTAAATTATGTAAAAATTTTGATTAATCTTGATATTAATTTGTTGTTATTAAAATAACATTTGTTGTAAATTGCATGCATAGATTTTTACAAAACTATATTTCCTTATGGCATTATTCATCAATGTTACAGAGCAGATGAGTCGTTACAATGACTTAGAAAAAATGGATGTAGCGGAATTGCTCATCAACATGAATCATGAAGATAGCATGGTGCCACTAGCCGTATCAAAAGTAATACCGCAAATAGAAAATTTAGTAACAAGTATCATAGATAAAATGTTGGCTGGTGGTAGACTTTTTTACATTGGAGCAGGTACAAGTGGAAGATTGGGTATTCTTGATGCTAGTGAAATTCCACCAACATATGGTTTGCCTTATGGATTGATAGTTGGTATCATTGCAGGTGGCGAAAAGGCTATACAATATGCGGTAGAAAATGCAGAAGATAGTGTAGAGAATGGTTGGGAAGATTTAGCGGCTTTTGAAATAAATGAAAAAGATGTAGTGATAGGAATTGCAGCAAGTGGCACAACCCCTTATGTAATTGGCGCATTACAACAATGTCAAAAAAGAAATATTACAACTGGTTCTATATGCTGTAACCCTGGCTCACCAATAAGTGAACATGCAGATTTTCCAATTGAAGTAATAGCGGGTCCAGAATTTGTAACGGGCAGCACTCGCATGAAAAGTGGAACCGCACAAAAACTTATTTTAAACATGATATCTACAGCTGTGATGATAAAAATAGGTAGGGTAGAAGGTAACAAAATGGTGAATATGCAATTGAGCAATGATAAATTGGTAGACAGGGGTACCAAAATGCTTATGGAAAAAACAGGCATGAAAAATTATGATGAAGCCAAAGCACTCTTAGAAAAAAATGGTAGTGTGAAGAAGGCGATGGATGCTATGCAGTAGGAAGTTGTTAGTTGTAAGTTGTTAGTTGTTAGTTGTTAGTTGTTAGTTGTTAGTTGTTAGTTGTTAGTTGTTATAATGAATTTTTTTCCGCAATTTACTTGAAGTTAGAAATAAATTATACTTTTTATATTTATAAGAGTCTATTAAAATTTCAATGTTTTCTATTTTGGAAAACTAATCTTACCCATGCTAACACTTGGTGCTGTTTTTCCAAAATTTGTACTTTCGCCACATAATGCTTCATTAGCCAATACTGCAAATAATACGGCTTCTTTTGCATCTGGGTTTATATTCAAATCGTTTGTAGTTTTAAAAACTACTCCTGGCATATTGTGTTTAATATACTCCATCAACATTGGGTTGTGCATGCCGCCTCCACTGCTATAAACTACCATTTCTTTGGTAGATTTATTTCTCGTTAAGGCTTCCACAATAGTATCTGCACTAAATTTACAAAGCGTTGCCATTACATCATATGCAGATAATTCTTTTGTATTGCTTTTCTGCTGTGCATTTACTAAGTATTCTACATTGAATAACTCTGGTCCGGTAGTTTTAGGAAAATCTTTTTCGAAGAATTCATTTTCTTTCAATGCCTTTAATAATTTTTCGTTTACTATTCCTTGTTTTGAAATAGAAGCGTCTTCATCAAAATATTTCCCGGCAAATTGTTGTTGCATGTAAGCATCCATGATGGTATTGCCTGGTCCTACATCTGTACTAAACATTTTACTTGCATCCAAACTGCCATCTAAAAAAGTAAAATTGGCTATGCCGCCAATATTGAGCATGATACGATTTTCATTTGCTTTGCTAAATAAAAAATAGTCTCCATATACAGCTAATGGAGCTCCTTCTCCTCCTGCTGCAATATGTTTTTGTCTAAAATCACTTATGGTGATGATACCAGTTTTTACTGCAATATGATCTCCATCTCCAATTTGTAAAGTGGCATTGTCGAAACCTTCTTTTTTGTGTAAAATTTTTGGAGCATGGTAAATGGTTTGTCCGTGGCTGGCAATAATATCAACATCTTCTTTGGTTAGGTTCCATTTTTCTAAACAATTATTTATCATGGCTGCATGTGTTGTGCCTATCCATGCATTGAGCAAACATAGTTTTTCCAAATCCACTATTTGTTTACTAAAAATTTCTTTTACTTGTTGTTTTAAAAAAGGTTCGTAAGGGACAGTAATAAAGTGTAAAATATCAATTTTAGTATTGGAACCCGAACCTTCCATTTTACACATTGCAATATCTAGCCCATCTAATGAAGTGCCACTCATAAGCCCAATAATATGGCGAGTTTTTTTTTGCGCAATACTGTAAAGTAGTTCTATGTTTTTGTTCATAGATTGAAGTTAAAAAAAAACAGCGACTAATGTAATGTCGCTGTTTTTTTTTGTGAGATTAATTATATTATTGGGTCTGCTGGAGTATTTGTGTTGTTATTTCTCTCAATTAATGGATAAGGATAAAAATTTCTATTCCTTTCTTCACCAACAGCGTTTGGAGCAGGTCTGCCAAATCTTCGGCTATCTTCTAATTCTTGACCACACAGGTACAATTCGATTCTTCTTTGTTTATAAATATCTGTCAATAAATCTGTAGAGGAAAGAGGGCCACTATAGGCAGGTTGACTTGCTCCAATTAAATAAATATCTGTAGTTTTTGTTCTTACAGCATCTAAGGCAGTCTTTGCTGGTCCAAAGTTATTTTGTCTTGCCTGGTTTTCTGCAATTATTAATGTCATTTCACTTGGAAGATATACAGGATATACACTTGTTTGCCCTTGTGCAAATGCTTTAAAAGGATAATTTGAACCAACTTTACTTATATAATATCCAATTCTTGGATCAGTGGCAGCAGGTATTGGTGCTAAGCCATTTTTTAAACCCAATGAAGAATCTAATGCACCATAAACGGTACCTAAAAAATTAATATTTCCTATAGGATTTGGAGTTCCAACTGTAAACCGGAATTCAGACTTTACAGTTAAACTTACCGCAGATGCATAACCAATTGCTTTATTTCCACTTGCAGCATTATAAGTTCCTGTAATCATACTATGAACATTATAATAACGAGCTAATAGGGCTTTCACTGTATTTTTTATATCAATACCTGCTGGTATTTTACTTAAAAACTTTGAACTAGGCGATGTTGTTGCTAAATCTGCATCTACACTTTCTAATACAGCAATTGCTTTTTCTAGTGCAGCAATTCGTGGACTAAAAGTTGCATTATTTTCCTTTACAAGTGGAATTTGTACAAAATATTGTGTTAATGTACCCATGCTTAATGCATAGAAAATACTTGCGTAAGCTTTTAGACCAACTTTATCAGTTGCATCAGAAGCAACACTTAAATTCTCTAAAACGGTTTCTGCTTCTGTTCTAGTAAGCATATTTTGAGTCCATAATTGAGATACAATACTATTACCTTGGCTTATTGATCCTTTACCGATTTCTAATTCAAATTCTGCTACATTACTAGATACAAGTGTTTTTACAGCAAAGACACTATAAGCTCCTCCAGTTACGGTATTATAAAGTGGGCTTTGTCTTCCAATTGTATACCTATTTTGCAAACCTGCACAAAGATTCATCAATGCATCTACATTGCTGGTTACTGTAGGTATTGATGCCGCACTCGGATTTACGTATTCTTTTTTACAAGATGACAATGCAACAATAGTAACTATAAGAGAAATCGTATAGCTGATATATTTTATTCTTCTTTTCATAATATTATTATTTTTAAAATTAAAATGTAGCTTTTAAGGTGGCTTGAAATGTTCTAGGAATAGGGACATTTCCAAAATCTATACCTCTTAAAGCAGCACTATTTCCACCAGCATTTGTTTCAGGATCATACCCATCATAAGTATCCCAGCTTATTAAATTTCTTCCAGTAAAGGTTAAAGAAGTAGATTTAATAAATTTTGCAACGTTGGGAAGTTTGTATGATAAAGAAACCTCTCTTAGTTTTAAATAGGAACCTTTTTCAACCCTCCATTCTTCAGTTGCATAAATGCTGAAAATATATCCTCTTGGTAATTCTCCTTTCGTTTCCCTTTCTGCATAGTCACCAAATCCTACACCTTGTCTAGTCCTTCTATCTGCATTAAATACATCTTGACCAAATGCACCGTCTAATAGAAAGCTAAATGATAGTTTTTTATATTCAAAGCTATTGCTTATGCTCGCTATCCAATCTGGATTTGGATTACCAATTACTTTTGTTGCCAATGTTGTTGATGTTCCAACTGTTTCTGCTATTGGTCTTCCTACGGCATCAACTGCTATGTTACCACTTGCATCTCTTTTAAAATAATTACCAAAAAATGCGCCAACAGATTCACCTGCAATAATCGTAAATGAATTTGCACCCAGTGCATTGTTAAGGAATATAGGAGAAACTTGGCTAGATGCTGTAATAAGATTTTTATTTCTACTTAAAGAGCCATTTACATTCCAGTTGAAATTTTTGTTTGAAACAGGGGTTATATTCAATCCCAATTCCCATCCTTTATTGGTTAAGTTCCCTACATTTTCAAAGCGCCCGGTACCGCCAGAAGAGGGTGCTAAGTTTCTTAATACTAGCAATGAATTACCAACTATTTTCTTATTGTAAGCTGTAAAAGTAATACCGATTTTATTGTCAAGAAAAGATAAGTCAGTTCCTATTTCAAATTCACTAGCAATTTCTGGCTCTATTGCTGAGTTGCCTAAATTTGGGTCGAGATTGTAAGTTGCTACTCCATTTATATTTCCAGAATTAAAATTTGAGAATCTTCCATAAGTTGAAATACCAGAAAGATTGCCTGCTTTACCATAAGAAGCCCTCAATCTTGCACTGTTAAACCATTTACTAAAAGATTGTTTCTCCCAAAAATGCATATCACTGATATTTATAGAAGTACTTACTTTAGGATAAAAATAGGTTCTAGTATCTTCTGGAAAAGATGTGCTGCCATCAATTCTACCAGCAATAGTTAAATAGAAAATATTATTATACCCAAAAGTTTCTTGTAAGTATCCACCAAAAATTTGACGACTATCATCAGTATATCGTGTATTGATAGTAGAAGCAGTAGCGGCATTTATTGTTGTAATACCATTCAATAAATCTGTACCATCTGTATTTACACCAGTTATTTTTTGAAGTTGGTGATTAAATCCAATACTCGTTAATGTAGTAATTTTTTTAATATTAGCATTGTATGAAACATTGATATCGTTGTTTACTAATTGCGTATTTACTAAAGCATTGCCAACATAACCTGTACCCTGAAACCCAGTAGCATATGCAGGCCTTTTTATGTAATTTCTGCCTTCTTGACTAAAGTTATCAATTCCGAGTATATAATCGATGTTTAAACCTTTTGTTGGTTTTATCTTTATTTGAATATCACTGATTGTTCTATTTACAGCCTGCGACAATTGCATATCTTCTATTACACTTAGGGGATTTACTCTTGTAGGTTCTACACCTTTAAGATTGCCTGCTGCATCTCTTTCTTTAATATTGAAAATATTATTAGTGATGTTCACTGAATTTATTGGACTCCAAAAAACGTTGCCATTAGGACGCTCGTTTGAAAAACTGTTTGAGTAGGCTACCCCACCAATTATAGTTAAGTATTTATTAACTGTTTGTTCAATCCTCGATTTTAAGTTTATTCTTTTAAAATCGGTATTTTTAATGATACCCTCATTGAAATAATACCCTCCTGATAAAAAGTATTTCGTTTTTTCTGTACCACCACTTAGCGATAAATAATTATCGGTACCTACTCCTGTCTGAAAAATATCGTCTTGGTAATCATATCGTGTAACATTGACATCACTGGTCGCAAGTGTTCTTACTGCACCATCGGGTCTTGTATACACAATTGTGTTTCCAGTATAAGGAGTAGGAGAGGTATTGGCATTGCTAATATTTCCTAAACGTAAGCCGGCTGTTCCTAATTGTTTTCCGTAAGTACTTATGTACACTTTTTTGCGCAAAGAATTGCTGATAACACTGGTACTAAAATCAATTTTAAGTTGACCTGCTTTTCCACGCTTTGTTGTAATAAGAACAACACCATTACTGGCTCTACTTCCATAAATTGCGCTTGCTGATGCGCCAGGTATTACGTCAATTTTTTCTATATCATTTGGATTTATATCTGCCATTCTATTTGTGCCAATTTCTGATAATGACCCTGCATTAACATTTAGATTTGTAACATTGGTTGTAGCATTGCTGATAACAACTCCATCAATTACATAAAGTGGTTCTGTAGATCCTTGAATACTGCCTGTACCTCGCATTCTTACTGAAATTGAACCAGCAGGGTCTCCGCTTGTTTGTGTAATTTGAGCCCCAGGTACTTTACCCTGTAATGCTGCACTAAGATTTCCAGATCCAGAATTTGCAAGCGATTTTCCAGAAACAGAATTAACGGTGTTCCCCAACTGTTTTCTAGTTTGTGTTAGCGAAGATCCTATTACTACCACTTCATCCATCGAAAGAGCATCCTTTGTGATTGTAAAATTTAGTGTCTCATTTTTTCCATTGGTAATAATTGTTTTACTAGACGATTTAAAACCAATTCCGCTAACTGTAATAATGTAACTGCCCGTATTTGGCAGCGTAATACTAAATTTTCCTTTTGTATCTGTTATTGAACCATTGCCACTAGATGATACAATATTCATATCGCCCAAGCCTACACCTTTTTCGCCACTAACTATTCCTGTAATTGTTACTTGCGATTGTGATACAAAACCAGCTAGTAAACAATAGAACAGCATTAGTATCTCCTTGTAGTTGCTTATTTTTGTTAGTTTTCTCATATATTTAGGTTTATTGTTTTAAAGTGTGTAAAGTATATTTTATAAAATAAATTTTATCAAGAACTAACTTTCTGTAGTTTACAAAAAATGCGTTCAAAAAAAATAGGAATCGTCCAAATGTTAATTTATTGATAAAGCAAAATAATATAAACCTGCATAATAAATGCGATATTTTGCATTTTTTATTATTTATTTTTCTCCACATTTTGTATTTTTATATGGGGATATGTAAATCTGAATCAATATTGACCATTACGAAAAATAATTAATTGCGGTTTTATGCAATATTAAATTATAGTATATTGCAACTTGTAAGCTGCTGCAATTATTGCCTTATCAATACAATAATTCCTTTTTGCACAAGTTTTATACCATAAATGCGCTTAAAAGCCATGCTAAAAAAAGAACGTCAAGCTTATATATTGCACAATATAAACCTACACAATCGCCTGTTGGTAGGAGATCTTAGTATCGAAATAAAAGTATCGGAGGATACGATTAGAAGAGACCTACAAGAATTATCCGATCATGGTAAACTTATAAAAGTACATGGAGGTGCATTGTCTAAATCATTTCACAATTCATTCAATTCAGCTTCTATTTATTCTATTGAAAGCAAAAAGATAATTGCCCAAAAAGCAGCAAGCATTATAAAAGATGGCATGTTTGTTCATACTACCGGGGGTACTACCATCATAGAAATGGCAAAGGCCTTACCAGAAAGTTTGCATGCAACATTTATTACAGGAAGTGTACCCGCGGCTTTTGAATACATGCTTCATCCCAACATTGAGATTATTCTTATTGGTGATAAATTGTCTAAAACTTCGCAGATAACTGTTGGTGGTAGCGCTATTTCTAGCATTAAAGATATAAGAGCCGATTTATGTATTTTAGGTATTAATGCTTTTGATTTACAACACGGACTTACAGACAATGACTGGGACATTGTACAAGTAAAAAAAGCTATGATAGAATCTTCAGAAAAATTGGTACTGTTAACCATCTCCGAAAAATTAAATACTTCTCAGCGCATTCGCATTTGCGAAACAAAAGAGGTAGATATTTTGATAACTGAACTTGCACCTACATCAGATATACTTACCCAATTTATTAAAGAAGGTATAGAAGTCCTTTAATGCTAATAAGCCCTACCAATTGTATCACACACTGCTTTTAGCAAGGAGTTGTTATCGTGTGCATCTTGGCTTTTTTCCCAAATCATAATGCCATTACCCATTTGTTTTGCAAGCATCGCTTTCTTTTTTACAGTTGTAATACCATTGTAATAAATGGTATAGTTTATAAATGCACCATTGCTCACTACGGCAGAATCCGAAAAAGGATTTCCGCCATAAGTAGGAGAAATAATAGCTCCAAAACCAAGCACAGTACCTGTTTGCGTAATACCACTTGGCCTGCCATAACCAGCAATGCCCAACACTGCTTTTGAAGCGGGCATACCTCGGGTAGTAACCCAATAGTTCATACTGGTGTTAGATAAGGTTAAGTTAGTATGATGTTGATACGGTAACGTAGTACTAAAATCATCGTACGACATTATGTTGAACCAATCTATATAATTACCAGTCCACAATTCTGTTTTTATAGCATCCCTAACCGCACCAGCATACCTTCCTGCTGTAATTGCTGCCGTTAAATAATACTTACCATTGGTATGACAGCTATCACTTAGTTGTTTCATAAGCGCAGTGTAGGTTACATCTGTACCATCATCTGTGCGGGGAAATTCCCAATCCATATCTACTCCATCCAAATCGTAAGTGCGCACAAGATTCATTATTTGGTTTATAAAAGCGGTTCTTCCGGTTGCAGCGGTGGCCATATTTTTAAAATCGACTGCTAGCCCACTAACACTAATAAAAACTTTTGCTCCATTTGCCTTGGCTTTGGTTCTTACACTTGTTAAATGTGCAGCATTACCTAGTGTTAGATTGCCAGCCGTATTAATGGTTGCAAACGCATAATTAATAACATTGCACATCCTGAATTTTACATCTGGCACATCTGCAACAACCCTGTAAGAAGGAAAATATCCTACAACATAAAAGCCAAAAGGACTAGGTGCTGCTATGGTTGCAGCGGGTGGATTTACAACAGGAATAATGGAATCTGTAGATTTTTTACAGGAATTTAATACAAGCAAAATGGCAACTATAGGTGTTAAAAAACGCAATTGTTTTATCATAAAAGTGTATTAAGAATTATAAACCAAGAATTGGAAAACTAAATTAATTAAAAAAGGGTAAGTTTTTATTTTCTCCTAATAATAAAAACCGCTGGTACTGCACGCTGCCCTGTCTTATCACTAGGTGTGATCGTTTCCTTTCCATTTACCAACATACAACTGCTGCCACCACCATCTAAATTTAATGCTTCTACACAACCTAAGTCTTTTAAAATTTGGGCTTCTTGGGTAAGAGTTGCACCTTCGGCCAATTTTTCGAACCTTCCTTGAATAACCAAAATAATTAATTTTCCTTGTGCTGTATAACCCATAGCCGTTCTTGGGTGTTTATCATTTATTCCCTTACCTACAAACATCCGCTCTTCATTGTTGCTGATAGCAATTTCTCCATTTTGTAAAAGTACAGGACCACCACCAATGGCTGTTTGCATATCCCATTTTTTAAATGAATTTCTTTTGAGTTTTTTGATTATGCGTAATTCTTTTTTTGTTGCAGTTTTAATCAGTGGATTTAGATATGGATTAATTGGATGTTGACTTGCCAATACTTTACCGAAAGTGGTATCGCTATTTATCCATGCCACATCAGCATTTCTTTTTTTGGAAATTCCAATGGCGCTTCTAAAAATGGCAATTTGTTTGGTAGAATCTTTGCCCGATCCCCTAACCGAAGCAATGTTAAATGAAACGGGGTGCCCATTTTTTATGACCGTATTTAAATTTTGATTTGTTTTAAAAGAAAAAAAAGTGCCATTTACAACAACCTGCGGAAAATTGTTTTTTATATAAAATTCGCAAGGAGTAAGCCTTCTATTGTATGTTGTATCCACTTCAAAAAGGAGGGAATCGGCTTTTAAATCTGCTTCTATATAGTATGCTATGTTCGGTCTTCCATCTACATTATCGTTTGTGATAAACAGTTTTAATCCTTTCGGTAATCCGCTATTTAAGCTATCGGGTAGTTGCCATTTAATTTGCGCAAACATGTTTGCAGTTAAAAATAAAAACAGGCAAGTTTTATAATATTTTAGCATAGGTATGTTTGGTATTAAAAATTTCTATTTGAAACCCTTAGAAAAGATTTATTCCAACATATTATGTTGGTATGTACTTTAAATTCTTTATATCGTAAAAAAAAAACTTTCAAATGCAATATTTTCATCAATTATACTTAAAAATTAAGTATTTTGCTTAAGATTTTATAAAAACGAAATCAATTTTAATTTATGAAACAAATTTTTACTAAGCTAGCTAAATTATTTTTACTATTTTTCTTGCCTACCATTGCATTTGCACAACAAACCCCTGATTACAATATTTTGCTAAATTCCGGAAAATTTGTGCCAGAAGAAAATGTAAAGCAATTGTCTAAAAATACAAATGTATTTGCCAAAAGTTTATTCAATGGTACCCATTATGTTGCAGTTCAATTTAATGTACTTCCCGATGAAAAACTAAAAGCTACGCTAAAATCTGTTAATATAAATTTGATAGATTACCTGCCCAACCTTGCCTATACTGCAACAATACCAGCATCAGTAGATATTGCTACACTTAAGAATTATAACATTCGCAGTGTTTTTCAACTTTTGGGTGTACAAAAAACAACGCAAGATGTTTTGAGTAAAAAAGTACCGGCACATGCAATAAAACAAAAAGGCTATGCCGATGTTTCTATCCAATTATATGATAATTTATCATTAGATAAAATAATGGCTTCATTAAATAGCTTGCAAGCTATTGTAATTGCTGATGTATCTGTTTTTAAAATGGTTGATATTAGAATTCCTCAAAGTAATTTGGACAAGTTAGTAGCACTTCCATTCATTCAATGGGTTGAATATATTGCTGCTCCCAATGTGCCAGACAACTTACCCGGCAGAACATTGCATAGGGTAAATATAATTAGTGATGGGGTAAGAAATTTAAAAGGCGATGGAATGAATATTGGCGTATTTGATGAAAGGGCAAGCCAGCATCTAGACTTTTCACCAGCTGGTAGAATGGTGAACGTAGACGCTGGAGGCACTGGAAGTCATGGTACGCATGTATCGGGAACGATTGGTGGTAGGGGCATTATAAACCCAACTGCTAGAGGCATGGCACCCAATGCACAACTATATTCTTATTATGGTTTTGCTGGAGATGTACAAGCTGTCATGGCTACCGAAATACCTGCAAAAACATTGATAAGCAGTAATCACTCTTATCATGATGGTCTGGGGGTTCAGTGTGGTGTTACAGGCACATCAGTGTCTTATTCATTAAGAGCAAGAAATAC
>JANNGD010000047.1:0-2565 GCA_031380515.1 Ferruginibacter sp. | reverse complement strand
ATCAGATAGTCTATACTTTACAAATACTGGCAAGCTATCTTCAGGAAAAGTAGTGCCTGAAATTTCTCCTAACAACTGAATCTTGTATTTATAATCTTTAAATTCGTTGTTGTTAAAATAACGCAATGTACTATCTCCTATGATCATTCTCAAAGTGTACCCTTCAGTTTTTGGTGTCAAGTAAGAAAATCCATCTTGTCCTCTTACAATGCGTTTTTCCTCTATCCATCCCCATGTGCCTTTAATATATATTTTAGCAAGACTACTGTCTTCTGTTAAAGTACATGGAATTACAAATGGCTCGTAAGGTTTATCTTTTTTGCAAGAGCAAAGAATAAAGAAAACTGTTATGATAATAATATTATTTTTCATATTTTTTTGTTTTAAAAGATAGACAACAAATATATTCCTTTTGTTGCATGTTGGTTAATGGTGGACTATTCTTTCTAGTGAGCTGTTGTTTATCAATTTTCATTTTGTTCTATTTTATTGTATTTAACCTAATTAAATCAGGGAAATTGCATGATGGTTACTACAGTACATTAATACTTTTTGATAATGTTCAATATGACTTTATTCATAAAAGTGGGGCTTCGTTAAAAGCTTTATTGCCTAATATATTGGGGTATTTATTTACAATTATAATCGTAAGAATATTATTTGAATTAATTTGTAGGTTTTTACCTACAATTTATGTAGTTTCTAAATAAATAATATTTTCTTAATGGTAACTTAATCTTCAAGTAGGAGTTTGTATAACGATGGCGCTTGGCGATGTGGTGGAATTAGAAATTCTTCCGCCAGTAACGGCTCTTTGGCTTTGTGGCAAAGATAAATTTAACTTACCAATGTTCAGTCCCTACATTATTGTAGGGATCAAGCCGGAACAAAAGCCCAATAACGAACTAAATGCCCATTGCTACTATTTACCGCCACCATATTGCCAAACGAATTGTTGGCAGAAGTGAATTTTATTCGTCATTGTTATTGCTTAACTTAGACTCTATCGCTTTAGAATTTTGTTTTGCTTTTTCTAATATAACTTTCCATAAAGGTTTAGAATATAGATTTTTAAATGAAACTTCGTTTGATAACTCTACATAATTAAAATAACCACCTTTGAAAACTATTCTATCTAATTGCTCTAAAGCTTCATCAACTTGAGAAATTTGAGCATAACAAATAGCAAGCTGATATCTATGTGTTACTTGAGCTAAATTATTATTTGCGATTATTGCTTTATTGAAATAAGTGATAGCGTTTAAATATTCTTTCTTTTTAAAAAATTTTACAGCTTTGTTCGAAAGTGATTCATAATCGAGAGCAATCATTGTATTACCATTGGGATTATTGAGTTGTAATTTGTTTAAACTATCAAAAACTACCGTTCCACTATTTTTAATTCCTGTTTGTTGTTGAGGTTTAAAATTGGAATAATTGTCCATATGTAAAACAACTGTAGAATCATTTGATAATATTTGCGACTGTGCTTTTAAAAGAAATACATTGCTAAAGAACAATATAGAAAAAAATATTTTCATTTTATAAATTTTATATGTATGTGTAGTTTAAATTCTAAAATTTTAATTATTGCATAAAACTTTAATTTTTTCCTCGCCATTATTGTTTGTTAAAAATAATTAAAACGGCTGTACCATAAAGATACAGCCGAAAAATCAACTAACAATAACCAACTCCTGTTGGAGGACAATTTTGTACAGGCCCATGGTAATTTGATGCATTCATCCATGTTAATGAATATCCAGTATGGGTATATCCTGTTTCATCGGTGTACCCTGGTTCGTTAACCCTGCCTAGGTAATAACAGCCATCAGCCATTAAAATCCAGTAATATTGATTGACTAAATGTTTTTTCAATAAGCAGGTTTCTTCCGTTTGGAATTGATTATTTTTATTTGCAATGTTAATATTCGTAACATTTTCAGTTGCAAATAATAAACCCTGTTTTTTTAAGGATTTAGTCTTTGATTCAGACATGTATGCAAAAGAAGCAGCACTAAAAGATAATGCAAAAAATAATAATAATGAAATTCTTTTCATTTTGGGTTTATTGGTTTGGTTTTGTCAAATGGGAATATCCCTATGCAATTTGACTAGCTGCATTTTCTGGCAAAATATTTTACGCTCTTACATATTCTTTCGAAGTTCTTAATGTTTCAAGGTTTTTAATGTCCTGATTAGATCTGTCGAAGTTTGGAGTGCTGCGATATTATTTCTGCCAACGATAGCGCTTGGCGATGTGGTGGAATTTGAAATTCTTCCGCACGGAACCGCTGCTTGGCTTTGTACTAAAGATAAAAATAACTTACCAATGTTCAGCGATGTTTGTCAAGCCGAAACAAAAGCCCAATAGCGAGCTAAATGCTCATTGTTGCTTACCTAAGCCACCATATTGCCAAACGCATCCTATGTTTGCAATTAATTAAGTTTACAGTGTATTTCAAGAATAATAATTAAGAAAGAACAAGAGCAGAATAAGGTAGTCAAACGCAATAAGCGTAAAGCTTGTCCAACACGTTTATCCCTGCTCCTTTCTTGCTTTTA
>JANNGD010000147.1:0-1839 GCA_031380515.1 Ferruginibacter sp. | reverse complement strand
GCTTCTACCATTCCTGCCTGCAGGCAGGTTCGCCATCTCTGCAGGTAGATCCGTCCTTTCATTTCTACATAAATAAATTAAATAAAAAAAACCTGCCAAAAGCAGGTTTAAGTGCGGCGAATCGGATTCGAACCGACACGCCCGGTTGTATGGGCGCTACCACCTCAAGGTAGTGCGTCTACCAATTTCGCCATCGCCGCAAGTAGTTTTTAAAACAGTGCGTCTACCAATCCTGCCTGCCGGCAGCAGGTTCGCCATCGCCGCAGGTAGTTATAAATCTCTTTGTTCTTCGTGATGCAAGTTATCTTTTTTATAACCTACAAAAAAGTACAAGCATAAAAAAAACGCTTCTAAAAGCGTTTTGTGCCCCGGAACGGAATATTTTTTACTGTTTTAAACAAATTTTAAAAAATCAAAAATAGACTGAAAACCAAACTCACAAAGCTTTTAACGCAGTTTGAACAAAAGTAAGTATTTTTGAAATAACAAACAAACTGTCAGTCATACTGTCAGTAGCTATTTTTTAGTTGTTTTGATTTTACCATGAAATGAGCATGAAATGAGCGCAAAATTGAATCTAAATTTAGATAATGCTTCAGGGCTAGGACTAATCAATATTTACCATTCTATTTACAATAATGGTAAACGATTCAGGATAAGCACAGGTAAGAGCGTAGAGGTTAAAGATTGGGATAAAACAAAACAACAGGTAAAACGGGGTAGAGCAAACTATGATGACTATAACAAACTTCTAAAAAAACAACAAAACGACATAGAGCGCATTATTTTAAATTTGGAATTGCATGGCAAAGAAATTACTAAGCCAAATATTATAATGCAACTCAGCTGGACAAACTCCATAGAGGTGAAAGATTTTAAACCGCTATCGTTATTTAAAAAATATATTGAAGCCCTAAAGACAGAACTTTCCGAAAGAACCATAAGCGGAAAAAATAAAACCTTAAAATATTTGCATGAATATGAAAGGCAAATTGAAACTACACTTTCCTTTAAAGACTACAACGAAGATTTTTATAAAAAATTTCGCTCTTTTTTGGGTATGCCAGATAATACTTTTGGTTTTCATATAAAAAATGTAAAATCGTTTTTGAACTGGGCAAACGATAAAGGTTTTAATGAATATCTTTTTTACAAAAAATTTAAAACAACCAATGAAGATGGGAAAGACCATTTTTTTTTAAAGAGTGAAGAAATAGAAGTATTGGCAAATTTTCAATTTGAAAATAGACTGGAGAAAGTGAGAGATTTATTTTTAGTAGGTTGTTATTCGGGATTGCGAATAAGCGATTTAAAAACTTTAAAACCTGCACATGTACAAGATGGATTGATTACCAAAATAGCTAAGAAGACAAACGACTTTGTAAAAATTCCTATCATTCCAGAACTGCAAACATTGCTAGATAAATACTGGAAAAATAACCAGGCTTTGCCTGTAATTTCAGACCAAAAAGGTAATGAGTATTTAAAAGAACTCGCAAAGCTTGCAGGCTTAAATAGACCTTTTAATTACATACAAAAAACCAATAAGACGGCTACAGAAACTATATATGAAGCATGGCAAAAAATGAGCTGGCATGTAGCACGCCACAGCTTTATAACCTACAGCGTACAGCGTGGCGTTACGCATGATGTAGTGCGCCGTGTGGTAGGGCATAGCAATTTTAATATGCTAAAAAAGTACATTCAAAATGATGACAATTATAATAAAATTGAGATGATGAAGATTAGTAAAAATTATAAAAAAGATTAAGCAATGTTTAAATTTAATGATAATGAGGTTGGAAAATTAATTGATGAAATCAATGATATTTATTTTAT
>JANNGD010000131.1:0-24868 GCA_031380515.1 Ferruginibacter sp. | reverse complement strand
GTGGCAAGTTCTGCCCCCGTATCCGCCAAAGGCGAATACCTACAAATGCACAAACTCGCCTGTCTTGAAAGAACTCGCTTGAACGTAGGAACTCGCCTGTGGCGAGTTCTGCCCCCGTATCCGCCAAAGGCGAATACCTACAAATGCACAAACTCGCCTGTCTTGAAAGAACTCGCCTGAACGTAGGAACTCGCCTGTGGCGAGTTCTGCCCCCGTATCCGCCAAAGGCGAATACCTACATTTGCCAATACCACTTACAATATTTAGATTTGCATAAATAGAACAACGCATTTCATCCAAAAGGAAAGGAAGAAGAATTATTATGGAAAAAGTAGAAAAATTTATTGTTTCCGCTAGAAAATATAGACCACAGAATTTTAGTACGGTGGTAGGGCAAGCGCATATTACCACTACATTAAAAAACGCTATTAGCAACAACCAACTGGCACATGCATTTTTATTTTGCGGGCCTCGTGGTGTAGGCAAAACCACTTGTGCAAGAATATTGGCAAAAACCATCAACTGCGAAACCAAAACACCCGATGGCGAAGCTTGCAATACCTGCAACAGTTGCGTTTCTTTCGATAATGGTTCTTCAATGAACATACATGAGCTAGATGCTGCAAGCAATAACTCGGTGGACGATATACGTTCATTGGTAGAACAAGTTCGTTTTGCACCACAAGCAGGCGATTACAAAGTGTATATTGTAGATGAGGTTCACATGCTCAGTGCCTCTGCATTCAATGCGTTTTTAAAAACATTGGAAGAGCCTCCTCCTTATGCCATTTTTATTTTGGCCACTACAGAAAAACACAAAATTCTTCCTACCATTCTTAGTCGCTGTCAAATTTTTGATTTTAAAAGAATAACCACCATTGATACGGTAAATCATTTAAAAGAAATATGTGATAAAGAAAACATTACTGCCGAAAATGCGGCATTGCATGTAATAGCCCAAAAGAGTGAGGGCTGCATGAGAGATGCTTTAAGCATTCTAGATAAAATTGTAAGTTTTACGGGCGGCCATTTAACCTATGCAAACACCTTAGAGCATCTTAATATTTTAGATGAAGATTATTTTTTCAAACTGTTACAATTTGCTACCGAGCAAAAATTAAGTGAAGCCCTTTTATTATTCGATGACATCAATCAAAAAGGATTTGAAGGAGATACCTTGCTGGAAGGGCTTACGGAATTTTTAAGGAATTTATTGGTAAGCAAAGATGTAAAAGCGGCTATATTGTTGGATGTAGCAGAAGATTTTAGAGACAAATATTTGCAAGCTGCCAATGAGCTTTCATCTAATTGGATTATTGCTGCGCTTAATACCATACATGATGCCGCCATGGATTATAGACAAGCCCGCAACAAACGGCTTTGTGTAGAAATGGCGCTTATCAAATTATGCTATCTCAACCAAGCAGTAGAAATAATAAGTGGAGATGCGGCTGGCATTACAAAAAAAAAATTAGTTGATGCTGCAAAACCCGTTGCTTTTAAAAACATTTCGTTCATTAAAATAAAAGAAGAGGTAGTTATCGTTCCAATAAAAAAAGAACCAACACAAATAGCAACGCTTACAATAGAAAAAGAAAAACCTGCCGAAAGAAAAGTAGAAGCAATCATACAGCAACCCTTACCAGAAACAAAATCGGGAGGCTTCGGAAACTTGAATAAAATAAGGGCGAAAATTATTGAGCAGGATATGCAAAATTTGCCTGTTAAAGCATTTAATGAAGAAGCCTTAAAAAAAGCTTGGGATATTTATACCACAAAACTTGCAGGCGAAAAAAAGCACCCGTCTGTCACCCAATTTAAAGCGGCACAATTGAGAATAGATGATGACAACAATTTTACGATTATCACCGAAGGGAAAGTGCAACAAAAATTTATAGAAAACGAACGATCAGGCCTCATTCATTTTTTACAAGATTATTTTAGCAATAAATTTTTGAAATACAGCATGGAGATAGTGGAACAGGAACATGTAGAAGTAGATGATTCCAAAACATTGCCTGCAAAGCAACAATACCAATTATTAATAGAAAAATACCCGCTTATTAAAGAATTGAGGGATAGGTTGAATTTGGAGTTGGATTATTAATTTGCTGTTTGTTTTTATGACTGAGGGTATTTTATTTTTTTTACATTAATTTCGAGCTTAAATATTTATAAAAGATAACTGATATGGCAGAAGTAATACGCATGCCGCTATTGAGCGATACAATGACAGAAGGTAAGATTGTGGCATGGAACAAGCAGGTAGGTGATACGGTAAAGGCAGATGATGTACTGGCAGATGTGGAGACAGACAAGGCTACCATGGAAGTAAATGGGTATGTAGATGGTACATTGCTTTATATTGGAATACCAACTGGCGAAGCGGCAAAAGTGAACCAAATTATTGCTATTATAGGCAAGGCGGGTGAAGATTATAAGCATTTGCTAGACGCCGAGGGCAATAAGCAGTCAGCAGAGGGCAGTGGGCAATTAGCAGATAACAAATTGACAGTTGACAAAGAGCAGTTGGCAGCTACAAAACCCGTAACTTCTAACCCGAAACCCGAAACCGTTTCCCTCCCCGCTGGTGCAAAAGAAATACGCATGCCGCTTTTGAGCGATACCATGACAGAAGGCAAGATCGTAACTTGGAATAAAAAAGTGGGTGATACAGTAAAAGCCGATGATGTACTGGCCGATGTAGAAACCGATAAAGCTACCATGGAAGTAGTAGGGTACGAAGAAGGAACCCTTTTATACATTGGAGTAGAAGCAGGTAGTGCAGCAAAAATTAATCAGATAATAGCCATCGTGGGTAAGCCAGGCACAGATGTGAGTGCGTATGTGGCTGCAGAAAATCAGTTGGCAAATAGCAGTGAGTCCAGCAATTCCACTGCGGGAACAACAAAAATCGAAGCGCAAGCAACAGTTGAAGCAGCTGCACAAAACCCGCAACCCGAAACCCACCAACCCGAAACAAATGGAGGTAGAATTAAAGCCTCTCCCCTAGCTAAAAAAATAGCAGCTGACAAAGGACTTGATATTAGTAAAGTACCGGGCACAGGTGATGGTGGTAGAATAACTAAAAAAGATATTGACAATTATAAAGAAGTAGCTGCGCCTGCTGCAAGTGCGACTGCTATTAGTGCGCCTGCTTCAGTTGCTCCTACAAAGGTTGTAGCAAGCTTTATTGCAGGTGAAGAATCATTTACCGATGTACCGTTAACACAAATGCGCAAAGTTATTGCCCGTCGTCTAGGAGAGAGTATGTTTGCCGCACCGCATTTTTATTTAACCATGGAGCTTAATATGGACAACGCCATGGCAGCTCGTGTGGCAATCAATGAAGTAAGCCCAGTAAAAGTATCGTTCAACGATATGATTATAAAAGCTTGTGCCTCTGCATTGCGCTTGCACCCCGATGTAAACAGCAGTTGGATGGGAGAATTCATCAGAAAAAACAACCACATCCATATTGGTTCTGCATTGGCATTGCCAGAAGGATTGATCGTACCAGTCATTCGTTTTGCAGACCAAAAATCGTTGTCGCAAATAGCTGCCGATGCAAAAGAATTATATGGCAAGGCAAAAGATAAAAAATTACAACCAGCAGAGTTTAGTGGTAATACTTTTACCATTTCTAACCTTGGTATGATGGATATCGAAGAATTTACGGCTATCATTAATCCGCCGGATAGTTGCATCTTGGCAGTAGGTAGAATTAAAGAAGTAGTAGTAAGCCGCAATGGACAATTTGTAGTAACCAACATAATGAAAGTAACCCTTAGCTGCGACCACAGAAGTGTGGATGGAGCAGTAGGTGCCGATTTCTTACAAACCTTGAAAAAGTTTGTAGAGAATCCGGTAACGATGTTGGTATAAATAATAAAGGCTTAATAAAAATGGTTAGCAAAAGTTTTCTGCTAACCATTTTTATTTATACCAAACTAAAAATTTACAGGACACCTAGTTTTTTCTAAAGAGCTATTGCGCATATTCAAAAAATTCCTATAAGAAAGTGTAACTTCAAATCCACCTCGTGCTTTAGAAGCTAATGCAAGTTTAGAAATATTTACATCATACGTTACGCCAATACCTAGTTTATAATAATCCAGTTTTACTACTGGTATTACTGCATCATTCCATCTTATAAAACTACCCACAGAAATGGACATACTTTCATCTTCATCTTGCCTTACCAAATCATGATTGTATATGAGCCCACCTTGCGATTGGTTATTGCCTCCTTGTTTAAAATAATCAACGTAGAATGTAATTTTATCGTACTCGCCCGTGGGAGTAGATAAGCCTGCATTTACCATAAACTTACTATTAAGTCTTATATCTTTTGCAATATCAAAAGCAACTCGGGGAGAATTAAAATGAAACCATGAGCCACCTATATAATATTTTACATTTTCGCCAATGGTGCTACTAAAAGCAAGCCCAACAGAGGCATCAAAATAAGTTACATTGCTATTGGAAAAAAATTGTCTTGTAGGATTTGATGCACTAAAAGATCCATTTACAAATTGATCATCAAACGAAAGTTTTGATACATCGAATCGTTGTTGTACCAAGCCACCGATAAAGCCTAGGGAAACATAGCTGTCCCTTTCTTCGCTCAATGCTTTATGAAAAGTAACCACAGGTAGCAATTGTGTTTTGCCAAGCTTAGCGTCTCCAGCTTGGTCGTTTGTCATTTGCAAACCAAGTGCAAGATAGTTATCGGAATTTTGGCGAGCAGCAAATTTACATTCCAACCCCAATGCTTGTGAAACATAAGGTGTGGTTACGCTTTGCCATTGACTTCTAAATGCAGTTGTGGCTCTTACATCTCCTTTATAAAGCCCTGCCAATGCTGGGTTACGCAGCAGTGGTAACTCATAAAACTGAGAAAAATTTACATCTTGTGCCTTTGCTTTTACAAAGCAAGCCATAAATAGAAAAACGAATATCTTTACTTTTTTCATCATGTTATTATTTTAAACTTGCGGTATTCCCTTTATAAGTATAAGAAGACCCATTTTCGCAAATCACTTCTGCCGTATAAACAAATACATCTGGAGGCCCTACAATACCTCTTATTTTTCCATCCCAACCATAGGTCGGATTGTTTGGCGCAAAATTGTTTCGCTCAAAAATGAGTTCGCCCCATCTATTAAAAATTCTAAAATATTTTACCGATGCTATACCAGTTCCTCTTACCATCAAAATATCATTTAAGCCATCGCCATCTGGCGTGAAGGCTTTAGGAATAAATACTTGTGCAGCTTCGCAGAATGTTTTTATGTTTATCGTGTCGCTGGCGCTACAACCATAATCTGTTGTTACTTTTACCCTATAAGTAATGTCTTTTTTTATAGTGGCAATAGGCAAACGGCAAGTGCTACAACTCAGGTCTGTGGCAGGATTCCAAAGCCATTGTGTAATAGGGCCATTTGTAATAACAGTTGTGAGTGGCAAATTAGTACCTGTAGCAAGTGTAACATCACTGCCCAAATTTACGGTAGGATATCTTCCTACACCCACTTGCACATAGGCCGTATCTGCAAAGCAGTTATAACTATCATAGCCAATAACCGTATACACAGTTGTTACAGTTGGATTAGCAGTAGGGTTTGAAACTGTAGTACTGGTTAGCGTTTGGGCATTGTCCCATAGGTAATTTGTAGCACCAACTGCTAATAAATTTACCGTTTGCCCAATACAAATTTTCGCATCTGGCGACACAGTTATATTTGTGGGCTGTATTACCGTTATGATGATACTCTTGCTGTTATTACACCCAGCTGCATTTGTACCCGTTACTGTATAAACTGAAGTAGTTATAGGATTTGCAAAAGGATTGAAACAAGTTGTACAACTTAAACCAATTGTTGGTGTCCACTGATACGTAAGTGCACCAGATACATTTAATTGTGTTGTATTGCCTTTACACAAATTTAAATCAGGGTTTGTAGTAAGGGTAGGCGCCGCATTTATAGTAATGGTATGAAAAGCGGTATCGAAACATCCATTTACTGTGCCTGCAATTAATCTAATAATATATACCCCAGAAGTATTAAACAAATAAGTAAAATTATTTCCATTAAAAGTTGCACCATTTGGCATTATTTTCCATTGCATAGGATTTAATAAATCTGCAGACACTACATTGCTTTGAAACTGTATGGAGTCGTTCGTGCATTTAACGAGTGGCGCAGTAATGCCAACTATGGGGTAGTTGTTTACCTGCACATCTATTACTTTTTTAGTCGTATCAGTACAACCGCTATTACCTATCACAATCATTTCTACATTGTACAATCCAGTAGCAGCATAGCTATGGCTTATGAGCGAGCCTGTACCAATACCACCATCGCCAAAGCGCCATTTTACTTGCGCTTTACCAAAAAATGCAAACGAAGTATCTGTAAAATTTACCAATGTACTACCACAACTATTTTGTTGTACACTTTTAAATCCTTTTATTATTTTATCTACCTTAATGGTATCTACACCTGCAATTGGTACATTACAACCTGCAGTATTTTGTAAAGTTACAGATGGAACATACACACCAGGATTTGCATAATTATGTGATACTATATTTTGAGTAGTGGTTTGTATAATACCATCACCAAAATTCCAAATGAAATTATTTGTATTAGATGCAGCAGCAGTAAATGTAGCCGCATTAGGATAGCAAATATAACCACTGGTATATTGAAAAGTACCCAATGGCCCCAATAAGTTTACGGTACTGGTTTTTGTATAGGTACAACCGCCTGCTACAGTAACGGTAAGGCTTACATTAAACAAGCCCGCTGTCAAGTAGGTATGTACAACACTATCGCCAGTAGCTGTGCCACCATCACCAAAATTCCAAACAGCAGTAACCGATGGCCTTATTTGATTTACGAATGTAACGGTAAGCGGCGCACAAGTACCTGATGTAGCCGTTTGAGTAAAGTTACCTGGCAAGCTAGATGTTATTTGTATCAGCCTTGTGGTAGTATCTGTACATACATTTCCAGAAGGATTCACACGGTAAATAATAAGCCTTATCGTGTATGGTCCAGGGGCTGTGTAAGTATGGGTTGGATTAAACAGATTAGAAGTAGGAGTATTATCACCAAAATCCCATAAATAAGATGTGGCACTGCTAGATGTATTATTCATTTGTATTGATTGCCCAATACAGGTATTAGAAACACTGGTATTAAATGCGGCTGTAGGTTTTGGATACACCGTAATTTGTTTCAAAGCAAAAGTGTCTGTACAATTATTTGCTGCTGTTAAAGTAACAGTATAATCGCCTGCCGTTAAATAAGTATGATAAACGGTTTGCACATTTTGTGTAGTAGCCAAAGTATTTCCATCTCCAAAATCCCACTGAAAAGAACTAGCACCATTAGAGTTATTAAAAAATGCGACGGTATGCGGTGCACAGCCGTATCTATCAGGGCCATTTATTGAGTAAAGTAATTGTATGTTATTTGGAGCTACAGTTAGTGTATAACTAATCGTATCTCTTCCACATTCATTTTCTGCAATTAAACGTACATTATAATTTGTAACTACACCAGTAAAAAATATGTGTGTAAATGGTGCCCTTGAGGTAGTTATAAAAGTAGGGCTGCCATCATTAAATTCCCAATAATAAGTATTGTTTAATCCCTTAGATGTATTTGTAAATAATACCCTCATTGGTGAGCAACCAGATGTTCTATCTGCAGTGTATAGTGCTTTTGGCTTGGACTTTATGCGAATTGATTTTTGGAAAACAATCACATTACATACAGAAGACACCGTTAATTTTACTATATAAGTTGTATCATTAAAAGTTGGATTGGTCGCAAAAATTAAAGACCCCGGTTGTTGTAAATTAGACGTGATTCCATTTCCAAAATTCCAATTATAATTGTAAAGTCCAATATTGGGTGTGGTATTTACAAAGCTTACCGAAAGCGGACCACAGCCTACCGTATCTGACAATGTAAAAGATGGAGCAGGAACTATGTAAGTAAAAAATTTATTGCTCATACTGTCATCCTTGCAACCAAATAATGAAATGGTTTTTAGTTTTATAATAACAGAGTCATTTTGATTTAAAATTGTATAACCTGGGAAATTTGTTCCTGTACCTATTAAAATATTATTGGCATACCATTGATAGATGCTATTGTTTAAAGGGAATTGTTGCAACCCTACAATAGCAGTAGTGATATTAAATGGCGCACAATTTATAATATCAGTAGGTGTAAATATAGCTTTGGCATTGGGGTTAATGATAACTTGAATGGTAGCCCTTGCTCCTTCGCAACCCAATGCAGTAGTTTGGCTTACAAAATAATTTGTAGTAACTGCTGATAAAGATGAAGGTGTAGGTGCAGCAGAAAGTGCTGTACCTCCTATTAAAGTGTTGTACCAACTAAGTGTATGTCCACTCGCAGCATTGGCTGTTAATGCCACAGTAGGAGCGCCTATGCAATAGTTTACGGGTGAAGAAACAATTGGTAAAACCGCCAAAGGATTCACCACCAAACTTGTAGTGCCAGCGGCTGATGTACAATTATTAATAGTAACTGTAACGCTGTATAATCCTGCATTTGCGGCTGTAATATTTGTTATCGTAGGATTTTGCAAACCACTAGTAAAACCATTTGGGCCTGTCCATGCATATGTAGCTGCACCTACAGAGGATGTATTTGCATTCAATTGTAAATTATAACCCACACATAAAGCACCATTATTGGTAGCCAAAGGTGCAATGGGTGGATTGGGATTAACCAATGTAAAAGGACCTACTGTATTAGATACACAACCCAAAATAGAAACCGAAAATCCAGTATACGTACCAGCTACCAACCCAGTTACAATTGCAGCGCCAGAAGCGTTGGTTGTAATCAGGATGCTTACAGGCACATTTAAATTGTTAGTGTATTGTACAGAATAACCCGTATTTGCTGTGAGTCCATTTAAAGTAATGCTACCCGTAGCAGAAGCACAAGCCGTAGGATTTGTAAACGTACCGTTGGTTATTACAGGTGTTGGGTTTACTATAGCAGTTGTGCTGCCAATTGCAGATGGGCAGTTGCCTAGCACGGATGTGAATGTTACACTATACATACCTGATGCAGCTTGTGTAGCATTTGTTATACTAGGGTTTTGCGAAGCGCTTGTAAATCCATTGGGACCCGTCCATGCAAAAGTCATTGAACCAGGAGTTGTAGTTGCTGCATTTAATATTAAAGCGTTGCCTGTACAAATTGGACTATTACTGGTAACTGTTGGCGTGATGGGTGTTTGATTAACAACTACGTTTACTTGAACTGGTGATGAAGCACAACCAGCTATGGTTGCTATTACTGTATAAACACCCGTATTGGTAACATTTACATTGGGTATAGTTGGGCTAGCTATATTACTGGTAAAAGATGATGGCCCCGTCCAACTAAATGTAGCACCTGCTGTGGAAGAAGTAGCGGTTAAATTTAAAGTGTTGCCAGAGCATAGTGGGCTATTGCTGTTTATAGTTGGCGGATTGGGTGGTGTAGGATTTAACAATGTAAATGGACCTGCTATATTGGAAACACATCCATTTAATGTGGCAGTAATATTCGAATAAGTACCTGCCAGCAATGCATTCATTGTAACCAAACCTGTAGGTGAAGATGGTAAGTTTAATGCAGTTTGTGGTACATTATTAAAAGAGTAATTTATAATATAGCTTGTATTTGCGGCAAGCCCATTTAGTAAAATAGAGCCTGTAGCGGTTGCACAAGCTGTAGGATTCGTAGCGCTGCTGTCTATGATATTTGGTACGGGTTTTATGAGCACCGTTGTATTTGCAGGAGCAGAAGGACATGCTTGTGAGGAAGTAGTATTTGTAGCTATTACGGTATAAATACCACTCATGGCAACCGTCGAATTCGCAATGATTGGATTTTGTGCGGCACTTGCATATCCACCTACACCTGTCCATGCATAAGTAACACCAGGTGTAGAAGAATTTGCGCTCAAATTTAATGTAGCACCAGCACACAATGGTCCGCTATTGGAAGCAATAGGCAAAGCGGGTGTTTGGTCTATTACCACTACAACCGTAGCGGCTACCGATGCACAACCAGCAAGCGTTGTTACAACTGCATAAGTGCCTGCATTGGCTACAGTAGCATTTGGAATACTAGGGTTAGCTATTGTACTTGTAAAAGAAAGTGGTCCCGACCATAAATAAGTAACGCCTGGTGTTGCTGAACTTGCAGCTAAATTTAAAGCACTGCCACTACAAAATGGATTTACATTTGCAATAACAGGTGTTGCGGGAGGGTTTGGATTGCTGAGTGTTACAGGCCCCAACATATTTGATGGGCAGGCATTTTGTGTTACAAAAATATCTGAATAAATACCCACGCCTAAATTGGCAATGGTAATTATATTACTCGCTGAAGATGTGATTGAGAGTGTAACAAGCACTCCATTTTTTAAATATTTAACCGTGTAAGTTGTCGATGCTGCTGGCACCGTAAAACTTATTGTACCATTGTTTACACCACATGCCGTTGGTTGTGTACTATTCAAATTTGCAATAACTGGTATAGCATTTACATTTACAACAATTGCTACCCTTGGGCTTTCGCAATTGTATGCTGTAGATATTTGGCTTACATAATAACTTAAAGCACCAATAGATGCAGTAGATGGCACAGGAGCTGTTGTGCTACCAATACCACCAGTTGCATTTGCATACCAAAGTAATGTATTGCCAGTGCTAGCGGAAGCTACTAAAGCTGTAGCTGTTTCATTTTCGCAATATGCAATGGGGGTTGTAACTATAGGTGCTAGTGGGCGTGGGTTTACCGTAATTATAAAAGATCTTGTGCGTGTACAGCCTCCTTGCAAAGCAGTAATATTAATGGTGGCAGTAATGGGTACGGTTGTACTGTTTGTGGCAGTAAAAACAGGTATGGTAGTATTACCCGATGCAGCTAGTCCGATTGCAGTATTGCTATTTGTCCATGTAAAGGTAGCACCTGCTGGAGTACTACTAAAACTATATGCTGTTGTAATATCACCTGCGCAAAAAGCAATATTAGCTGGTGACGTAAAATCAGGTTGAGGGTTTATGGTAATGGGTTGAGAAGCTGTAGTGGTGCCGCATTCGTTTGTTACACCTAGAGAAATGGAGATACCCCCAACATTTGAAAAAACAATTGAACCAGGTGATGCAGTATTTGCTGAACTTGGTGTACCACTTGGAAAAGTCCATAAATAAGTAGTTGCGCCAGTTAAATTACAAGATGCATTTGCAGTTGGCGAAAAGGCTATATTTTGGCAAATATTCGTAAGTGGTGGAATAGTTACAATAGGCTTTGCCTTCACAATTACCGTTCTTATTGCAACGGTAGAAGTACAAATACCTCCTGGAGTAATTGTTTGTAAATTAATTGTGTAAGTACCCGGATTTATAAATTGAAATTGTGGTGCTGTAGAATTTGCATTTGTTCCATTCAAATAGTTAAATAAAGAAGTATTGGGTGTACATCCTGCTGTGGGCGTGTAATTAACCGTCCAAAGGTATTTGTTGGTTCCGCAAAATGGAGTATTGGAGTTGTTGGTTGTATTTACAGTAAGTGGTGTACAACCTGTTAAATTATCAATACTAAAATTAGCAATTGGATTAGGGTTTACACAAATCGTTTTTATGATAGAATCAATTCCACAAAATGTATTGCCAATAATCATTTTTATGGTATAAGGGCCTACTGTATTAAAAGTAAAGTTTAAACTGGTTGAACCATTAAGCCATAAGGCAGGGTCATTGGAGTTTAAGTTATTACCAAAGCTTCCTGAATTAAGTACCCATCCTGTAGCGGGGGTGATACTCCAAATTTGTTTTCCTGGTGTACAAACTCCATTATCATTACTACTACTAAGTCCAGATGTATTAGCAACAGTTACGCTAGTAGCTAAACAGATTGTATCTTTTGGTGAAATGGTAACAGCAGGTGTTGGTTTTTGTGAAACGTATATAGGTACTACCGAGGCTTGTGATGATGCGCAAGGATTAGATGCAACAATAACTACTGCAAATGCATTAGGATAACTAGGGTTTATATTAGTACCGCAAGATGTTGTATTAAAAATATGTGTTACGAAAGCTGGCGGGGGTTGCGAAAAAGTTAGATTTGGTGATCCATCACTAAAACTAACTGTGTATATAGTTCCAGCTGTGTTAGTTGCCGTGCCACTTAATGGAAACGTAAGTGTGTTACTAGTACAAATAGCCGTATTGCCAGGATTACCTAAACCTACAGATGGGTTATTCCCTAAAAAAACATTGTAATTGGTAGTATCTTTACAACCATTTTGTCCAGTAACAATAAACAATAAGGGAGTTAAACCAATACCATAAGTATGTGTTAATGCTGGTGTAAGAGGAAAAGTAGGGGAGTTATAATCTGGCGTTCCATCACCCCATATTATTTGATAATTGGTATTAGTGGCAGTAGTTGTACTAAGATTTTGAAAGCTAAAAACTTCTGATACAGAGTTTGTACATTTCTTAAAATATTTGATTCCGTTTACAACACTATATCCCGTACCGTTTAATGACGCATCGGGCAATTGGGTTGTAGTTACTAATCTTGTAGTAGAAGCAATACAACCTTGGGCGCTGGTGGCAGTTTGTGTAACAGTAAAGTTTTGTGTAGCATTACCAGGTATCCCTACAAATCTATGTGTAGGATTCGTTGCCGTAGATGTATTATTTGCACCAGAAGGTACATCACCAAAATTCCATAAATAACTAACTGCTCCCGAAGTAGTGTTTGTAAATAAAACTGGCACAGTTCCGCACTGGTTAGAAGGAGCAAAATTAAAAGAAGGAACTGGATTTGGATTTTCTACTACTTGCACAGAATCATATATGACTGTTGACACAGGTACAACTGTAGAAACCTTTACTCTGTAATAGCCAATAGTATTTACTGAAAGTACGGCAGTAGAACCCGGTGTTACAATCCATGGACCAGTTGCCAAAATAGATTTTTCCCAAACAAAACTGGCACCTACTGGTGGGTTACTAGCAGTTAAAAATATAAAACCCCCTTGACAAAAACCAGCCGGAGTATTACCTGGGTAAGTAATAGTTTGCCCGCTGGCATAGCCAACGAACAAAAAATTGATATACACAAATAGCGTTAAGATTCTCTTCATAATGAAATAGTAGTTTTAGTGCAGTTAGTTCAACAGGATGTTGGAGAGGGGCCTTACAAAAATAGAGGCTTACAAATTAAATAGCAAATAAAACTAATTCAAATTTAAAAATGCTACTTTTCATTTATTACTGAAAATTCAAAAACTCCCCTTAACTTTACTAAATGAAATTAGTAGAAGCCAAGCAACAATTTATTAATAACTGGGGAGCATTTGGTACACAATGGGGTATTAACCGTACCATGGCACAAATACATGCACTATTGCTAATAAGCACAGTGCCAATTACGCAAGATGATATTATGGAGCAGTTGAGCATAAGCCGCGGCAATGTAAATATGAATATCAGGGATTTAATAGGATGGGGACTCATAAATCGAGTGGTAGTGCAAGGAGAAAGAAAAGAATATTTTACAGCCGATAAAGACATTTGGAAAGTAGCAACCCAGATTATCAAAGAGCGTAAAAAACGTGAGCTAGACCCCATGCTAAAATTACTGGCCAACCTTGAAAATATTGAAGACAAAAAAGAAAACGGAGCAAAAGAATTTTTGCAAGTTGTAGGCGATATAAAAAAATTGAGCAAGCATGCAGATAGTTTAATGGATGTAATGATAAAAGCAGAAGAAAATAAGTTTATTGGTGCAGTATTGAAAATATTTAAATAAAGATGAAAGATGAGCCAATCATATTATTCGATGGAGTTTGTAACCTGTGCAATGGATCTGTTCAATATGTTTTAAAACATGACAAAAAAAAATTGTTTCGTTTTGCTTCCTTACAATCCGATAGCGGGCAACAACTATTAAAGAAATATAAATTGCCTTACAACAATTTCAATTCGTTTGTGCTTTTGCAAAATGAAAAAGCGTACTTAAAATCTACCGCTGCATTAATGGTTGCAAAACAACTAAGGGGTTTTACACAAATACTATACGCATTTATCATTGTACCTACCTTTATTAGGGATGCTGTTTACAATCTTATATCTAAAAACCGATACAAATGGTTTGGTAAAAAAGAAAGCTGTATGGTACCAACTACTGAACTTCAATCAAGATTTTTAAAGTAAAAAATGAAAAAGAAAACCGTTGTTTTAGGCGCTTCGAAAAACCCAGCACGCTATAGCAATATGGCCGTAAGAAAACTGGTAGCTCACCAGCACCCTGTTGTCGCAATAGGACTACGTGCAGGTGTAATTGAAAATACAACAATCGTAGAAGAACTACTACCAGTAAGCGATGTAGATACTATAACGCTTTATTTAAATGCAGAAAATCAAAAAAAAATGTACAATTATATTTTTTCTTTAAAACCCAAACGTATCATTTTTAATCCTGGGGCAGAAAATGATGAACTAGCCGCCAGTGCTGCATCACAAGGAATATTAACCCTGGAAGCATGTACGTTGGTATTGCTAGCAACAAATCAATATTGATTTTTTATTTCGGAAAAATTTTCATTCATATAATAATTTACTTCTGCCTGCGTTTTAATTGGGAATATCTAAATCCCTAATATTTAAAACCGCTTACATGAAATTATTTACAAAAGGAATGTCAATTGCAATGTTGAGTTTAATAGCTACCTCTAGCTTTGCTCAAACAACACAAGCAAAACAAAAAATATTTGATGCCTTTCCTCAAACAATAAATGTAGCCAATACATTATTATCTAATGCCACTAACTACACTAAAGGATCAATTGTGACTTTAGATTTATTAACTGGCTTTCAATTTACAGGCACTGTATTTTACAATGAAAAAAAATATGATAACCTTCAAACTATCATGATTCGATCTGCTGAAAACCCAAAATCTGTTTTCGAAATTTCTAAAATTACAAAAAAGGATAATTCAATTGCTTATGTAGGTCGTATAATGAACAACGATGCCGGAGATGGATATGAATTAAAAAACAACAACGGTACTTACTCATTACAAAAATTTGAAACTCAAAAAATAATAGAAGAATGTAAATAACCCTAATTATCGAGATACTGCTGATTGATCCCAATATCCCAATCGCAAATATCTTACACTTTAATAAAACCACATATGAAAAACCATTACCTAAAGTTATGCTATATAGCATTTCTATTCACTTCATTAAATGCATTTTGTCAAGTCCCTAAACTTAACAGTCTTGCTACAGTAGAACCTACTATCTTTCTTGATTTTGACGGACATACCGTGCAAACTGCTGCATGGCAAGCTGGCAACGCATTCGTTTGTGCGCCAGCCGCACTTTCCAATACTCAAATAACGGAAATATTCAATAGGGTAAGCGAAGATTACCGTCCTTTTACTATCAATGTTACAACAGATTCTACTAAATACTTAGCCGCTCCTCTTGAGAAAAGAATCAGGGTTATTATAACACCTACAAGTGCATGGTATCCAAATGCTGGAGGTACTTCTTACAACAATAGTTTCAATTGGGGGTCTGATATTCCCTGCTTCGTATTTAGTGATAGGCTTTCCAATTCCCCTAAGTTTGTAGGAGAGTGTTGCTCGCATGAAAGTGGTCATTCCTTGGGACTTTCTCACCAATCTAGATATGATGTAAGTTGTAATATGCTAGAATTCTACAATACTGGAGTTGGTACAGGTGAAACTGGTTGGTCGCCAATAATGGGAAATAGCTATTATAGAAATATGACTGGTTGGAATAATGGGCCAACACAGTTTGATTGTGTAGCCCCACAAGATAATCTCTCCATCATAGCATCACCCATAAATGGCGTTAGCTATCGTACAGATGATTTTTCTGAAACATTGGATAACAATACCACCAACTTAAATCCAGTATCTTTCAATACGCCTGGTATTATCACTACACAAACTGATAAAGATGCTTTTAAAATAGTATTACCACAAACAGCGCCGATGCACATCGATGCAATACCTTACAGTGTAGACGGTAATATCAATGGAGCCAACTTGGATATGGTTTTATTTCTTTATAATAGTTCCAATACACTAATAGCTACATATAATCCAGTAAACTCTATGAAGGTAGTTATAGATACTACGCTCAATGCTGGTACTTATTATGTAGTAGTAGCAGGAACTGGCAACAACAACGCAAGTAATTATGGAAGCCTTGGTGCATATACTTTATCAGGATCTCGAGGCGTATTAGCTATTCATGATATTTCATTGAAAGGCAGTGTTGAGAAAAATTTACATAAACTAAGCTGGAGCATTATAGCAGATGAAGCAATTGCCAAACAAGTACTAGAGGTATCAACAAATGGCGTTGAATTTTCTCCTATTATCACAGATTTTACTGGTTTAAATAAATACAGTTATTCACCTACAAATAAAGGAACAAGTTTTTATAGGCTAAAAGCAACTTCCGTAATAAATGAAACTAACTATTCAAATATTGTAGTACTAAAAAACAATGCTGATCAAAAATTATTTAATGTTTCTACCCTTGTACAACAAAACATAAGAATAATTGCACCAGAAAACTTTAGTTACAATCTTTACGATGCCAGTGCAAAAATAGTAGCAAGAGGTAAGGAAAGAATGGGTTTGGTAAACATAAACGTATCAAATTTAGCTAACGGCATGTTCGTTTTACAAATAATAAGCGATAACAATATACAAACAGAAAGGATTATAAAACAGTAAGGTAGATTCATGTGTAAAAGTAAGGGAGTCGGCATTAGGGGCCGGCTCTCTTTATTTTAAGGCTTTTTTATCCATCAACTCATCTGTAGTTTCTCCAATAAAATCCAATAACTTTTGCTTCCCAGATTTTTTTACTGCACTTGTTACAAAATGTCTAGGTAAGAATTGCCAAGTCTTTTTCATTGCCTCCAAAAAATCTTTCACATTTTTACTAACTATTCTCTGGTTCTCTTTATCGCTTTTTGTAAAAGCAAGACTAAAAGCAATATTCCAACTTTTTAAATTTTCTAAAAATTCTAAATCTATCTTTTGGGGCCTATGCCTCGCATCTATAAGCACAAACAGGTGTGAAAGATTTTCACGCTTTCGCAAATAATTTTCTATCATTTGCTCCCATTTTCTCCTACTCCGTATACTCACTTTTGCAAAACCATACCCTGGTAAATCTACCAGATACCATTTTTTGTCTGCTTGTACCCTTTTTCCTTCTTCACTATTGTTGCTCACAATTTCAAAATGATTAAGCATTTGCGTTTTACCGGGCGAGCCCGATGTTTTGGCAAGTTTATCATTATTGCAGAGCATATTTATAAGAGACGACTTGCCAACATTGCTTCGTCCAATAAAGGCATATTCTGGCCTGTCGGGTGCAGGACATTTCTCAAAATCCGGACTGCTTATTACGTAAATAGCTTTCTTAATATGCATTATAAAGTATAATTAAGCTGCAAATTTAACTTTATATAAGCACTTATGCGACTATCAGTTTTTTCAGGCTGTTTCAAAGCACTTATATTTGCAGTATAAATGGCAAATTTCGAACATGACTCAATCGTTCCAAACAAGGAATCGGAACTAAGTAAAAAAAATCAGGTGGCAGATATGTTTGATAGCATAGCACACCGATATGATTTTCTAAATAGGTTTTTAAGTGCTGGTATTGATATTCAATGGCGCAAAAAAGCCATCAATTATTTAAAAGATTTAGCTCCTCAAAAAATTTTGGATGTAGCTACAGGCACGGCAGATGTTGCATTAATGACCGAAAAAATATTAAAACCAACCTCCATTATTGGTATTGATATAAGCGATGGAATGTTGGCCATTGGCAGAAAAAAAATTGAAGCGGCTAACGTACAAGATACGATTACGCTATACAATGGAGACAGTGCTGCCATAAACTACGAAGACAATAGTTTTGATGCAGTAACCGTAGCGTTTGGTGTAAGAAATTTTGAACATTTAGAAAAAGGATTATCAGAAATTTTGCGGGTATTGAAGCCGGGAGGAAAATTAGTTGTTTTGGAATTCAGTAAGCCAAAAAATAGTTTTGTAAAAGGCTTTTACAATCTTTACATGAAAACTATTTCACCAAATATTGGCAAGCTGTTTTCAAAAAATAAATCTGCTTATGCCTATTTAGATGCATCTATACAGAAGTTCCCTGAGGGGAAATATTTTGTAGACATTTTGAAAAGTATAGGTTATAAAAGTATTATTAATAAACCATTGAGCTTAGGAATATGCAGTATCTATTGCGGAACCAAATAAAATACCTTATTGTAATCATTGTTTTGTTTTCAAGCAGGGCCCAAGCACAGTTGATAAAACAAATCAATTTTCCTGATCACGACGATGATCCTTTGCGCTTTGGTATAAGCGTTGGAGGCAATCGTTCATTTTATAATGTGCTGCACAGTCCTCGTTTTTTATCATTTGATAGCGTAGATGTTATAGAAAGTATCAATAGCACGGGTATCAATTTAGCAGGCCTCGTAAACCTTAGGTTAAGCAATCATTTCGACCTACGAGGTTATCCGTTAAACCTTGTTTTTACAGAAAAGGCTTTTCAATATAGGCTTAAAACACCCAATCTATTAGAAGATTCAATTACTATTAAAAAAGTACAAGGAATAACACTTGCTTTTCCTTTACAATTAAAATTTACAAGCGATCGTATTTCAAATTTTAAAGTATACATGCTTACAGGCGGTAGAGTCGATTTTGATCTTAATGCAAATTCTGGAAAAAAGAACAATAATGACGCCTTGGTTCTAAAAAAATTAGATTATAATGCAGAAGCCGCTATAGGCTTTCATTTTTATTTTCCTGTATTTGTACTCACGCCAGAGTTGAAAATATCTTATGGCTTGCGAAATGTTTTATCAAAGGAAAATAGCCTCAAATATTCCAATATTATTGATGACATCCGATCCCGTTCTATCACTTTTTCTCTTACTGTAGAATAGAAAAACCAGCAGCAGCACGGAGGGTTCAAAAAAATAAGGCCATTTTAGGGTTAAGAAGTTTAGTTTACGTATTATATTGAAAACTATTAATGGCTGCTATTAGGTACAAGGAATATAAAACCTTAGAGAATTAATTATAAACTGTATAAAATTTCATTTTTCCTTTAAAGAATTTACCTCTATAAATTTACCTACAATATCTGTAATTTATTTGTGTATTAGTTAAAAGATCATATAGATAACAGCTTTTCTGTGAATCTGTGGCAACAATATTGCCACAGATTCACAGAAAAATACAGAAATATCCTTTTTGATCTACCCTTTAAAAATCATAAATTGTTTATTTCATACATAAAATTCTTTTGCACCCAATGACGGATAGTCATTAAACTATTAATATATGGTTGTCTTAGCAATAAATCCAACCAATTACAAATTATATCTATTGAATTATTACAGTACCCATCTTTTGAGTTAAATGCTCCAAATGTTCAAAAAACGGAGTGCATTGTATTTACGAACATTATTTAGCTGTAAAACATATTTGAACAAAATTTATTAATTGATTGTTTTTTTCCGAAAAAGTATATTTTTGCAGCGTATTAACTAAATATTACAAACATGTCAGACATCGCTACAAGAGTCAAAAAAATTATCGTTGATAAATTAGGTGTTGATGAAGCAGAAGTTACCACTGAAGCTTCTTTCACCAACGATTTAGGCGCAGACAGCCTAGATACAGTAGAACTTATCATGGAATTTGAAAAAGAATTCAATATTTCTATCCCTGATGAACAAGCTGAAACCATTACAACTGTTGGTCAAGCTGTAACTTATTTGGAAGAGAACGCTAAGTAATTTCCCATCCCTACAGCTTGTCTGTAGGGATATTTTTAACTTTCACAGGCAATTTTATGGGTTTAAAAAGAGTAGTAGTAACCGGTTTGGGTGCCATCACTCCATTGGGTAACACTGTTGGGGAATATTGGCAAGGGCTTACAGATGCTGTAAGTGGTTGCGATATGATAACGCAGTTTGATGCCTCTAAATTTAAAACCCGCTTTGCTTGTGAGGTAAAAAACTTTGACCCCACCGTTTATTTTGACCGCAAGGAAGCCAGAAAAATGGATCGTTTTACACAGTTTGCCATGGTATCGGCAGATGAAGCGGTAAAAGATGCCGGAATTACAGCAGAAAATACCAACCTAGACAGAGACAGAGTAGGCGTAATTTTTGCCAGTGGCATTGGCGGCCTTATCACTTTTCAAGAAGAAGTAGTAAATTTTGCCAGCGGCGATGGTACGCCCAGGTTCAATCCCTTTTTTATTCCCAAAATGATATTGGATATTGCCGCAGGGCAAATTTCTATGCGCCATGGTTTTCGTGGACCAAATTATGCTGTAGTAAGCGCATGCGCATCCTCCACCAATGCCATTATAGATGCGTTTGATACCATACGATTAAACAAAGCCGATGTTATTGTAACTGGCGGAAGCGAAGCCGTAGTAAGCGCTGCAGGTGTAGGTGGTTTTAATGCTATGAAAGCCCTTAGCGAAAGAAACGACGACCCAAAAACGGCTAGCCGTCCCTTTGATAAAGACCGTGATGGTTTTGTAATGGGAGAAGGTGCTGGCACACTTATTTTAGAAAGCCTCGATCATGCACTTGCACGTGGAGCCAAAATTTATTGCGAAATAGGCGGTGGTGGTGCCACTGCCGATGCCTATCATATTACCGCCCCTCACCCAGATGGATTGGGCGCAAGAAATGTAATGAATGTAGCTTTGCAAGATGCAGGCATGTTACCCACCGATATTGATTATATAAATGTACATGGCACATCTACCCCACTGGGAGATATTGCCGAAACAAAAGCTATTCTAAGCGTATTTGGAGAGCATGCATTCCATCTCAATATTAGCTCTACAAAAAGTATGACCGGGCATTGCCTAGGTGCTGCAGGCGCCTTAGAAGCCCTTGCTTGTATACTCGCTGTTACAAAAGATATTGTTCCTCCAACCATCAACCATTTTACCGATGACCCGGAGCTAGATCCTAAACTTAATTTTACCTTTAACCAAGCCCAACACAAAACAGTAAATGCCGCTTTGTGCAACACTTTTGGCTTTGGCGGGCACAATGCAAGTGTGGTTGTAAAAAAATACATTCCATAAAAATTCGTTGTTTCGCTGTTAACGTTGACTCGCTGTTATCATTGTTTCGCCGTGTGAAATATCGCTGTTATCCCAGTTCCGCTGTGTGAAATATCGCTCTGCGAAAACACCCCTCCCTCCCTTCTCTGCGGTGAAAAACCCGCTCCCCTACTGGCGCAGGTTTGTAAGCAACCTATTAATTAAAAACTATCGCAGCTTACTTTCAAATTAAAAAAAGTATCTCTGGCTCAGAAATGAGGCCCAGCCTGTGTGCTAGCTTTCTGTGCCAATACAAAAGAATGAGCTGTAAAAATCCATTCTTTGCCAAAATAACAATACTATCTCATCGCTTCATCCTTGGTCCATTTACACTTGACGACCGGCAGGCAGGTTCTACTTTCTTTTCGGGAGGAAGAATTTCAAATGCCACAACTACAGAAAGCGCTAACTTTGACGGTAATTTTATGGCGACCGTGCGAATAGACAATTAGAATGAAAGCAAATAATATTTACGACATAACTTTTGACACTGACGAAACTATTATGAATGCGACCTTATCAAAGTCAAATGAAGTTGTAATGATGATGAGTTCGGGAAGTGTTATTAGATATAATTTAGACGACAGAGCAGGGAAACATTTATTTTCCGTAAAAAGTGATATTGGATATTCTGACGGAGGGTTTGACATCACAGCAAAGACTTCAATTTACACGATGGACGAAATTGTGGTTGCAGTTAATGACTTCAAAAGACATGGTTTTGTTCATTATCCAGGCAAATATTATGCGTTGCACTTATGGAGAGAAGACTATCATGCAGACATTTCAACTTATCCAATTGCACTTTACAAAAATGCAGACAGGGTGCCTCACTTAATATTCGGAGAAGCATGGAATCACATTCAAATTATGAATCTTGACACTCGACAAATCTTGACAGCTTCAAAATCCTTGATAGAAGAAGAAGCTGAAGAAAGGCATATTGAATTTTATAAAAAACAAAGTGAAGACAACAAATTAGCATGGCCAAGACCATATGACTACTTTTTTGGGAAACTCTTCATTTCACCAAATCAAAAGAAATTTTTAAGTGCAGGTTGGGCTTGGGGTTCATGCGACAGTTATCATGTTTACGACATAGATAAATTTATCAGCAGCAACCGAATATCAGATATAGGAATTGGAGCGTGGGAACATGAAAACAGAGCAACATGCTGGGTTGACAAAGAAACTATCGCAGTTGTATATAATCCATTTACCGAAGGAGACGAAAATTCAACAGCGGACTCTCCATGTGAAATTCATTTTTATAAAATCAGTGGGGACAATGTTAATATAGAAAAGAAAATTCAGATTGCTGACAAAAATATTCTTAGTTCGAGAATGTATTTTAATGGAACAATGAATTCGTTCATCACAGTTTCCGACAAAGCTTGCTTATCGGTAATTTCATTGGACGGACAAATCACTTTTAAAGATGAAAACTTAAAAGTAAACGAATATAGCGTTGAAGCAGGTTATTTTTTAGTGGCAAACAACAAAACAATTTCGGTTTATGAACTTATAGAATAGAAAAACTACCTAGCCTCTTATCCCCCGTTGGTCGCCCGGCCCCATCCCACCCACCCGTGAGAGGCGTGGTCTCCAACCAGCCGATCAAATTATAAAAAACTATTTTCAAAAAATAAAAGTACTTGATACCGCACCGGCTGGTCACAGACCATCCTAGGCGAATGCGAGATAGATTATACTTCATTGATGGAAAGGAATAGTGCAAAAGAAATGTAGAAAGATTTTGCTAGATTTGAAGTGCCAACAAAGGCAAGGATATGCCAAAAAAAATTATAGATAAAGATATTACACGAAGCAAGTTCATTTACAAATACATGCCTATTAACGAATTCACCTTAAAGGCTTTAATTAATAATGAACTATTTTTTGGAATACCAAAGGAATTTAATGACCCTTTAGATTGCAAATTTTCGCTTCGCTTAGATCCCCCCCCAACTTTCGAAAGTGCAAAAAGTTTTTACGCAAAAGAAAATCTATCTGAAGAAATAATTGCGAAAAAAATGGAAGTGTTCAAATATGATAAAACTCAAATTCAAAACGACATCGAAGATAATTATATAGAACACCTTAGGAAAGGGTTTTGTATATCATGCTTTTCAGAAAAATATGACAGTATTTTAATGTGGTCGCACTATGCAGATAAACATAAAGGAATTTGTGTGAAATTTGACTGGAGAGTACATTCAGAATATTTTAAAGGCTATAAAGTAAAATATTCATCCAAACTGCCTGAACTTACATATAACGGAAACGGCAAAATGGATGTTGCAAATGTTGTTTTAACTAAGCTGAACCATTGGAAATATGAAAAAGAAATTCGCTCGATTGTTCGTTTAGAGGAAGGAATTCAATCTGCTGCATTTAATCCAAAATCTTTGAAAGGAATAATATTTGGAGAAAGAATAAGTGAAATTGACAAGAAAACAATAAAAAACATTATTAAAGGAAACAATCAATATTTAAACGTTGAGTACTTCAAAGCACAAATTGAAAAGAAAAATCTTAAAGTAACAATTACAAAAGAATAACAACTTTGACAAACAAAAGCGTTGTCGCAGTGCTCTACTGGCGCAGGTTTGCAAGAAACCTATTAATTAAAAACTATCGCAGCATAATTTCAAATTAAAAAAAAATCTCTTGCCTCCGTTGGTCACCTCGCTATCTCGCAAGTGCCCAAAATATCCACTCGTGAGACATTTCGTCAATGCAAGATAGGAAAGGACTTAGTTAAGCTGACGACAATCACCAACCAAGGGAAGGGCTTTGTTTCAGGCGGTAAATCAAAGCCTAGCTTTTGGTACTTACAAATATTGTTTATAACTTCATTTAGCTTTTGATTGGACTGAATTAATTCTACTTCTACTCTTACCTGCACCAGTCGCTACCTTTGGATAACCTACAAATTAAAACACTCCCAAATGATTAAAGTATATTTTGACTGGAATGTTATGTCACAAATGAAAAATGGCCTACACTCTGAATTAAAAGAAATAGCTTTCCAAAATGACAATTTGTTTAAACCGTATTCAACTTCTCACATTAACGACATATTCTCAAGCTTTAAAGAAAACGATGAACAAGGTGAAATAATAAATAAAGACTTGGATTTTATCAGCAGCTTAACCCATGACACTTTTCTTTTTAATAATGGCAAAGACATAATAATAAATTTTGCACCACCAAAAGAATATTATACTCAATTAGTAGAAGAAAAAGATCATTATAAAGACATCAGTTTTGACGGACTTTTCAAACATTTGGAAGACGATGAATTGACAAGGGACCTTGTTAAACCTTATCTGAATTTATTAAAAGCATTTCCATTAGATGACATCTTTAAAGAAACATTTGAAAATCCCCAAAGTGCCGAACAAATGGAAAAATTGTTTCCAGGATTAAAGGAAAATCTTTGCCTCCGTCGGTCACCTCACTATCTCGTGTGTGCCAGTCATATCCACCTGTGCGACGCTGAGGCGTGGTCTTCGACCAGCCGACCCATTCAAGATAAAACCAACTGCAATAAGAAACCCATAAAATTTTTAAATCA
>JANNGD010000090.1:0-90552 GCA_031380515.1 Ferruginibacter sp. | reverse complement strand
GTTTCCACCTTGTAGATAGCCTTGCATATCGTCATTATTATGCTCGTAAGCCGCATCTGCACCATATTTGTACTCATTCCATAAATACTCACTGTAGTTTGCAAAGCTTTCGTTTACGGTAAGGTGGCTCCAACTTTCTGCCGTTACCAAATCGCCAAACCATTGGTGAAACAATTCATGTGCAATCGTTTCTTCCCATCCATTTCCATCTACCAACTGGCGGTTATTTTGATAAGCACTTTCTTGGTGTAAGGTGGCTGTAGTGTTTTCCATGGCACCGCTCACATAATCCCTTCCTACAATCTGGTTGTATTTTTGCCATGGATATTCCACACCCAATTTTTCTGAAAAGAATTTCATCATTTCTGGGGTATTACCAAAAACCCTGCGTGCATATTGCTCTTGATTTTTTTCTACAAAGTAACTTACTTCTTTACCTTTATATGAGTCTTTTACAATAGCAAAATCTCCTACACCCATAAAGAATAGATAAGGGGCATGAGGTAAATCCATTTTCCAATTATCGGTTCTGGTACCATCTGCATTTACTTTTTTGCTTACCAACAAACCGTTGCTAAGTGTCACATATTTATTTGGCACCGTCATGCTCAATTCCTGTGTAGTTTTTTGGTTTGGTTTATCTATTGTAATCATCCATACACTATTGGCTTCTGTTTCGCCTTGTGTCCATATTTGCGTTGGTTTGCCTTTTTCTTCACCTCTTGGGTTTATAAAATACAAGCCTTTTGCATCCGTAATGGCTGCGCTGCCTGCTGCTTTTACATTTTCAGGTTTGCTTATATAATCAAAATACAGGGTGTATTTTTCAGCACCAATATATGTTTTGTCTAATTTAATATTTATTTGGGCACCATCATAAGTGTATTTTAAAGGCATTTTTGTAGTTCCTTTCATAATGGCTACTTCTTTTATTTCCATCGCTTTTGCATCTAGCAATACAGAGTCTGTAGCATAAAAATGGGGTTGTAGTGTAAGCCATTCTTTACCATATAAAAAAGACTTGTCGTAGTCAAAACGTACGTCTAACTTGGTGTGTACAAGCTCGTTCGTTTTAGGATAGCTTTCTCTTAAAATTTTTTTCCAAGAGGTATCTACTGGTTCTTCACCCGGCTGGGCAAATAGGATTGTAGGCAATACAACTATGCTCAAGAGCATTAAAATTCGTTTCATATAATTTTATTTTAGGCAAAAGTAAAGGCTTGCCCCAAAAAAGAATCACAATATTTTATAAATGGCAAATGGCTGATAATCTTTAGATTTGCAGATAAAGCAACTTTGCCATGAAAACGTATTTACATATTGCCATTTTTTTGCTATTAAGTTCATTCGCTCATGCACAAAAAAACTTTTTTATCTACCTTCAGACAGATAATAAGCAACCCTTTTACGTAAAAATGAAGGAAAAGGTTATGAGTTCATCGTCATCTGGTTATTTAGTAATACCAAAACTTACTGGCGGCGATTATCTTCTAACTGTAGGTTTTCCCAAAGATCAATGGCCACAACAGGAATTTAATATCAATATTGCAGACAAGGATCTTGGCTATCTTTTAAAAAATTTTGTAGAAAATGGCTGGGGGCTATACAACATGCAAACCATGGAAATTTCTATGAATGGTAAAGCAGCAGTAAAACAAAAGACAAAAGAGGAGAATGATGATGCCTTTGCCGCCACTTTATCTGGTGCTGCCAATGCAGAAATAACAGTGAAGAAAACGCCTGTTGCACCAGTAGTTATAGAAGAACCCCCAAAAGTGGTACCTACAAAACAGCCTGTCAAAAAAGCACAAAGTAAAATTGATAAAATAAAGACCTTTAACGATGAGGATGGCAAGTCAATTACGTATGCAGTATTTGATGATAATACAATAGATACCGTGCGTGTTTTTATACCAATAAGAAAAGAACCAGTAAAACCAATTGATAAAACAGCAGAGCCAGTAAAACAAGCAGTAGTAAAAAAAGAGGAGAAATTCCTTGATATAGAATTGCCAAACCCAAATTCGAAACCAGCCGAGCCAGTTGTAGTTGAACTAAAAAGTGATATAGTTCCAATAGCTACAGAACAGCCAAAAAAAGCGAGTGACAAACCTACGGTTAATTTTAATTCTGATTGCAGAGCCTTTGCTACTGAAGATGATTTTTTTAAAATTAGGAAAAAAATGGTAGCAGAAGATAACGACGAAGCCATGGTAGATGCTGCACGTAAAATCTTTAAGACAAAATGTTTTTCAGTAGCACAAATAAAAAATTTAAGTTTATTATTTTTAAATGATAACAGCAAATACAATTTTTTTGACGCAGCTTACCCTCACACAAGTGATAGCCAAAACTTTCTTAGTTTACAAGCAGAACTAAAGGATGAGTATTACATAAAGCGATTTAAAGCAATGCTGCGAAACTAAAACTATGACAAGGTATTTTATAGAAGTAGCTTATAAAGGTACAGCCTATGCTGGTTTTCAGGTGCAGCAAAATGCAAATACCATACAAGCAGAAGTAGAAAAAGCGCTTCAAATTTATTATAGAAAACCTTTTGAGCTTACTGGCTCGTCACGAACAGATGCTGGCGTACACGCAAGGCAAAACTATTTTCATTTTGATACAGAAATCCTGATTGCTGATGTAGAAAAAGCTTTATACCATCTAAATGCAATACTACCCTTAGATATAGTGGTAAAAAGCATCCATCTCGTTGCCAATGATGCGCATTGCAGGTTTGATGCAGTTGCTCGTAGCTATGCTTATTGTATTTCTACTGTAAAAAATCCGTTTGTATTGGATAGCGCCTATTTTTACCCTTATAAATTGAACAAAGAAGCTTTGGATGAATGCGCCGCTATGTTAAAAGAATATAGCAATTTTGAAAGTTTTGCCAAGAAAAATTCGCAAGTATTTACATATGAATGTACAATTAGTAGAAGTGAGTGGAATGTTGACAACGATTTATTACAATACCATGTTACGGGTAACCGTTTTTTGAGGGGAATGGTAAGGGGGTTGGTAGGTACGATGTTATTAGTAGGAAGAGGAAAATATTCAATAGAAATGTTTAGAGAAATAATAGAAAGCAAAAATGCTGAGAAAACAGATTTTTCAACACCTGCACATGGTTTGTCGTTAATTAAAGTTAAATTTCCTTTAGTAAAGTTAAAACTGTCTTAACTAACTATTTTATATTAAATTTACATCAAATTTAAATTACATGAAACAGGTAAGCTTAATACTGATATTATGTGTTTTTGCATTTAGTTCAAATGCACAACGCATTGCTAAAGTTACTTTGAATTCTGCCGGCGGCACAGAAATGATTTCTATTGGATTAGATGATGCCATTATTAATGTATCGCTTACTGGAAACATTATTAACTATGGGGTAGAATATTTTTCGGAAAAAATTTCTAATTACTCCCGTATAGAGAATTATAATGGAAGGTTGGAAATATATACTACAACGGATGATAAAGCTTTTCAAGGTAAAGTGAAATATATTGGGAGAACGCCAGTTACTTATTATGCATCTTACGATATAGAGGCATTACAAGGCAAAATAAAGAGTATAGGCAACCTTACCTTTAACTATTACATGCCTTATGATGAAGAGTCTGCCAAGGGAAAAATAAAAAGTATAGGAAGCAACAATGTTACGTTCTATACATCATACGACAACGAAGCACTGCGGGGGAAATTAAAATCTATAGGCAATACCAATTTAAATTACTATTCCTCTTTTGAGGATAGTGCTTTTAGAGGAAAGATAAAAAGTATAGGGCAAGTATCATTTACTTATTATGCTTCTTTTGATAGACAATTTGCAGGAGCAATGAAAACGGGTACACAAAGGCAAAATGTAAATGGAATAAATTTTGTTGTAAACTAGCTAGTAGTTTTTAAGATATTGCCACGAATACACGAACAGATTAATAGCCGTGCATTCGTGGCATTTTTCATTTATAATACGGTAAATATTTTTTATGAAAAAAATATTCTTGTTTTTTTTTATGATTCCCTCTTTGTTGTTTGCACAAAAAATAAACAAAAAATTGCAGGTACAGCTAGAAGATTTGGTAAAAGGTTTTAACGGGGATGTTGGCGTATATGTAAAAAGTTTAAAAAATGGAAAGCTGGCGCAAGTAAATGCGGATACCATTTTTCCTACTGCGAGTATTGTAAAAATTCCAATTCTCATTGGTATCATTGATAAGATAAACAAAGGCGAATTAAATTACCAACAAGATTTAATGTATGCAGACTCCTTGTTGTATGCAGGGGAGGATATTTTAGGCTCTTTTAAGAACGGAGAAAAAATACATTTGGCCAAAGTAATAATGCTGATGCTTACTACAAGCGATAATACGGCTAGTCTTTGGTTACAAAAAATAGCTGGTACGGGTACAAGAATAAATGAACTATTGGCCGAAAACGAATTTGAAAATACAAGGGTAAATTCTCGAGCAATGGGACGGGAAGAAAATAGAAATAAATACGGTTGGGGACAAACAACTCCAAAAGAAATGGCAACCATTTTTGAAAAATTATATGATGGTAAGTTGATAAACGATTCGTTAAGTAAAAAGATGATTCGTTTGCTTGGTCGAAATTATTGGGATGATCAGGCAATAAGTGAAATACCTGCGACTGTATTTGTAGCCAGCAAAAATGGAGCAGTAGATGCCAGTAGGAGCGAAGTTTTATTGGTAATGGCCAAAGAACCATATATTTTTTCGGTGTTCACAAAAAACAACAAAGACAAATCTTGGGGCGAAAAAAATGAAGCTTGGCTACTTACAAAAAAATTATCGAAATTGTTATTTAGTTATTTTAACCAATAAGTTTTTTTATTTTTAGAAGCTGTTCGAGTTAATTGTTTTCTTTTCTTCACCGCAGAGAGCAGGAGTGTCATGAGGTAGCGCAGAGATCTTTTCTTCTCAGCGAGCGCTCTTTCTTCTCATTTTCTCTGCGGTGAAAATTAGAAGAAGAACTTACATGGTAATAGAAAATTTAATTCAATCAGCTCCCTAGGATTGCTTTTTCTTTTTCAAATCCAAATAATCCAAAAAGTATACAACCTTTAATGTAACCTCATTGCTATGAGGATTGCTAAATACAGCTCCTAGGTTTTTCGTATAATTGGTGTTGGTATAGGGATCTAAACTTACGTTACCGCCAAGGGCATTTTTCCATCCCAATGTTAAACGACTACCCCATTTAAAATCCCAGGTATAAAACATATCAATATTAAACACATTGAAATTTCTGTTTCTGCCATCTAAAAAAGCAATATCATCCCAATTGCCATCTGATTTCAATTTATGAAAGGATCTGTTGGTAACGTTGGTCCAATTGTGGCGCATACGGATGGTCCAATTCATTCGGGCCGTAAAATTGTATTGTGCCCCTAGAATAAGGTTATTTGTTTTTACTTTCCTAAATGCAATAATGGGGTCGTTGTAATCTTTTACCAATGTACTGATGCTGTCTCTGTGCGAAAATCCCCATTGCCCTTTGTCCAACTCTCTGTTAAAGGTTGCCGATACTTGAAATCGATCGCTAAACCTATACCTTCCGTTAAGGTCAATTTTAAAATAAGGATCATCTTTTACCCTACTTTCTGCGCCACCAATAAACCAGCCACCAAATAATTTTTTTCTACTATCGCTGCTACCGCCTGTACCAATAAATATATATGGGAATCTATTTAGTTTTAGCCCGGGTGTTCTAGATTCAAAGAAATCATTGAAATCTAAAGGCTGGGTATTTATTACATAATTAGCATCCCAAAAATTTTTGAACAAAAAGAATGCATTTGCTTCCACTTCAATTGTATTCCATTTAAAAGGCTTGTATAAGTAAGAATTATTGACGCTAAGCCTAAAGCGATGGTTTAAGTAATTTTTAGTTGGCAGATTATAGTTCAAACTCACATTTGCAAATTGTTCGAAAGAATTATTGTTTTGTAAAAAGCCTATGTCGTTGGGATCGTATTTATCACTTTCCACATTGATGCCAGTACCCCATTGCCACTTTCCACTTATTTTACCGGCACTTAGTTCTGTTTTATAGCCATCGTATTTTTCAATGGTTCCCCAAATATTACTATACTTTACAGAAGCGGTAACGTTGTAATTATTTGCTTTATCAAAAATAGAAAGATCAACACCTGCAACATTTGCATTTCTGGTATTTCCTCTTCGCATAACATTGGTATTTGTAAACGTAAAAGAAGAACGATTTTTTAGAGCTTGGTCAAAAACGATTACATTATAGTTTGTTAAAGGCTCTGTAACAATGGTAGTATCTTGTTTGGTATTGTTGTTTGTTAGTCTTGCTTTCATGGGAGCTGTTACGGCATTAAATATGCCGATACCCAAATTATTTTTGGTTCTGCCACTAAATTTTGTTGCATTGTACAACCTAGTAATACCAGGGTTTTTGTCAATAGAAAATTCCGGATTATTTCTAGCAAAATTTAACACATTGCTGGTGCCTGAAGGTTGTGCACCAATTCTTCTGCTGTAAAATAAACCTGCTTTATTAAACAATTCTGTTCCTTCTGTAAAAAAAGGCCTAAAATCTTCGAACCTCACTTGAAAGGGCGAAAGGTTTAAAAATACATTGTCGCTTTGTACTTGCGCAAAATCGGGTATCAATGTCATATCGATGGTAAAGCTTTCGTTGATGCCATACTTAACATCCATACCACCACTCTTTAAATACTCAGTATTGTTTCCTTTATCGGTGGGAGATTGCCTTACGCCGCCACTGATGTAAGGCAAAAAAGACAGCCTAAGTGGTGGTACAATATTTTTCAATTCCGTTAAATCGCCCCATTGATTGATGGTTCCGTCTTTGTTTGGATGTTGAGGGCTCCATGTAGTGTTTTCATTTATTTTACGAACATTTCTGCTTAATTGTAAGCCCCAACTTTGTACATCTTTTTTTGCAAAACGAATAGCACTAAAAGGAATTTTCATTTCTACTATCCATCTATCTGCCTGTATGGTTACTGCACTTTCCCATACTGCATCCCAGCTTCTATCTGTACCATTTGCACTTGATTGCCTAGAATCTCCTTGCACACCAGCAGCAGAAACTTGAAAAACAAACGCATTTTGTCTGTCTTTGTAGGTATCTAATCCTATAGTAAATGCATCACAATCTTGTCTGTCAATAACATCACGTTGGGTCATTTGTCTGCGAATGTTTTTTGCATCATCATACATAATGGCAGCTACATAAATGGCTGTGTTATCGTAAGCAATTTTTACTTCAGTATTTTTCGATGATGCTTTTCCAAAATTTGGATAGGATACTATAAAATCGGTTAATGGATTTATGTTTGTCCAAGCATTTTCTTCAAGCTTTCCATCAATTTTTATAGCACTGCTTATTTTAGTAGCAGCAGATTGTTTTACCTGACAGAAAACGGCATTATTTCCTAGGAGAAATAAAACAAAAAAGAATAAACGCATATCGATTGAATAATCTGCAAATATAAAAAATTATCAATTGTGTGTGGGCATTTATGATAAGCGGTTGTTTATGTGGTACGAATTATTTAATTTTTCTGTTTCTAATGTTTGATGATAGCAGTTTGAATAAATATTACTTTTTTATTATAATTTTAAAAATCCTACTTTGCAACCTCATAGGTTTTAAATTTTATTTACAAATGAAGAAGTTTTTTAAGAATTTGCTGCTGTTGTTGTTAGTAGCTTTTGTTGCCATTCAGTTCTTTAGGCCAGCAAAAAATATATCTACCAGTATCAGTGCAAATGATATAACTTCAAAATATGCAATTCCGCAAGATGTGCATACTATTTTAAAAACAAGTTGTTATGATTGCCATAGCAACAATACAGCGTATCCTTGGTACGCCAATATACAGCCAGCGGCTTGGTTTTTAGCCGATCATGTAAAGGAAGGTAAGCGTGAGTTGAATTTCTCTGAATTTGCATCTTACCGAATAAGCAGGCAATATAGAAAGTTCGAAGAAATGGGCAATCAAGTAAAAGAAGGTGAAATGCCGCTATCTTCTTATACATTAATACATCGTAATGCAAGTTTAAGTGAAGAACAACAATCGAAACTTATTAATTGGATTATAAGTACAAGAGATAGCATGAAAGCACAATATCCTGCAGATAGTTTGGTGAGACCCAAAAAAGTATAGTTAATTTAGTTAATATTAATCGTTTAGTAATTAACACAGTTTTGTTTGCATATAACGTTCGAGTTTAGAGGGTTTAGAAGTTTAGTTTTCGTACTAAATTGCAAACTATTATTAAAAGAAAATAAAAACGTGGATAAACAAAAAAAAATATTGACAATGATGATGCTCCTAATTGTAGCTGCTCCATTGTTGATCTATACTGTTTATCTGGTTAAACAAAAACTGATTCAACAGCAGATGCTGGAAAGTTTAGAATCCTCTTCCCTACAAACTGTTACAATAAATAGTCTAGATTTTAAATGGGAAAAAGCAAACAAAGAAGTAATTATTAACTGTGAGTTGTTTGATGTAAAATCTTTTGAGATGAAGAATGGCAAAGTAATACTTAAAGGATTATACGATGTTGAGGAAAAAAATCTTAAAAATAGTTTTGCAAAACTGTTGCATCAAAAAAATGATAATCCTGCACCATTGGATAAACTTTTACTAAAATTTATTTTTGCTACTGCAATTTTAAGAAATACCATTTATACAAACTGGTTTTGTAGTTTTACAAAACCTCCTTATTTTAATTATTCGCAAAACCTCCGTACAACTGCTTCGGTTGTTTTTACGCCTCCACCAAATATTTAGTTTTTTAAATGTAATAGACTTGCCCTTAACAAAAATTGTTATGCAAGTGCTTGTTCAATTTTATTTATTAAAACTAAGCTAATGAAAAAAATCATTTCAGTAGTCACAGCATTTGTAATGCTGCAAACGATGAATGCACAAACTATAATTAAACCTATTAAGGATACAACAAAAAAGCAAATAGATTTAGATGAAGTGGTTGTTTCCTCCAGCAATTTTAGTGAGAAGAAAAAAAACATTGCACAAAAAATAGAAGTGATTTCTGCAAAAACAATTGCACAAACCAATGCACAAAACACAGGAGATTTATTGATAAATACAGGAAAAGTATTTGTGCAAAAGAGCCAGCAAGGAGGTAGTAGCCCGGTGTTGCGTGGTTTTGAAGCAAGTAGAATTTTATTGGTTGTAGATGGTGTGCGGATGAACAATGCCATATATAGATCGGGTCATTTGCAAAATGTAATTTCAAGCGATCAAAATTCATTGAGTAGGGTAGAAGTTATGTATGGTCCATCCTCTACCATTTATGGAAGCGATGCTCTTGGGGGTACCATTCACTTAATTACTAAAGCGCCCGTATTATCTGGAGAAAAAAAAATGCTACTAACTGGTACAGCATTTACAAGATACAGTAGCGTAAACAACGAGAAAACGATTCATGCAGATGCTAGCATTGCTGGTAAAAAAATTGGTTGGTTTCAATCTTATAATTTTAGTGATTTTGGCGATATGAAAATGGGTGATAATTACTCCGATAAATATCCAAATTTTGGAAGGAGAAGTCAGTATATAGGGCAAGTAAATGGAGTAGATTCTGTAATGACAAATAAAGACGATAGGGTTCAAAAATTTTCTGGCTACAAACAATGGGATATCATCCAAAAATTATTGTTTAAACAAAGTGATCGCATAAGGCATTCCTTAAATTTCCAATCGTCTAACAGCAATAATGTACCGAGGTATGACCGTTTACAAGATAGAAGAAACTTTGGAGGGTCTATAGGAACAACATTGCGATTTGCGGAGTGGTATTACGGGCCACAAAAAAGATTGATGGGAGCATATGAATTAAATGTATCTAAAGCAGGATTTTTTAATGATCTTAAAGCAAATGTAAATTACCAAGCTATTGAAGAAAGCAGACAGACAAGGGAATACAGGCTCTATGATAGATTTGATAGCCAAATAGAAAAAGTAAAAGTATTTGGCACAACAATAAGTGGAAGAAAATTATTTGGAAGAAATGAAATAGTGTTGGGTGCAGATATGCAATTAAATGATGTGAAATCTACAGCCATAAGAACCAATTTAATTACCGGAGTAGGAACAAAATTAAATACTCGGTATCCAGATGGAAAAAACAAGATGAATAATTTTGGAATTTATGCACAACATACTTTTAAATTTAAGAATGAAAACTTAGTTTTAAACGATGGTATTCGTTTGCAAGCAATAAGTTTGACTAGTAATGTATTGGATAATTCATTTTTTAAATTGCCCGATACGGCTGTAAAGCAAAATAATATTGCGGTAACTGGTAACGCAGGCTTGGTTTATACAGCACATAAGAATACAATTATTAGGGTCAACATTTCGTCGGGATTTAGAGCACCCAATATCGATGATTTATCGAAGGTATTTGAATCGAGCACAGCGGCAAGGCAAGTGGTAATACCAAATGCCGATTTAAAACCTGAATATACTTACAATATTGATTTATCCATCAATCAAAAAATTGCAGATAAAGTAAACATAGAGCTTACTGGGTTTTATGCTATGTTTAGAAATGCCATTATTAAAGCGCCCTTTACATTAAATGGACAAGATTCTATTATTTTTAATGGTGTTAAAAGTCAGGTATTGGCTAGCCAAAATGTAAACAAAGCAAATTTGTATGGGTTCTCTTTTATAGCATCAGCAGAAATAATTACTGGATTAACTTTTAGCACCACACTTAGTTACACCAATGGCAGGTACAAAACCGATAATACAAAACCAAGCACGGTGTACGAAAAGCAAACAAATGGATCGTATGCTTTGGTAAATAAAAATGTTTCAAGCAAACCATTGGATCATATACCACCTGTAATGGGTAAAACGAGTATTGCATACCAGCACAAAAAGTTTGGTACCGAAATTTATTTCTTATACAATGGCTGGAAACACTTAGATCAATACAATGCAGATGGGGAAGACAATGCACAATATGCAACTACAGATGGTATGCCATCTTGGGTTACCGCCAATTGGAAAGCAAATCTAAACATTACAAAATGCATCCTATTACAAACAGGTATTGAAAATATATTCGACAAAAATTATCGAACATTTGCGTCGGGGTTTTCGTCTGGCGGCAGAAATTTTTTGGTAGCATTGAGGGCGAATTGGTAATAAAAACCAGCAGCATTAAAAAACCGAATAGATATGTCTATTCGGTTTTTTAATTACAAGAATATTTATTAATCCCTCTTAAACATATCCAACATACTATTTTTTTCTAACCCCTCAATATCACTTAACTCTAGCTCTACTGCTGTGGTACTCATAATTATTTCTCTAAGCGAAATCAGGAGAGAAGCTACCAAGCAAAGTATACTAGCTACAAATAAAATATGTGCTGTAATCATATGTTTGCTAAAAATAAAATACATACAAATAATACAGCATAAAAAACTAGCTACCCCGAGCGCTTGCATATTGCGTATCATATTTAGTCGCTTGCGCAGAATTTCTATTTGTTTAAAAACGTTTTCTTTGTTTTCATTTTTGTAAACTTCATGTAGTGTTCTAACCCTATTGGCAATGGCAAAAAAACGATTGGTATATGCCAACATTAATAAACTGATAGCAGGAAAGAGTAGGGCAGGTGTGTTGATGGAGATTTCGTTCATGCTGTTAAAGGTACAGATGAAAATTAAATTTATCTAATTGGCCTGTGCATAGAGTAGATACTAATTTTTTTTAAATGTATTTATGTAACTATTAGCTATTTGTAGAAAATACTGGTAAGTTTGCATTTTTTTATAATTACCCACTAAAACTACTATGAAAAAACTATTCCTAATGGCCGTATTATTTTCGGCAATCAGCACATCGCAGGCGCAATACAAAAAAGCAAGCTTTTTAAATAAGAAAGGCAGAACTTATGATTTGGGTTTAACATCTCGTATACTCGGCGGTGGTAACAGCCCTGCCGTTGGCTTTAGTTTTAGCTATGGAAAAGAAAGGTCTGCTAAGCGTTTGTTTCATTGGTGGGACTTGGATTTTATGTTGGGAAATCAATACAAGTATAACACTACCGCATCTGTTTTTACTGGAACTTCTTATGTAGTTAAACCTGTAGCTGTATCTGGTAAAACGGGAAGTAACATTGCTTGGAGGTATAATTTAGCTTACTTTTTGATGGACAATGGTAATGAAGACAATAAAATATTACCATTTGTTGATTTATCTGTCGGTATAGTTTTATCTACCCAGACTACTTTGAATTATACTACCAATCCACCGGTAGCTTCAGGCCTCAGCAAAGAAGTATCGGGGGGTACGGCAGGTTACACTGCTGGTATTGGTGCAGGTTTAATCTATAAAGTGAATGATGGGTTTGGTATAAAATTTAATGCTGCATATTATGCTGTACTTAACACTGAAACGGTAACAGGTGATGGAGGTTTTTTTAATACACTGCCAAATCATGTTGGGGTAAGTATAGGTGCGCATTGGTTATTGGATAGGGATAATTAAAAATCTATTTATCTACTTATTTATAAAAAGTGCTTAGCCAAAAGTGAATGCAGCCTATATTTTTTACATCAATCAAATGTAACAGCAAATAATAATGGCTTAGAAAGAGCTATCAGAGTTCTTACAGTAAAGCAGAAAAAATCTGGGCAGTTAAAAACGCATCTCCAAGTAAAATTTATGTGTAAAAAAAATCAATACTCAACTTGCATCTAAATTTTTTATTTTTCTAATCCTTAAAACTAAAAAGTAAAGATAATTTGAAAGCCATATTTAAAATTTTCTAACTGCTCTTAGTGCAAGCAAACTTGTCTTGTCGATAGGCTCGAAGGGAGTAGCATAACCTTGTAAATATGTTGTAAGGGTAAAGGTAGTATCCTCTTCCGTTAATAACCAACAATTGATACAAATGTGGATGCCGTTTGTGGCACCTACAAACGTATTTACAACAAATGCTGCATGAAAGCATTGTTTTAATGCCCATGCGGCATTCAGGTACCAGTCGCTAAAACCCCAGAAGATTAATCATTGCACAATTGTGCAGCACTGCTTATATTTCTGAATTGTGAAATTATTAAATTGGCATTGGCTTTTGCATCCTCAGGGTCTATAGCTGTATTAGGTTCAACACTTACATTGTTCCATCTGGTTGCTACACTTAGATTTGTTATTGACATAGTCAAGCCACGCTTTACACCAGCTATCTTACAAACTGCCACAATAATTCCACCTCCAAAAAGCGCTCCAACATAACGGGTAAGGCCAGGAATTGTCCATGAAGGATTGGTACTACTATCATTAGAATTTAGAACTTGGCCGCAAGTCCAGCAGTTCTATTTGATCTTATTTAGCCATTACTGTTAATACCTCCGTTTACATCTTAATTATTAGTTGGAGATGAATTTCCAATACCAACACTTCTTGTTGCATCAATCATAACCTTGGAAAGATTATTAGTACCAAATTGCTATTATCGTTTTTTACTCTTCATATGTTATTAAAATTCTTACAGGCTTGCTCAAAATATTTATAATGTTACCTGTTTTGTTATAAATATTAATATCGGACACGGTTACCTGCCAATTATATTCATATCCAGCAGCATCTAGGTATGGTCCAGGTATATCGGCAACAGCAGCAGCGTAAGTAAGCAATACTTGTACTCCTAATATTTTTGCCCTATTTAAACCATGTGGAATGGCAACCAAACCACCTTGCGAATTAGCGCTGTTACCGGTTAGTTTTTTCATTTTAATGGAAGGAGCCGCTTCCGATGTTGTGCCTAATTGTGTATAGCCACTGATATCAGTGTTACCGTTTTTATAAACTATCAAGGCATTGCTCCGTACCAAGTTAGAAGTGCCATTACCTAACATCAATAATGGGTCGGATGCAATCCAACTATTTTGGGATGAGCCAACAATATAATCATTGTACCTTCCCATAGCAACTGAACCATATGCGTTAGCAATTGTTCCGTCTCCAAAACTGGAAGAAGTGTTTCCAAAAGCCTTTGTATCACTGCAAGCTGCAAATGCTGCAACACCTTGCGCTTCTGTTCCTAGTCCAAATGCTACAGCTGAATTGCCTGTTGCCCTTGCATCGTAGCCAGCAGAAAATGTCCAAGGAGCAATATTATCCCAAAATCCTCCAGTTACTGTACCTACAAAAAAAGCACTTTTTTCAGGTATCCACATCATCCTAGTACCACTCCCAGTTACAGCCAAATCGTACGGGGTATTGCTGCTTAATAATGTAGTTGGATTCTTGCTGATGATATTCCCATTTTTATAAATGGTCAAAGTATTGTGCCTAGTTGCACCAGAACCATTTCCTATGTACAAAAGAGGATCTTTACCAGCCCAAGCTGTTTTACTACCAGAAGCTGTGGTATCATTAAACTGCCCTATAGCAAGCGAACTGAAGCTATTTGCATGTGTGTTTGATCCCAATGAAGTTGAATAATTGCCATTGGCATTCGTAAAAATTCCGGCGGCTAAACTAGCTTCTCCATTGGCAATCGTAAACCTCCCCATTGATGAAGACCTATTGCCATTGGCTGTTGTATTTTCGCCAAGGGCAATAGCGTAATTACCAAAAGCCCTTGTTGCATTTCCCAATGCCACGGCATCTCCTCCATAGGCTCTTGTACCCGTTCCCATTGCAAATGAAGAGCTTCCTAACGCTAATGTGTTGGCTCCAAATGCAGCACTAAATAATCCAATACTATCAGCATCCCAATTGGAGTTAGCAACAAACCCACCTCGTATGGCCCCTTTTGTAGGGATCCACATAAACCTTGTACCTGGCCCATTTATAGGCAGGCTAAAACTTGTAGGGGCAACCAAAATCTGTGGCGCCGAAAAAATTACATTACTATCAATAACATGCAAACGGGCTAATGGGTTTAAAGTACCAATACCCACGTTTTGTGCCGGTGCTACAAATGGAAGTAAAATCAACATAGTGTAAAATATTTTTTTCATATGTATATTTTTAGCAAATTAGAAAAGAAATAGGTTTGTGTCAATATCATTTAAGGGTTATGCTATTTGTAAAAATGTAATTTTAATAGTAAATCTTTTCGATTTAATTTACCTAGTTAAGAAATGAATAGTATTTAATTGAACTTACCAAATATAGCTTTACCTCGTTCTGCACTGAACCCAAATGCCCCTACAAGAAATCTTTTAGTTACCGCATTTACTCCTACTGCGAATCCAAAATTATCATTAATACTTCCCGTTGGGTCTGTAATGGTTATTAATCTTTGCCAAAGATTACCCCCAAATTTGAAAAATAAACTGGCAGACCCCTGTATAGGATTACTACCAATCTGTGCATTTGAAGCACCTACAATTGCATAATCGCCCGAAATGGATACTGAGGTTCCAAATGCATCAGCCCCAACTCGATTTGGCTCACTGTATTTACCAGCATATAACCAATTACTTCCATTAAAATCAAAAAAGCTAACTGTTCCCTGGCCAGAAGTTGTACCCACAATATCTCCAGGAGCACCTATTATAACAGAATTGCCAGAAACAGCAACACTTGTACCCCAATATACAGCACTTCTACCTGAAGGATTTGTGGTACGTATAGATAATATCCAATTTCCGCCTAAATATCGATATACTGAGGCAGAGCCTTGGCTAAAAAATGCACCATTATCATCAGCAGGAGCACCAATAATAGCAAAATCTCCAGATATTGACACAGAAGTGCCAAAATTATCTTGTGAAGCACCAGTAGCATCCAATATTTTTTGCATTAATACCCAAGTGCTACCATTTAATTGATAAATGCACGCAGATCCTTGATTAGATACTGCTCCATTATCATCTGCATATGCACCCACAATAATACGATTCCCCGATATACAAACGCTTGTACCAAAATCATCAGCATTTGCTCCAGTAGGATCAATAAGCCGCTGCATAAAAACCCAATTGCTTCCATTAAATTGATAAACAACTGCAGCACCTTGAAAAGAACCTGGCACATTTTCATATTTTGGTTCGCCTATAACTGCATAATTTCCAGATATTGAGACACTGTAACCAAAAAATGAACCATTTGAAATTCCTCCTGATATTTTTTGATTTAGTACCCATTTATCAGCAATTAGCTGGTAAAAATTTATTGCACCATAACCAACGCCACCAAAAATGCCACCTACAATGGCAAAGTTGCCAGAAACTGAAACACTTGCTCCATATCTTTGCATTGCTGGACTTGCAGAATCTGCCATTGGTTGGTAAGAACTAACAACGCTATTTACCGCACAATCCCCCCATACCCCAAAACCACTGCTGGCACTGGTACTTGCAACGGAGCTTATATTGTCCCATTGCATGGTTCCATTTCCATTGCTTCTTAAAACTTGTCCATCTGCACCACCATCTTTGTCAACCTTAATGGTACCTGTTAAATTTATATTACCCCTTACATCGAGTTTTTCTTGTGGCAAAGAAATATTAATTCCCAAACGACCTTGTGGTGTAATTTGTAAAATAGAATCGTTTGTATTTGCTGATAAATCAGACTTGGAACTAACACGTAAACCCAATTCCCTATTGCTAGATAGAATAATATCTGTTCCTTGATTAATGATATCTCTGTTTCTAAATATTAATTGGGATGTATCATTATAAAATTTAGAACTAATCATCAGTTGTGATTTTATGGTATCTTTTAGTTCCAACCTAGTTTGTGGAGTAGTGGTTCCAATACCTACGTTTTGTGCCTGTACTACAAACGGGAATAAAATTAAGGTAAAATAAAATATCTTTTTCATATGTATATTTTTTAAGTAAGTTAGATAAGAGTTAGTATTATAGCTATACCATAATAAGGTTATAATAAGTTGTGAAAGAAATAATTTATTTCAGATTTAATACAAAAAATATAACCGAAAAATGCAGATAAAATTTTAACAACCATTCTTTTTTTTAAATGTTTATATGCTTTGCTAACGACAATCGGGTACGTCTTTATAAGGCCTATTTTAGCAACGACTAGAATAGGTAAGTAGGTTTACTGCTTCAGCCAAGAGCCTAATTGCCTTGTAAATTTTTGCCTATAATTTTTTTTCAATATTTATATTTTTTTTTGGAATATTTTATTTTCAAAATGAATAATACTAGAAAGTTAGTAGTTAAAAACTACCAACTAAAATTTTCTAACGGCTCGAACTGCTTTTAAGGATAATTTGTCTACTAAGCTAGCTGCATCGAAATCCAGTGCATACGCTCTTGTTGAATTGAAGATAAGATCTTGTAATTCATTTGAGCTCCAGTATCCAGTATTAAAGAGTTTGATACTATTTGTAGCGCCTACAATTGTATTTACGATAAATGCAGCATTAAAGCATTGTCGTAATTCCCATAGGGCTGGCAAGTACCAATCGCTAAAGCCGCCAGATGAATAATTATCACACAATAGAGCCGCACTACTGGTATGACCAGGTTGTGCAATTATTAAATTGCTGTTAGCCTGTCCATTCATAGGATCAAATGCTGTATTTGGCCCCGACCCAGTATTATTCCAAGCAGTTGCTGAAGAAAGATCCGTTAACGAAACAATCAAACCACGCTCTACACCTGCAATTTTCCAAACTGCCACCACAACACCACCGCCAAAAAGCTCTCCTACATAACGAGTAAGGCCAGGAGTTGTCCAAGAAGGATCGGTGCTATTACCATTAGAAGTAAGAACTTGGCCGGCAAGCCCAGCGGCTCCATTTAATCGTAATAAGCCATTGTTGTTAATATCTCCGTTTACATCTAACTTATAAGCTGGAGATGAATTTCCAATACCAACATTACCTGTGGCATCAATCATTACTCGGGTGGTGTTATTAGTGCCCAACTGCAGGTTGCCATTTTCAAGATTTGTAACAGTGGCGGCATTTCCAGCAAGTCCCATTAACAAGCCATCGGTGGCGCCGCTTCCAGTAGCGGTATTTGTTATATTCATATACCCATTCGTAGAAGAATTTTCATTAACCTGAAACCTATAAGCAGGAAGATTTGTTCCTATGCCAACATTTCCTTGTGGACGTATTACCAATGAATTGGCAGAATTGTTGGTAGATAAATCTGATTGTGACGAAAAAAATAATCCATTTTCCCTAATACTCTTAATTGAAAAATCGGTGAAAAAATCACCAAATCCATTGGTAGTTTTATTGCTCAACAGCAATTCAGCCGTATCAGATGTACTGTTTGAACTTATTTTCAATGTACTTCTCAATGGATTCTTTATTTCCAATTTTTCCGTTGGAGATAGGGTTCCTATACCCACATTTTGCGCTATTATAAAAATAGGAAAGCATAATAATCCAAAAAGAAAAAATTGCTTTTTCATGTTGTTAAAAATTGTTAGCAAGATATAAAAGCATTGATGCAGCAGCACTACATAATCATGTAGCGGATAGATAGGATTAGCTAGTTAATTTTGATCATTGTAAAAAAAATTAAGAAGGCAAGCTATTCAGCAGTAGATTTTGCAATGGTTGTAAAAAATACAGGAAGCAGTAAATTTATTTTGATTAAATTGGATATTATAAATCGGTCATATGCTTCGCACAGGAATGTTGTATCGTAAATATTTGCTTTTGCTATCTGTTTTTTTGATGGCGATTAAGTTTGTAGATGCACAAAAAAACTTCGCTGCAAATGATTCCATTGCTTTTTTTGATAAGCTACATACCATGGAGGCGTTAATGGAAAAAAGGCAATTCGATTCGGCTTCTACCATTGGCAATGAATTGTTGCTATTAAGTGAGCACAATAAATTTTATAGAGGCAATGCATGGGTATTGATTAAAACAAATGATATGCTGATTGAAAAAAGCATTTTCACCAGTTCTGCAGCAAGTGTAAAAAAGATCATTGAAATTGGAGAACAAATAAATGATAAAACCATAGCTGGTATTGGTTATTTGCAAACCGCTCAATTTTACCTGTACAATAATAAAACCGGCCAAGCTGAATTGTATTTTGAAAAAGCTTTGAAACTGTTACCTCAAAATAATAAATACACTGCTTTAGCTTGGAACGACAGAGGTTATAATGCTGAATTAACTAGTGATGTGCAAAAGCAAACAGAATTTCTTTTAAAAGCATTGGAAATTGGAGAAAGAATAAAAGATAAAAGTACCATCGCAATGGCCTATTCAAATTTATCTGGTTTGTATAATGATTTAAACAAAAAAGAAAAAGCAATTGATGCTGTTAAAAAGGCAATTGCCCTTAGAGAGGAGTTAAATGATAATTGGGGTTTGAGCAATAGCTATTGTGATTTATGCCAACTTTATTTACAATCTAATTTGGTAGAAGCAGAACGAAATGCAGTGCTTTGCGATATTGCAGCAAAAAAAACCAAAGATGATGATAGAATAATTAGAGCTATTAATACAAGCGGATTGGTAAAAAGCTTTCAAGGCGTAAAAGACGCAAATTTAGATGGAATACTATATTCCATAGCCATTTTAGAAAAACAAAATAAGCCTTCCGTTGCTTTGGCTAGGCAATATTTAAGTGCTGGAATTACGTACAGCGAGGCTCGTTTAGATTCTTTAACAGCACTTAATTATTTAAACAAAGGTACCGATATGGCTATTGCCTTGGGGCATAAAGTAAGTATTCGTGATGGGTATGTAAACAAGACAGTTTTCTTTAAAATAAGAGGTGATTATTATAACGCTTATGAAAACATTAAAAAATTTCACTTGTATAAGGATAGCATCATTAATGAAAAAACGCAGACCAATGTTGCCGAAATACAAACAAAATTCGAAACAGAAAAAAAGGACAATGAAATTATCCGCCTGAATGCAGAACAAGAAATTTATGCCTTGCAAATAAAACAGTTGAACACAGATAAAAAAATAAAACAGCTTGCCATAGAGAAACAACAGGCTATTATTGCTGGTAATACTTTGTTGGCAAAACAAAAAGAAGACGAAATAAAATTGTTGTCACAAGAAAGGGCTTTGCAAGATTTGGAAATTAGACAAAAATCCGAAATATTGGATAAGCAATTATTGGTTGTAAAAACACAAAGGCAGCAATTGCAAATTGCCGACAAAGAAAAACAATTAACTGCTATAGAGATAAAAAACCAAAAGCAAGTGCGCAATATGATTATAGGATTGACACTTTTGCTGTTGTTGTTTGCGGGTATTTTATTTAATCGCTATCAGTTAAAAAAGAAATTAGATGAGCAAAAAACTTTATTAGCAGTAAGAGATAATATAGCCAAAGACTTACACGATGATATCGGTTCAGCTATATCCAGTATTAAAATATTATCCGAAGTATCTTATAAAAACATAGAAAAGAACAGAGACAAATCAGCATCACTGCTACAAAAAATTATAAACCAGAGCGAGCAGTTACAGCAAGGTATTAGTGATATTGTTTGGAGTGTAAAACCTGATAATGATAAGCTTGAAAACATTTCGGTACGTATGCGGGAATACGTAAGCCAAGTGCTGGAGCCTAAAAATATTCAAGCAAGTTTTTTGGTAGATGAAAAAGCATTGGAAAAAAGTATTGGTATGAAACAACGCAGGGATTTGCTTATGATTTTTAAAGAAGCTGTAAATAATATTGCTAAATATGCTCAAGCAAGTATGGCGGTAATTACTATTGAACAAATGAACAACAATCTACTGCTGAAAATAAAAGACAATGGCATTGGGTTTGATCATCAAAAAATAACATCTTCCAATGGGTTAAAAAATATGAAAGCAAGAGCATTAAACCTAAAAGGAAAATTTGCAATTAGTTCGCAGTTAGGAATTGGTACGGTTGTAGAGTTGGAAATTCCAGTAGTTTAATTTTAAATAAAAAAATGAAAACAAGCGTAATTTTATACGACGATAATGAGGATTTGGGCAGCAGCATTAAGCTAATGGTAGATGAGGAAGTGGATATGGAAATAATTGCTTACTTCTCAAGTGCAGAAACGGTACTTGAAGATATAGGCATTTTAAAACCAGATGTTGTGTTAATGGATATTGATATGCCCATGGTAAATGGGGTAGAAGCTGTAATAAAAATACGAACAATAAGCAAAGAGTTACCGATAATAATGCTTACTGTTTTCGATGATAATGAAAATATTTTTAAAGCCATATGTGCTGGTGCATCTGGTTATATTTTAAAAAGAAGTGGTACTGCAGAATTGCCAAATGCCATAAGAAATGTATTGAGTGGTGGCGCACCCATGACTAGCAGTGTCGCCAAAAAAGTTATTCAAATGTTGCCATCAAAAGAACATAAGCAGGAAGAAAAGTTTGATCTAACAAGTCATGAAATTGCTGTTTTGCAATTGTTGGTAAAAGGCTTTAGTTATAAAATGATTGCCGCAGATTTAAAAGTGGGTATAGATGCCATTCGTTTTCATATAAAAAATATATACGACAAACTGCATGTACATTCTGCTACAGAAGCAGTTTCAAAGGCATTGTTGAATAAATTAGTTTCTATTTTTATTTGATTCACAACAAAAGAATGGCAGATGAATTAATTTTCACCTGCCGTTTTCCTTAATATATAGTGTAAATTTTTCCCTTCAATTAAGCCTTACTCGCCTCAAATTCTCTCCTAATAATATTCAATGCTGCACCCGCTTTAAACCATTCTATTTGTTGTGCATTGTAAGTATGATTTACTTGTATGCTTTCTACCGTTCCGTTTGCATGGTTTAAAACCAATGTAAGCGGTTGGCCAGGTGTAAAAGTTTGAAGGCCTACAATATCTATACTATCATCTTCTTGAAACTTTTCATAATCTGCTTTATCGGCAAAAGTAAGCCCAAGCATACCTTGCTTTTTTAGATTGGTTTCGTGTATGCGTGCAAATGATTTTACCAACACTGCTCTTACTCCTAAGTGGCGTGGCTCCATAGCTGCGTGCTCACGGGAAGAACCTTCGCCATAGTTTTCATCGCCTACAACAATGCTACCAATACCAGCAGCTTTGTATGCACGCTGCACATCTGGCACTGCGCCATACTCACCTGTAAGTTGGTTTTTTACGGAGTTTGTTTTTTCATTGAAAAAATTTAATGCACCTATTAACATATTGTTGCTAATATTATCTAAATGCCCACGGAATTTTAACCATGGACCCGCCATAGAAATATGATCGGTTGTACATTTTCCTTTCGCTTTTATCAGCAATTTCAATCCAGTTAAATCGGTTCCTTCCCAAGCTGCAAATGGTTCTAGTATTTGTAAGCGCTTGCTATCGGGCGCTACCAATACATTTACACCACTGCCATCTTCTGCTGGTGCTTGAAAGCCTGCATCTTCTACAGCAAAACCACGTGGAGGTAATTCCCATCCTGTTGGTTCATCTAATTTTACTTGCTCACCTTTATCGTTTGTTAATGTATCTGTAAGCGGATTAAAATCCAAAGTGCCTGCAATAGCCATGGCTGTTACAATTTCTGGCGAGCCTACAAATGCAAAGGTATTTGGATTGCCATCTGCACGTTTTGCAAAGTTTCTGTTGAAACTATGAACGATGGTGTTTTTCTCTGCTTTTTCTGCGCCCACACGTGCCCACATACCTATACATGGGCCACATGCATTTGCAAAAACCGTTGCACCTATTTTACCAAACGTTTCTAAGAAACCATCTCTTTCAATCGTATAACGAACTTGCTCAGAACCGGGTGTAATGGTAAATTCTGAATGTAATTTTAAACCTTTAGCAATAACTTGTTTTGCCAATGATTCTGCCCGGCTAATATCTTCATAAGACGAGTTGGTACAACTACCAATTAAACCCACTTCTATTTTTGTAGGCCAACCATTTGCTGCAGCCGTTTCTTTCATTTTAGAAATGGGGGTTGCAAGATCTGGAGTAAACGGCCCATTTAGATGTGGCTCTAAGGTATTCAAATCTATTTCTATCACTTGGTCAAAATAGGCAGCAGGGTTTGCATATACTTCTGCATCGCCAGTAAGATGTTCTTTAATGGCATCGGCCATGGTTGCTATTTCTGCACGGCCAGTTGCGCCAAGGTAGCGGCTCATACTTTCATCGTATCCAAAAGTAGAAGTGGTAGCACCTATCTCGGCACCCATATTACAAATCGTACCTTTTCCTGTACAACTCATGCTGGTAGCGCCTTCGCCAAAATATTCCACTACAGCACCTGTACCACCTTTTACGGTAAGTATGCCTGCTACTTTTAATATTACGTCTTTTGCGGCTGTCCATCCATTTAATTTACCGGTAAGTTTCACACCAATTAGTTTTGGCATTTTTAGCTCCCAAGGTAATCCAGCCATTACATCGCAAGCATCTGCACCGCCTACGCCAATGGCTATCATGCCAAGTCCACCTGCGTTTACGGTATGACTGTCAGTACCAATCATCATTCCACCCGGGAATGCATAATTTTCTAGCACTACTTGGTGAATGATACCTGCACCTGGTTTCCAAAAACCAATACCGTATTTGTTAGAAACTGAAGAAAGGAAATCAAATACTTCGCTGCTTTCGGTAACGGCTCTTTTTAGATCTACCGCACTATTATCTTTAGCTTCTATCAAATGATCGCAATGCACGGTGCTAGGCACAGCTACTTTTGTACGACCACTCTGCATAAATTGCAACAAAGCCATTTGAGCAGTAGCATCTTGCATGGCCACTCTATCTGGCGCAAAATCTACATAAGATCCACCTCTTTCAAAGGGAGCGGTATGGTTGTTTTCCCAAAGATGGGCATACAGTATTTTTTCTGTAAGCGTAAGGGGTTTGTTAATGAGTGCCCGAGCGGCAGCTACTCTTTCGGGAAAAGCTGTGTAGAGCTTTTTAATCATTTCGATGTCGAATGCCATGGAGAAAAGTTGAAAATTTAAAAATTTGAAAAGGAAGCATGTAGTCGAATTTGCGGAAACTACACAACTTTTTTCAGTGTTTGTGCAAATTTACTTAAAAAAAGAAACAACCCTTTAAGGAATTTGGGTTTAATTATTATTTATATTTGTTTTATGAATCGTTTTAAGCATTTTATAGAATGGCATGTATTTGGTGTTTGTTCTGCTATTGGGGAGCGTATGGGTATTGCTACTACCACCATTCGCAAATACTTTATATACCTCAGTTTTGCTACAATTGGTTCCCCCGTATTAATCTATTTTTTTCTGGCCTTTTGGATGAATGTAAAAAGGTATGTATTTAATGCCAGGAGAAATCCGCTGAGGCATTTGTAAAAAATACTAAAACAAAACCCCGTTTATAAAAACGGGGTTTTTTATAGGGTAAGGGTCAATACGCTTTATCTTATTATCAAAACAGTTCCGCGTATAGGTTTAAGAATTCCATCGCCTGGGTCAATGCTATAAACATAAGCGCCCATCGGTTGTAATTCACCTTTAAACCTTCCATCCCATGGCGTTTTATAGCCTACAGATTCAAATATTTTTTGACCATAGCGGTTATACACTTGTACTGTGCAATTTGGATATGCTTCCAAGGCTGGGATAATCCATTTGTCATTTTTTTGATCTGCATTGGGGGTAAATGAATTGGCCACATAAATGGTGGAATACGATTTTACTTCCATGCTATCTACACCCACACAACCATTCAATTTATCGGTAGCTGTTATTTTATATTGCCTAGGTACAATGGTAGAAGTAATGGGTGTTAAAATAGTAGCGTTATCTAAATTAGCAGCAGGTGTCCATAAAAAATCGAAATTATTGGGGTTGATGATAGACGCATTGATGATTTTGGAACTGCCTACTTTTAAATAAAAATCCGGTCCCGCATGTACCACTGGAGCAGGAGCTATACTAAGCGGTTTGATATCCGTTGCGGAGCCACAACCGTCAGCGGTAAGTACTTTAAGTTTCACATTGCCTGAATATGGCACAGTATAAATTCTACTAAATGGTGGCACATTACTTCCAATTCCATTTCCAAAATCCCATCGCCATGTGGTAGCATCGGTACTGGCTGTTCCTATAAAATCTATCGGCAAGTCTTCGCAAAAAATACTGCTGGTAATACTAAAGTTTGCAGTAGGGTTTGGATTGATAATGGGTATGGTAAGTGGGAAAGTATCGCTCACACAACCGCCATAAGTAACCAAATGTTTTACCGTGATATTGCTTCCTAAGTTATAAGGATGTGTGGTGGTATTGCTGGTTGTAACATTTGCAAATTGTGCATCTCCATAATTCCAATACCAAATGGTAGGTATGGATGCATTAAAAAGGGTAGAAGATGTGAAACTAAAACTACTGTCCTTGCAAGGCTTGCCACTAAAGGTAAAACTAGCCGATGGCTTGGTGGTAACAGCTACAGGCAATTTAAAAGTATCGCTCTTGCAACCATTGGTGCCCAAGGTAACCAACGAAACGATGTAGGGACCTGCTGCAGGATATGTATAGCTGAATGGGGCAGGGCTTGTTTTTATTTCGGATACGCCGTTGCCATAATTCCATTGCCATTGGGTAATAGCATTAGAAGTTAGGTAAGAGCTATCGCTGAAAACAATGGGGTCGCCTAAACAAACATTTCTATCGAAACCAAATTTTGCGGGAGGTGAAGGAATTAAATTAATAATTTTTGGAAGCGTATCGCTCTTGCAACCATTGGAACCTGTAACTACTAGTTTCAATGTGAAAGGACCTGCACCAGTATATTTATGGTAAAAATAATTCCCGTTTGATTTATTGACTGTTTGCCCATCGCCAAAATCCCAATACCAGTTTGTAATACTCCCCGTTGCTACAGTAGAGGTATCTGTAATGTAAACAGAATCGCTACTGCATACATTGCTTAATGCACCAAATTTTGGAATGGGGCTACCAAGCAAAGAAATGATTTTGGTAGTATCTGCCGCACAACCATTATCGGCTACAACTCTATAACGTACTGGGTGATTGCCGCCGGTTAAAAATCTTTTTACTGCATTCACTCCATTGGCTGTTGTATTGTCATCAAAAAACCAAGTGAAATTTACTAGGTTAAAACCATTGGGTATGGGTGCTCCTGTAAAGCGAACAGTATCTTGCAAGCACAAGGTATTATTGGTTGTAAAATCTGCTTTGGGGCCATTTCTAATTGTAATTTTAAATGATCCATTTTCTGTTTGAAAGCAATTAGGTATAACTGGAGAAGTATAAGAGATGGGAATATTAGAAACACTTGCTGAAAAAGTAAAATCTTGTTGTAAAGTGTATAAATAGTATGTTCTACCATTAATAATTTCTGTGCCAAAGGGAGTTGGGTTATTTATTATTGAATCTGTATTAGGAGAAATACCAGGTACTTGGCTAAGTTTCCAATGAATTGATAATGCAGGGTAAGCAATTTTTACAAATAATCTTGCAGGAGTATTCAAACAAGTAAAAGTATCAGTTGTATTGCTGGTAGTATTAAAAGTGTTTATTATGCCGCCATAAGTATTTAAGTTATTTATATTTGTTCCAAAATTGTACCCATAGCTTTCATAATTTCCCAAACCATAAGTTGTGCCAGTAAAAGCAGAATCTGCTACAATTGTGTGCTGGTTTGCAGCTCCTATAAATCTTGCCAATGCTACTGAATAAGAAGGGTAATTAGGATGCGGAATAATTTGAGAAGCTGGTAAAGTATTTCCATCTACCCTTAATGAAGCAACGGCTGCCGTTGGTAAATGAATATTTGCATACACATAGTCAATAGTTGACTTTCGGCTAGTATAAAATAATACTGATTTTTGCCCCTGTTCAATTGGGCTTAAGTAAAACATTTCAGGATCACCATACGACGGTGGCGAAGGAGAAGTTGTTGGATAATTCCAACATTGATTTTTGTTAACCATGTATTGGGCAACTAAAATTGGTTTATTAGCTTCAATATAATCTCCACCTGTAGAATCCATATATTCGTAAAAGAAATTTCTTATAAGCCCAGTAAGTACCGCACCGTTTTTCTTTACTACCGTTGTGGGATCTGCTACACAAATTCTGTAATAACTTCTATTTGTTTCGGTAATGTTCGTATTGGCATTATTAATGGTATGGTATGTTAAATACCTAGTACCCCAAGCTTGTGCAGGAAAAACCTGCTGTTGCATAAACTCACCGCCATCACCTCTGCACAAACGTATACCACCAGAGCCAGAAAATACCGCTACTGGGTGACAATTGCCATCTCCACCTGGTACAGAAACTATTTTGCTCCCTGTCATATCCTTACTAGCCCTAGCAGGATCAACGCCAAAAACGGCTTTCCCAAAAACATGGTATGACTCACCTTTGTTGAGGTTTACGGTGTAAGTTTGCGTAGGAAGCCATCCATTTTTGGTAGAATCTGATGGGGTTATATTGAGCCTGGTATTATCTTCGGTGGCTATTACATAAAACCAAGAATACCAATCTCCAGGATTGCTCTGAGATGTAGTTTGATAATAATTTATAGAGTGGTAAACATATCCATAGGTTTCAACAGGCATCAGCATGGTAGCACCAGATACCTGATTGGCGTATACATGTGCATATGCTGCTACAGGTACATCACTCACAATATGTATGCCCCTGTTTTGCAAGCCATCGGTAAGTGTGCGTGCATCGTTTACCCCCGACTTTGGGATAATAATTGTAGCATCTATTGAATTTGCTGGAATACTTAATGTTTGAGTATAACCGGTATTTGTAATGGTAACAGTGACCGTAGCTGGCAGTTGGGTACTGATATAAATAGCCAGTTCCTGGGAATTTACAGGAGATTCATTAAAAAAAGTATAGTCAAAACCATAGGCCAACCAAAACTCCTTACCCCTATTCGATTTATCCTGAGCACTTAAGCCTGTTGTAATAAATAAAAGGAAAAGTATAAGTATTTGCCTGAGCATATTTTTAATTGAAGTTGATAATAATTTTAGTGATAGGATTTGCCTTCACAGTACAAATTAAACCATTTATTATTAGCTTCAACGTAAGCCCACAGGCATTTTTAGCCATATTTTCAAAATTGAGTAGAAACACTCAATTTTAGAAATGAGCGTTTACACTCACGATAAAAACAAACAATTAAAATAGTTTTACAGCCAATAAAAGGCATATGAAAATGCTCTTTTTTGTGTCACTAATCGATCAATTATATCATCAGTCAATTTAGTTTATGAGAAAAGAAATTACTTTTTACCTAAGCATGCTTTTAATGTTGCTTAGTACCATCGCCAACGGGCAAGGTTTTTACAACACGGTCAATTGGAAGTTTAGCAATCCAAAGCAAATGGGGATTACATTTTTGGATGTTGATTTTTTTGACGACAACAATGTGATTGCAGTGGGTGGTTCTGGGGGTATTGCCAAAAGCACCGATGCTGGTAGAAATTGGAAATATGGTCCATTCACCTACATTAATGCTGCAGGTTTACCGACAAATGCTAGTTTAAGTGATGTACATTATATAACATCTACAATAGCATATGCAGTGGGCGATAGAGGTTGTATGGCGAAAACAACTGATGGAGGGCAAAATTGGAGTTTTGTAAATACACCATTATTTGCAAGTACAAAAAATATAAATACATGCTGGTTTTTAAATAAAGATACCGGTTATATAGCTGGTCAGTTTAATACGCCAGATTCTATACCAAAATTATATTTTACAAGAAATGGAGGCAGCACTTGGGATTCTATAGCTGCACCTCCTTCTAATGGTAAAAGCCGTGTAGGGTATATTAATAACCCAAACATTCCATCTGTATTAGATGATATAACAGCCAAAGGGAAAGAAATTTATCGTATCGAATTTTTAAACGATTCCATTGGGTATATATCTGGTTCTGGTAGTCAATTATTTCCAAGGGCTTCTCAGTCTGCAAATGCTACTACTTGCTTGCCCATAGTTGGAGGGAACCTTACAGGAAGTGCAGGTAACGCAGCCTTATTATGGAAATTTACAAAGGGGGTACTCACAGATTATTCATTAAGCAAAGAACGTTTGGGTTATTTTGGTATAGTTAATAATGCCCCTCTAACTTGTACAAATTCCTATAATTCCGCTCAATTTTCACCGGTTGGACAAACTTATCGTGCCATGAAAATACTTAACGACTCATCGGTTATAATGATGTCGTTTAATAACAATTGTGTGATGAGGGTAAATACGGGTAAAAACGATAGCACCTTAAACGTAAATATTGCAGGCGTATATGAAAAAGGCAAGTATATTATATTAAATCAATCTAATTTTCCTTCTGCCGGGCCACAAACCGGTCCGCAAATTCCGCCAGTTCAAGTTTTACTTGCCTCAAATCCTTTTCATATGAGAAGAGCGAGTAATGGAAAATTATATGCAGGTGGCGGTTTTGGAAGGGTATGGACTTCTATAGATAATGGTGTTAATTGGAGAGAAGAGAGAGGCTACCCTGCAGGACAAAATTTTAGCCAAGCTGGTTGTTGGGCTGTAGATATCGCACCCAATGGTAAATTTTTATTTATGGGTAGCAACGGTGCCGTTGCAGATTCAATACCAGGGGCAGCGTTGTTTAGCAATTATAATTTAGTAGCCCCAGGTGGTGGTTATGCCAAATTTGATTTTGTAGATTGTAATACAGGTATTGGTGTAGGTGGTGCTTCTATAACAAGAACTTTAGATGGTGGCAATACTTGGTTGGATAATAACAGACCTGATTTTGGTAATGGCGTAAATATAACAGGCTTATCATATCCAAGGCCTACAAAAGCATATATTTCGGTAAACAATGGTATCCTTTATCGTTCAGATAATGCCAATGCATCACAAGCCGCATTTGTAATGGATCCTATATATTCAAATTTTAGTTATCAAATGAATGACGTATCTGCAGTTGGTAACGATACTGTTTATTGCTTAGGGTACAGCGCTTTTTCTGTGCCTGCCGCTAATAGAAAATCAACCATTTTTAGATCATTTGATAATGGCGTTTCTTTTCAGGCTGTTGATATTGCGGTAACAACTACAACACCTGCATTTACGGCACCTACATTATCTAAAATAGCGTTTACGAGTCGAAATATCGGCTACGTGATTGGTAATAGAAATGCTGTTTATAAAACAATTGATGCTGGCGCGACTTGGACAAATATCAGCCCGTTCCCAGCGCTTAATTTTCCTGGCGGTTCACCTTTCTTGGCTATTTCTTACACAAATATTTCTGCAGTAAATGACAATACAATTGTAATTGTAGGAAATGCATTTAATAATATAACACTAAGAGCAGAGAATAGGGTTTACCTAACAACCGATGGAGGTGTAAATTGGACAAATATTGTTGGTAATATTCAATCATTATTCCCGAGCGGAAATATGACTGCCGTATTATTTCATGATGCAAACAATGGTTATGTGGCTATAGGATCTACCATGTTTAAAACAACCAATGGAGGAGCTAGTTGGGCTATAGATATCTCACCAACAGGTATTTTATGTCAAACAATGGCATTTTCGCCACGTACAGTGCCCGCAGGTATTTCATTCGTTAATAGAAGAATGTTTTTTGCTGGTTTTAGTGGTCCCGGTGGGGCTAGTAATAATATAATGGAATATGGTAATCCTGCAAACATTAGTGTAAATGTTTCGGAAGTAGCAGATGGTAGTTGTAGCACTGGTGCTACTGGAAGCATTGTTGCCAATACAACAGGCGGTATTCCTCCTTATTCATATAGTTTAAATGGTGGCCCTTTCCAATCATCCAATACATTTACCGGATTGACATCGGGTGTAAAAACATTGATTGTAAAAGATGCCTTCTGTAGTTCACTTACCAAATCCATAACCATAGGTGTAAAGCAAAGCCCTACCGTAAGTGCTGGCCCACCAAAGACAATTGTAAATGGTGATCAAGTCACGCTGGATGGTAGCACAGGAAACAACATAGCTTCCTCTATCGCATGGACACCCGCTGCAACACTTACAGGCGCTAATACCCTTACACCTACAGCAAAGCCAACTATTACTACCAATTATACGCTTACAGTTGTAAACAGCAACGGTTGTACTTCTACGAGCGATGCCTTGGTAACGGTACTTCCATATTGTATAAAAGTAATGGATGCCTTTACACCAAATGGAGATAATATCAATGATAAATGGTTGGTAACCCAAGGTGGTGCTTGTACCACTCAAGCAAAAGTGAGTGTGTTTAACAGGTATGGTAGCGAAATATATACTAACCTTAATTATCAGAACGATTGGACCGGTACATACAAGGGCAAAGTGGTACCAGACGGTACATACTATTACCAAGTAGAGTTTACATTGGTTGGTGGTAGAAAATTATATGTAAAAGGCGATGTAACCATATTGCGATAAATAAAAAACCCTCATGAATACGCCGAAACAGAAAGCTTGGAAGCAAGCTTTTTGTTCATTGGCAAATTTGAAAACCATTTTTTATATCAAATGGTTTAAATAAATAAAAATAAAAACATGAAAAAATATATAATAATAGCATCGCTTATTTGCAGTACAAGTATTGCAAAAGCGCAACAATTACAATCATCTTCTTTTTACGATTTGCAAGGGTTGGTACACAACCCATCTATTGCCGGCGTAATGCAAGATGAAACAGTGAAAGCCTTTGCCGGCGTTGCCTATCGCTCTCAGTGGAGTGGTATAAGTGGAAGCCCAACAACAGTTACAGCCTATGGGTCCTTTAATATTCCAACACTAAAAATGGGAATAGGCGGTACAATTTACAACGATAAAACGGGGCCAACATCTAGAACAGGTGTTGCACTTTCTTTTGCAAAGCACATCAATTTTAATGACGAGGGTGTTTTTTCACTAGGTATAGAAACAAGGTTTCTACAGTATAGTTTAGATAGAAATAAGCTTACCGCTACATTGGGCGCAGATCCGGCTTTGGGTACTTCAGATACTCGTTTTAAATTTGATGCTGGTTTTGGAGCTTCTTACACCAACAAACAATTTCAAATAGGGGCGTCTGTTTCTCAGTTGGTACAATCAAAGTTAGATTACTACAAAGGGACTGCTACCGCATCGGAAGTAGCTAGGTTATATCGCCACTATTATTTGCATGGGCAATACAACTGGAATGTAGACGATAATTTTACCATTACACCAAATGCTTTGATGATATATTTACCCAATGCACCAGTTGAATTTCAGGGGGGAGCTAGGATAGATTATAAAAAATTATTGTGGTGGGGAGTAGGGTACAGGTTAAATCAAAACTTTATGCTTTCTGCAGGTGTATCCATAAAAAATAGATTTACACTTGGTTATTCGTATGACATTTATAATACACCGGTAAGCTTTTTTGATGGTGGTAATGGTGCTCATGAGCTTATGCTAAAGTTTAATATCCTTAAGTAGTTTTTTCATGCTGGATGTATAATTAAGGAGCAGCCTGCCTTTGGGTGGAGCTGCTTTTTTTTAAAGTATTTTGCTTGTTATTGCTTGCTGGCATTACATTTTATATATGATTGTGTACTTTTATCTTTTTAGAACCAATAAAAGATACAAGCCATGATAAAATTTGAAAAGGTTTTTCTTTCAGCAAGCATATTAAAGCATAAGAGATTAGTGATTTTTGCTTGCTTTACTTTTTTTAGTTTTGTTACTGTAAATGCACAAGAAGGAACAGGAGTAATCGAAAATGGTTCAATAGACACAGCAAGCATTTTAAAGCTAATAGAAAAAGGAACTTCAGTAACAGATGAATTACCAAAAGAAGCCTTACAATATTTTGAAAAAGCTTTACAAAGTAGCAAACTAATTAAGTTTTACAAAGGGGAGGGAATGGCCTCAGCAAAACTAGGGCGTTGGTATTTTGGAAATGATGTGGGTAAATCAATAGCGTTTGCAAATGATGCGATAGAGGTATTTCAAAAAAACAAGCAAAGCTCTTTAGATAACATTGCAGATATGCATTTGCTTTTGGCAGAAGCATACGATGAGCAAGGTAAAAAAGATTCGTCTGCATATTATTATTATTTACTTGGAGAAGAAATGGATGCCGGGGCTATTACAGACCCTGAATTTGCTGTAAAAGTTTTTACCAAGCTTACGATTTTTTGGGTAAACTTAGATTATGGTTCTGTAATAAATGAAGATTATAAGAAGACGATACAACGCTTTTTGGAAAAAGCAAAGCAAGCATCCACCGGTATTAAAAACAGTGAAGATGCAGTGAGCAGCGTTTATTTTTTAGAAGGAGCCTATTTTCATGGGCTCAAAAATTTTGACAGTGCTAGGTATTATTATCGATTGTACATTTCTGAAAGAACGAGATTAAAGAAGCTAAATGTAACCAGAAAAATATCGACCCTATTCAATATTGCTGATACTTATTTGCAAGAAAATAAACCGACAGAAGCGTTGATATATGTAAATGAAATAAAAGAAATTGGAAGAAACCCTCAAAACACAAAGTATTTAGCTTTTTATTTAAGCTTAATAGATTTGTTGATGGCAAAGGCTAATTTCCAATTGAAAGATTATAGAACTACAGTGAATATTTTGGATAAGGCTTTGGCAGATCTTAAACTTACTGGTACTCATTTTAGAAATGAAGTGGTAGAAGCTTATCAAATTTATGCCGATTCATATGAGGCTTTGGGAGATTTTAAAAAAGCGTTGCAGTATAAAAATATTTATTCGAAACTGTATGACAGCATTTCTAAAACAGATAAAGTTGATATCGTAAATAGGTTGGAAATAAGAAATAGGATGGCCGAAAAAGACAAGGAGCTGGCTTTTCAAACGCTGGCTTTATCTGAAGCAAAAAATAAAGTGAAAGATAAAAATAGCTGGATTATTGCTATTTCCTTTCTAGCCATGAGTGGGATTGTAATTTTTGCCTTGTGGCGAAAGAGAAACAGGGGAAAACAAATAATACAGCAGGAAAGGATAGATAACCTACAGCAAAAAATAAAGATTGAAAGGTTAAAAGCAAGCATATCGGGCGAAGAAAGGGAGCGTACTCGCATTGGCAGGGAATTGCATGATGGTATTGGTGGATTGTTATCTGTAGCTAGAATGAATTTTGAATTGGCAAAGAAAGAAAAAAGCAATGAGGTGAATGAGGACTTTACAGATGGTGTAAAATTATTGGAAGAAGCTACAGTTGAACTAAGAAAAGCTGCCTATAATTTAATGCCCGAAGTTTTGTTGACCCAAGGTTTGTCTAGTGCTGTACAAGCTTTTTGTGAGAAGATGATGAGTAAAAGTAAAACAGAAATCAGTTTTCAATCAATAGGAAATAGATCGGAAGTGAGCAGTGCTTTTGATTTGCCTATTTACAGAATTATCCAAGAGTTGATACATAATATCATTAAACATGCCGATGCAAAACATGCATTGGTGCAATTGAATTTTGAAGACGATGGCACGTTGAATATTACGGTAGAAGATGATGGAGTAGGGTTACCAAAAGATGCGTTTGAAAAGCCATTGAGTATGGGTTTGAAAAATTTAAAGGAAAGGGTTTTCGATTTAAGTGGAAAGTTGGACATACAAAGTTCGCTTGAGACTGGTACCAGTATTTATTTGGAATTTGAAGCATTTCATGAAATGGATATTACTAAAGCATAACCTTTTTTTTTAATAAATCTTAAGCATAGGAATACAATTAATGAACATACGATAATGTAAGAAACATATGATTAATGTTGCTATAATAGACGATCAAATAATTATCTTAAATGGTTTGCAAAAGATATTGGCAGATGCAGAAAATATTTGCGTTACTGCCGTATACAGCAATGGCGATTTGTTGCTAGAAGACTTAGAAACAACGCAGCCAGATGTGTTGTTGTTGGATATACATATGCCCGGAAAATCGGGAACAGAGCTAGCTACTATCATTACAAAAAAATTTCCTGCCATAAAAATCATTGTACTTACCAATGTAGATGTGCTTAGCCAAATGAAGCAAATGTTACAAAAAGGATGCCTTGGTTATTTATTAAAAGATGTAAGCCCCGAGATTCTGGTGAAGGCAATAGAAACGGTGTATGCCGGTGACCAATTTTTGCAAGAAGAATTTAAAGTACAACTGCTTAATAATTTATCGGGTGTAAACAAAGAGCATCTGATGACTCGTAGGGAAAAAGAGATTTTAAAAATGATTGCCGAAGAAAATACCAACAGTGAAATAGCTTCAAAACTTTTTTTAAGTTTACGTACCGTGGAGAATCATCGCAATAATTTGTTACAAAAACTCAATGTAAAAAACACAGCAGGGTTGGTTAGGATTGCGATAAATGAGGGCTTTGTTTAAGCTTTTCAGTAATTTGATAGATCATACCATTAATCACTCTTTTTTTCCTTAAAAAATATTCTCCAAGCGACAATAAAAATTTAGCTCCAACTTGCTGTAACTAAAACTTGCCATGCACCGTTACAAGAAGTATATGAGAAGAATATTGTTTTATTCCATTGGCTTAATAGGCATATGGATATTGCTTTCCCAATGCTTTGTTATGAAAGAACGCTGGAGCGATAGAAAAGCATACATTGTTTTTGAGGCAAAAAAAGTTCCGTTACAAATGCACGATACCGTTATCGATGGAAGTCATTTGCACTATGCAATAACGGGGTCGGATACATTGCCTACACTCGTATTTATACACGGCAGCCCAGGCTCGTGGATGCATTATATGAAGTATATGTGGGATACGGCCATGCTTGCCAAATTTAGAATCGTAGCTGTGGATAGGCCAGGGTTTGGGTATAGTAGCTTTGGAAAAGCCATGCATTTGCAAGAACAGTCCAATATGATATTACCCGTGTTGCAGAAATTAAAAACAGCTAAGCCCATGTTTTTAGTAGGGCATAGCATGGGTGGCCCGGTAGTAGTAAAAATGGCTGCGGATAATCCTACACTTTTTAAAACAGTAGTAATTGCAGCAGGCGCCATAGATGTAAGAGAAGAGAAAACGGAATCATGGAGAAAAATTATGAATGTTAGGCCATTCTATTGGGCATTACCGGGTGCTTTTGGTCCTAGCAATACAGAGTTACTGTATCTTAAAAAGGACTTGGTTGCCTTGCAAAATGATTTTTCTAAAATAACTTGTAACGTACTTTTTATACATGGAGATAAAGATACTTGGGTGCCGATAAAAAATATTGCATATGGGAAAAAGATGATGGTAAATGCCGCAACTATTGCAGCAGATACATTGCATGGTGCAGGTCATCATTTACCTTGGAAGAATAAGGATGCATTTAAAGCAATATTGCTTCAATTGGAATAGGTTGATTCTATTTTTCTTATAATTGGTTAAAGAAGGGCATAAAAGTAGCATGGCTCAAAATGTCACTTTATTGTCTTCTGCCTTTAGACATTTAGGAGTAGATTTGTACAAATTAATTTGTCATGGCTGCAACCAATATTGTTTTTTTGATACTACCAAATATACATTTACTCGATTTAGCGGGTGCTGATCAGGTATTTCATGAAGCATTGGAATATGGGGCGGATATAAAAGTGGATTACTGCTCCTATTCTACAGGCATAGTTAGTTCTACTGATTTACCCTTCGGAAAATTAAAACATTACAGCAAAATAAAAATAAATAAGGGCGATTATATTTTTATTCCAGGTGCCGACGTAAGCTTCCTTTTATCAAAAGAAATGAAAGCGCAAAAGGAATTGTTTGAATGGACAAGAAGTTGCTACAATGAGGGCGCTTATGTTTGCTCCATATGTACCGGCGCTTTTTTTCTAGCGCAAACCGGCTTGCTCAATGGCCGAAAATGTACTACCCATTGGAAAAGGACAAATGAGCTGCAGGCAAAATTTCCTTCAATTAATTTGGTAGAAAATATCTTGTTTACCGAAGATGAAAGGATTTATACCAGCGCTGGTGTAACGGCGGGAATTGATTTGGCATTGCACATACTAAGCAAGATAAAGGGCGATAATTTTTCTTATAAAGTAGCTCGGGAATTGGTAGTTTATATCAGGAGGCAAGGCAATGAAGTGCAACAAAGTGTATTCATGGATTTTAGAAACCATATTCACGCTGGAATCCACCATGTACAAGATTATTTGCAAGAGAATAGCCATAAAAAAATAACCCTACACGAGCTATCCGATATTGCATTTATGAGTGCTCGTAATCTTACGAGGATATTTAAGAAAGAAACTGGTATTAACGTTAACGATTACAATAACCTATTACGCAAAGAGCGTATCAAAGAATTGCTAAAAAACCCAGATATCAGCAAAGCCCAATTGGCATCGTTATGTGGCTTAAAAAGTAAACGGCATCTCTCTAGACTTATGCAAATAATCTAAACAAAAGCCCCCAAGGGATATTTTGTTATTTGTCAGGTGGCTCATTTTGTCTACTCTTTGTCTTCACTTTTATTTTATACCATATTAAATTTGCTGAATGATTTTTGAGTAATCTAAACTGGCGTGCTAACTAATGCGGATATTTTACAGGCTGTAATAAATTATGAAAAGCAATTTAACGATTCGATGAGATAATATTATTTAAAAACAATAAATTTATAAAATGGAAATTAAAACTTCAGCCACATCTTCGCAAAACGATTTCGATTTTTTGGTAGGAAAATGGAAAGTGCAAAACCGCAAGTTAAAAACCAGATTGAACAATTGTGTGGAATGGGATGAGTTTGAATCGGAATTGCACATGCGTAAGACCCTTATGGGCAATATTGAAAACTACTATGCAACATTTGATGAAAAGCCTTTTGAAGGAATGGCTATCAGGCTTTTTAATCCTGTATCAAGACTATGGACTATCTTTTGGGTGGATACTAGCAATCCTATAATGGATGAACATCCTGTTACCGGTTCTTTTGAAAATGGGTTAGGTAAATTCTACACAACCGACACATTGAATGATAAACCAATCATAGTAATTTTTCAATGGGATGCTAGGGAACCACAACATCCAATATGGTCGCAAGCCTTTTCGGAAGACGATGGTAAAACATGGGAATGGAATTGGGAGATGAAATTAAGTAAAATTTAATAATCTTATTTTGATAAATCGACAAACTATTAGAAAATGATAAGAGAAGCTACTAAAGATGATGTGGAAGATTTAGCAAGATTATTTGATGACTATCGTGTTTTTTATGATAAAGAAAGCGATAGGGAAGCGGCTGTGCAATTTTTGACTGAGCGATTGAGCAATCAGGAATCTGTTATTTATCTTGCGTTTGATAGCGACAACATTATGGTAGGATTTGTACAATTGTATCCGCTGTTTTCTTCTACCAGAGTGAAACGCCTCTGGTTGTTAAACGATTTATATGTAAATGCAAACTGCAGGGGCAAAGGATTTGGCGAAGCTTTACTAGAAAAAGCAAAAGAATTTGCTAAGGATACAAATGCTTGCGGATTAATGTTGGAAACCGCCAAAACCAATATTGTAGGCAATAACCTTTATATTAAGAGCGGATGGGTATTGGATGAAGAGCATAATTTTTATAGTTGGAAATAAGTATATAAAAGGCTGATTGTGTAAAATAGATTTTCTATGGGACGATTACTCATAATGCTTGTAGTCATCTTTATTTCCAAAATAAAAATATTAGCCCGGCAATTTGCAAATTCCCTTTTGCAAAAGTGGATAAGGGGTTTGAGTTATTGAGCATCGTTTTTACATTGGCAGATTATATCGATGGCAACTCAAACCCGATATATTCAAAAGTTATAAGCCATCAGTTTAGTAAATATGCAAATGATTACATAATTAAATACATAGGCACATGAATTGATAGTTTTCAAAAAAATAGCCTTGGAAATGAAAAATAGCTCATTGAAGTGATGTTTCTCGAAAGCATCATAAAATTTGGATAAATAAAACGGGTTGAATATTTTTTTGGAAATGCAGTAACCTTCTTTTTATATTTAAGGATAGCAGTTTACAAAAATATCGAAATTCTAAGTAATGGTAAAATGAATTACCTGCTTGCGAAATTTTTCGGATTATTCTGTTAACATATTGTAGATTGCGTAGTTCAGCTAATAAAATACTTACAGATGATGACGCATTACAGGCCGATTTATAAAAATGGTATGAAATTATTTTTGTTGACATTTTTACTTTTAACTTTCCTTTTTTCTTTTGCACAAAAGGAAATGCCAATTATTAAAGCAGGATCAAAAAATGTAGCTGTAAATGATGGTGGTTATTTCGAGAAAAATGCTTGGTCACTATCTCCGGAAACCAACCCGGATGTTTATACTGCTGATAGGTCATTGAAACCTAAATGGGTAACTTTTTACACAGATATAGATTCAAGTAGGGTAAAAATAAAGCCAGGTACAATATTTGATTTTATAATTTTACCCAAAGGAAAAGATACATGTTACACTCGAATTGTAAGTTCTACATCTGTAAAAAGCACCATGAGGTTATCTGGAAATAAATCAGATTCTATTTCTTTTACTCTCAATAAGTACGATGCCATTCATGTAAAAAGTATAATCAATAACAGCGATACTTTGAATATGCATTTCGATTTAGGGACATTGGATTTTCGTTTAACAAGAGATGCATTATCTACATTTAACTTAAAGAATATAAATAAAATTCAAATTGGCAATCTAACTTGGGATAGCCCCAAGGTACAAATTGCAAATAAGGCTTCCCACCAAATGGATGGTAGATTTGGTTGGCGTGCTTTTGATGGCAAAGTAATTGAAATTGATTATGACAAAAATTTGATTATTGTTCATTCAAATCTTCTGAGGATTGAAAAAGGTTTTATTAAGGCTAAAATTAAATTTATACAATCTTTGTTTTGTATAGAGGGGACAATTAAAATTGACAATAAAAACTATACTGGAAATTTTTTATTCGACACTGGTTCAGACTTGGCAATGGTTTTAGATAGTTCGTGGATGAGTAATTTAAATTTCCCCGGTAGCCTAACAATGATAAAGAAATCATCTTTTAGCGATGGGGCGGGGAGAAAATACGAAACTACAATAGTTGAAGTGCCTCTGCTGAGCATTAATGGTTTTGCCATAAAAGATATTCCTGCTTCTAAACTTGGTTTTAATAGTCCGGTTGGTTCACAAATAAATTATTTTGGAAACGACTTGTTAAAACGTTTTAATATTATAATTGATTTAAGGGCAGATGAAATTTATTTAAAACCAAATGGTTTATACTATTTACCTTTTAACAAGCCTAAATAAACCAGTAATGGAATAGCGTGGATTAAGGAAAAAACAGAATACTTCGTAGGTATAGTATAATCCTAGTGATGAAATACGCTTTAAAAAAAATCGGCTATTAAATGAATTGTTGCAAAATTATTTGATTTGCCGGCAGTATAGGAACTATCTAGCTTTGGTAAAGCATACCTTCATGTTGAAGCATTGTTATTTTGACAAACAAAAAAAAGACAATATGGAAACGAATAGAAGAAGTTGGTTAAAACAAATCGGATTTGGAATTGCAAGTTTAGGGCTTGCTAACATTGAATCTTATGCATCTCCGGTACATGACTTTTCAAAATTTAGTCTGAATGACTTACCAATAAAATTAAGCTCCAACGAAAACCCTTATGGTCCCTCAGCATTGGCAAAAGCTGCCATGGTTGAAAGCATGCATATCAGCAATAGATACAATTGGCAACTTACTACGGAACTAATTGAAGCACTTGCAAAAAAAGATAGTGTTGCACCCAATAATATTCTGATGGGTGCCGGTTCTACTGAAATATTGGATTTGGTTGCCAGATTTTCGCTACAAAAAAAAGGTAGTTTTGTAATGGCGGATCCGAGTTATGCTTATTGGACAGATACGGCCCAAATGCAAGGACTCAAAAAAATTACCGTTCCACTTACCGCAGATAAGGAAATTAATTTGGATGCCATGCTTAAGGCCATAAAGCCAGAAACGAAGTTGGTTTATATATGTAATCCCAACAATCCAACAGGCACTATGTGCAATAGGGACCAACTGGTGAATTTTGTAAACGAAGCTTCAAAGAAAGTACTGGTATTAGTTGATGAAGCATACATTGAGTTTACTGACCAACAGTCGTTAAGCGTGCTGGCCATTGAAAACAAAAACCTGATTATTGCAAAAACGTTTTCTAAAATATATGGATTGGCAGGGGCAAGAATTGGTTATGCAACAGGTAATGCAAAAACGATTGAGCAACTTAGCGAATTACAATCTTGGGTGAATGGTAGCATCAGTGTGCCATCTACTGCCGCAGCAATTGCATCTTTAAAAGATGATAAGTTTGTAGCGCTAACTTATTCTTTAAATGAAAAAGCTAAGCGGTATACCATCGAACAACTCGAAAAATTAAAGCTTGTTTGTATTCCTTCCTATTCAAACTTTGTTTACTTTTCATTGGCAAACTATCAAAAAGATTATTTTGAGCAATTAAAAGCAAACAATATAATCGGTACAAAAATTTATGAGGAGCAAGGTAAGTGGACCAGAATTACTGTTGGAACGATGCAAGAGATGCAGCAATTCATTAGTGCTATCCAATAAAATTGGGCAAAGCCCAATGTACGGTCTATGCCAACTCTATCACCGTTATCTCTGGCAATACACCAACCCTGCCAGGGTAACCAATAAAACCAAAACCACGATTCACATATAATTTTTGTTTACCAGCTTCATACAAGCCGCTCCACTGCGGGTACATGTATTGCACTGGGCTCCATTTGAAACCGGGTATTTCTATGCCAAATTGCATACCGTGCGTATGCCCGCTTAGCATAAGGTCCACATCTTTATAATCTGTTTTTACTTGTGCATCCCAATGGCTGGGGTCGTGGCTCATCAATATTTTAAAAGGATATTTTTCTGTGCCTGGGTGTGCAAGATCCATGCGACCATGTTTTGGAAAGCGTCCTTTGTTACTCCAATTTTCTATGCCCAATAGTGCAATCTCTTCTCCATTTTTTTCTAGCACCACATGTTCATTCATTAACAAGCGCCAACCAATATCTGCATGCACTTTTTGCAGGTTCAATAAATTTTGTTCCTTGCTTACGCCATTTATTGGCCATTGAACATAATCACCATAGTCATGATTTCCTAAAATTGAGTATACACCCATCGGTGCTTTTAACTTATTAAAAACATCTTTATAACTATCCATTTCTGTGGCTTCATTGTTTACCAAATCGCCAGTAAATAAAATAACATCTGCATTTTCTTTCATTATCATCTCCACACCATGGGCTACCGCTTCTTTATCCATAAAACTACCGCTGTGTATATCACTTATCTGTACTATACGAAGCCCTTTAAAAGAAGCAGGTAAGTTATCGAAACTAAGTTTCACTTTTTTTATTTGGTATTTGTATTTATTGGAAAATCCGTAGAGCAAACTTCCAAATAAAGTAGTACCAGCAGCAATTCCAAGCCAGCTAAGAAATACAGAGCGGCTTATTCCTTCGCCAGCCATATCCTCCATATCGGTTTTATTGAAAAATAGTTTGCCAGCTATGTATTGAATGCCCCTGCGTAAATCATCTACCAGAAAAAATACAAATGCAGAAATCTTAGCAAGAAATAAGCCTATCACAATTGCAAAAAGATAGGTGCGTACTTTTTTGCCAAGAAAATGCTGTTCCGTAAAAACAAATAATAAAAAGCTTATAACTGCAATAATGGTAATACTCCAATAAATTCCGTAGATAATCGTTTTAGCTTTTGGAGATAAGTTTTGAGAAACAGTTTTTACTGCCTGAAAAAAATACAAATCCAAGGAAAGCATTATAGAAAGAAAAATAATAACGCCAAATGGTGTGCGCATAAAATGTGGTTAATTTTTTAAGATTTGTTTCAAAATTATTGCATAAAAAAATGTTATACAAGGTTTAAAAAAATCTTTTTACGTAGTTATTTTAAAAGTTCAAAAACTCAGCAATTTGAGCCTTTATTGTTTTTATAGTTCCTTCGTCAATGAAAATGGCATCATCATTTAGTAAAGTATGCACAACACTTAAAGGTAATCTGTTTGGATGTACAATCATTTTTAAATGTAACAGTGACCCCGTAAGATGTTCTAACCCACGAAGGTTGCCAGCACGACCAGTGCTCACACCTGTAAGCAAAACTTTTTTGGAAGGCCATACTTTGGAAACATCGCTGTTGTCAATCAACATTTTTAACACCCCAGGATAAGAGCCGTTATACTCTGGAACAATAAAAATAAATTTATCAGCAGTCTTCAAAAAATCTGTTTCCATTTTTTCGAATGCTTCATTTCTTTCATATACTGATTGTTCGTCCAACGCCAGTATTTGGGATCCCACCTTTTCATCAAGCAAAAGCCTTTTGTATTCAAGCGCTACTTTTTTGGTATTACTTCCTTTTCTATTTGTTCCAGCTATTATTGTTATCATTTGAAGATTGGCAATTCGTACACATTCAATTGCCTTAGTTTAATTGTTAATTGATATCCTAAAAAGCACTTACGTTAAGTTCAATGAATGAGTTTAGAAGCATTTTATGAAATTTGGCTCCTAGTTTCCCTAAAATTGACGAAGTTTGCAAAATTACCTGCATAAGTTTACATTTGGAGGAAATATTCCCAAAATAACAAATAAATTAAGAGAAGACCCTAATGGCAAGAATAATCGGAATAGCAAATCAAAAAGGAGGGGTAGGCAAAACAACAACAGCGATAAACCTTGCGGCAAGTTTTGCCATTCTAGAATATAGAACGCTTTTGGTAGATGCTGACCCGCAGGCAAATAGCACGACTGGTACAGGGTTCGACTTACAAAATATTACCAAGAGTTTGTACGATTGTATGGTTAATGAAGCTACAGCAAGCGATGTTATTTTAAAAACCGAAATGACCTATCTTGATATCATACCATCACATATTGATCTGGTAGGGGCCGAAATAGAAATGATTAATTATCCTAATAGGGAGGGAATTCTTAAAAATATTTTGGAAGCAGTAAGAGAGGATTACGATTTTATAGTTATTGATTGTTCACCTTCCTTGGGGCTTATTACCGTAAATGCACTTGTTGCATCGGATAGTGTGGTAGTGCCAGTGCAAACAGAATTTTTTGCATTAGAGGGATTGGGTAAGTTATTGAATACAGTAAAAATTGTACAAAACCGGCTCAATACAGAATTGCAAATAGAAGGAATTTTAATGACTATGTACGATGGCAGGCTTAGACTATGCAATCAAGTAGTAAGTGAAGTAAGACGTCATTTCGACGATATGGTTTTTGAAAGCATTATTCACCGGAATACTAAATTGAGTGAGGCTCCAAGTTTTGGAAAGCCGGTAATTTTGTACGATTCCGATAGCAAGGGGGCTGTAAATTACCTTAATTTGGCAAAGGAAATTTTACAAAAAAATAATTTGACTAAGATAGCGAAAGAGGAGAGGCAAATGTAAATGTGCAAATGTGCAAATGTGCAAATATGCAAATGTGCAGATATAAATATGTGCAAAATTGAAAACAAATTCTAATACAAATCATACAAATGAAACAATATGGCGGATCTAATTATGTAAATTGAATAATCTAAAACTTCTTGTTTAAATGTATAAACCTTGAAGGATTTATTTTCACATTTTCATATCTGCATATTTTCAAATTATCGAACATGAGTTTATCAAAAAAAAATGATGCGTTGGGTAAAGGCATAAGAAGCCTTTTGCAAAACATAGATACAGATTTAAAAAATACAGCTGGCACGCTAAAAACAGATGTTGCAGAAAAAACAGTATCTACACATAGGGTACCGCTCGATAAAATAGAGGTAAATCCTAACCAACCTCGTAAAGATTTTGATGAAACGGCTTTGAGTGAATTAGCCGCTTCCATTAAAATGCATAATATTATCCAGCCGCTCACCGTATCGGTTATACCTGGCGGAAAGTATAGGCTTATTGCTGGAGAAAGAAGGTTCAGGGCTTCTAAATTAGCTGGGCTAAGAGATGTGCCTGTTTATATTAGAGAAGCCAATAGTGACCAATTATTGGAACTTGCGCTCTTAGAAAACTTACAAAGAGAAAATCTTAATGCTATAGAAATTGCATTGTCCTATAAAAGGTTAATGGAAGACCTTGATTATACGCAAGAAAAAGTAGCCGAGCGTATGGGCAAAGAACGTAGTACCGTTACAAACTATATTCGTTTATTAAAACTGCCACCAGATATTCAAATTGCTGTTCGCAATGGTATCATAAGCATGGGCCATGCAAGGGCACTTATTAATGTAGATATGGTAGACAAACAGCTCTTCATATTTTCTGAAATAAAAAGCAAAGAATTATCTGTAAGGCAAACGGAAGATCTGGTAAGAAAAATGTATACAGGTGGTATAGCTGTTAAAGCTTCTGTAAAATCAAGTTTGCCTCCTGCATTTAAAAAAATTGAAGATAATTTAGCATCAAGTTTTGGCACAAAAGTAAAACTTGCCCATAACAAAAAAGGAAACGGCAGCATTACATTCGACTATTATTCCTTAGAAGAATTAAATGGCTTGCTAGATAAATTGAAGATTAATGTGAGCTAATGAAACTGTATTATTTTTTACTTGTTTGCTTGTTCAGTAGCTTACTTCTTACTGCTCAAAAAAAGGTAGTAGCGGAAAAAGATTCTACTATAACCATCAATACAAACAATTTTAATAAATACTTAGACACAGCAGCCTTAAAAAAGTACAACCCTGGTATTGCCATAAAGCGTTCGGCTATGCTGCCTGGTTGGGGTCAATATACCAACAAAAAATATTGGAAAATCCCACTTGTATATGCAGGTATAGGCACACCAACCTATTTATTTTTTAGAAATTTAAAGCAATATAGGGAGGCAAAAGACGCTTTCAATCTTGCTTCAGACAGTGATCCTACAAATGATATTTTAATAAAAGAACCTTACTACAGTGTACGCTCTCAACCAGACCGTATAAGGATATTTAGAAACGAGGTAAGGCAAAATGTGGATTACTCCGTTTTATTTTTTATTATTTTTTGGGGATTAAATGTGGCAGATGCAGCAGTAGATGCGCATTTAAAAACTTTTAATGTGAGTGATGACATAACGATGTTCATTAAAGCTGGTTATAGCCCAATGGCTAACACAAATGGTATTAGTGTGGGTTTGAATATTGGAAAGAGAGCACACTAAATTTCTCTACAGGGGACTTAGAACTCCATTTATTTCGCACTTCATTTTGTATTTTATTTTTTTGAATAATATTTATAACATCAAACACTCACGAAGCTAAAGTCCCCCTTCGGGGGATTTAGGGGGCTCTTAATTATGAAAATAGCATTAATAGGTTATGGAAAAATGGGCAAAGCGATAGAAGAAATTGCATTGCAAAAAGGGCATGAAATTGTTTTAAAAATTTCTGATTTGAATCTATCAGATTTTACGAAAGAAAATGTACAAAAAGCAGACGTAGCCATAGAATTTACCAATCCAGATAGTGCAGTTTCCAATATGTATTTTTGTATAGATGCAGGTGTACCTGTGGTATGTGGAACCACGGGATGGTTGGAGCATGAAATGGAAATAAAAAGTTACTGTACAGCTAAAGAAGGCTCGCTTTTATATTCGAGTAATTTTAGTATTGGTGTAAATATATTTTTCGAAATAAATAAAAAACTGGCTGCATTAATGAGCAAGCAAGCTGACTATGCATTGAGCATAGAAGAAATACACCACACAGAGAAAAAAGATGCACCTAGCGGTACTGCCATTACCATAGCACAACAAATTATTGCCGAGCGAAACGATAAGACCCATTGGGTACTAGGGGTTACAGCTACCGAAACAGAAATAGGCATTGTAAGTAAAAGGATAGACCCTGCACCGGGAACCCATACGGTGCTTTATTCATCTGACATAGATGATATACAAATTACACATACAGCACATAGCAGAAAAGGTTTTGCTGCTGGGGCACTTGTAGCAGCCGAATTTATTATTGGCAAAAAAGGAGTATTTTCAATGTCGGATGTACTAAAAAATATGGAGTAGAATTGCCAACACCTACAACTGCTAAAAATTGTATGATGAAACAATGCTTATTATGGCTTTGCTTTTTTGCCTGCGACAATATATTTGCACAGGACAATAGTATAGAAAAATTAAATAAGCAAATAGCTGCAGCAAAAAATACAAAAGATTTAATAGATATAAAGAATAAAATTTCTTACGAACTAAGGGAAACAAACATAGCAGTTGCTTTAACTACTGCTCAAGAAAATCTTGCCCTAGCGCAAAAAGAAAAATACGAATTTGGTGAAGGCACTGCTAATATTTGTATAGCCAATGCATACGATAAAAAGGGTAATTATATTCTTGGTAAAGAGTACTCCAATAGGGGCTTAATTATTGCCGAAAAATTAGACAGTGATTCACTAAGAGCTGCAGCAAATCTTGTACTTTCCTCATTATACGGAAACCTAAGCAATTTCGATTTGTCCATTGAAAAGAGTTTGCTTGCCATAAAATATTTTCAAAAGATAAATGATAAAGAGGGGATAGCAAAAGCTAGGGTGGGTATGGCGCAAACCTATCAGATAAGAAATGATTTGCCTACTGCTGAAAAAATTTTGAAAGAATTAAGCGTGGAGAATATTGACAATAAAAGAACTACTGTAAATATTTTACATACACTTGCCAATATTTATGGGATGCAGGAAAAGTACAAAGAAGCACTGGCACTCGACGAGGAAGCGCTTTTGATCTGCGAAAAAAATAACCTTGTATTTTTAAAGTCTTCTGTGTACGATAATATGGCAAATTGTTTTATGTTCTCAGGCAATTATGCTAAGGCAATAACCTATTTTGATAGATGTTTGTATATTGATTCATCTTTTGGTAATAAAAAGCAAATGGCTGACACCTATTTAAATCTTGGGCAACTTTACCAAATGCAAGCCGATAATAAAGTAAGTATCAAAAATTTGAATCTGGCAATTGTTTTAGCAAAGCAATCAGGTTATCGCCAAGGGGCCTACCAAGCATACCTGTTGCTAAGTAAGGCTTATGCAAAAAATAATCAACCAGATAGTGCGCTCATTGCAGTAAATATGGGTTATACCATAAAGGATAGCATTATAAACGAGAAGTCGGAAAGTAAAATAGCAGAGTTAGAAACTTTATACCAAACCGAAAAGAGGGAACAGGAACTTAGTTTGCAAAAAAGCAAGGTTTCAAAAAAAAATTGGCTTTTACTGGCATCCTGTATTATGATCTTGCTACTTGGTTTTTCCAGTGTTCTTTTTGTTAGAAAACGAATGCTTCAAAATAAGGTGTTGGTACAATCAGAAGTGCTAAAACAGCAAGATATAGCTACAAAAGCTATTATAGAAGCAGAAGAAAATGAGCGCAGGCGGATAGCGGCTGAGCTTCACGATGGGGTAGGGCAGATGATGAGTGTTGCCAAAATGAATCTCTCTGTATTTGAAAATGATTTACTTTTTGCCAATGAAGCACAAAGAAAAAGTTTCGAGAATGTAATTGCATTGGTAGATGATAGCTGCAAGGAAGTAAGAAATGTAAGTCATCAAATGATGCCCAATGCCTTATTGAAAACAGGACTGGCGAGCGCAGTGAGGGAATTCATTTCTAAAATAGATAATCATATTATTAAAGTATCTCTTCATACCGAGGGGCTTAATGAAGGGTTGGATAGTAATATAGAAACAGTTTTATACAGGGTAATTCAAGAATGTGTAAACAATGTATTGAAACATGCTAAAGCAGATTATTTGGATATATCAATTATACATGATGAACAAGGAATAGCTGCTACTATAGAAGATAATGGAATAGGTTTTGATGCTACAAAAAAAGAAAATATGGAAGGAATAGGTTTGAAAAATATTGTTTCTCGTATTGCTTATTTGAAAGGCAGCATTGATTTTTCTAGTGAAATTAATAAGGGAACCATCATTGCAATTCATATACCATTGTAATGACTATAGAACAAATGTATACATGAATGTTTTGTAGATAAAAATTTGAATGACCATCCGCTATTTGGTGCATTGTCTATATTTTTTTTAAATAAATATTACTTCCAACAATTTCGAACTACTTACAGCTTTGTTGATACTTATTTGCCTACCCAATCTGTAGTATATTTAAAAAGAGTGTGTAAAACTGTGCATCCGTGCCATTTTTTTGCCACATATGCACAGTTTATATTATAAAAAGACAACGTCTTCTTTTCTGTCTTAATGAAGTATGCATTTTGGATGTAACAGAGAATCAATATTTGGACAAGCTTCTTTTTGCACCAAATAGCGGATAGTCGTTAAAATTTGTTTATTTATACTTTGAAATTTATTATATATTTACGATAGTATGAAGCAGGAAAAAATAAGCTTGGCTATTGTAGACGATCACCAGATTGTTATTGATGGATTAAAATCTTTATTGGAGGGGCACCCACAATTTATTGTAAAAATAGAATCCAACCATCCAGAGCAGATGGAAAAGATTTTAGCGGGAAACAAAGTTGATATTTTACTTACGGATATCATGATGCCTACCATGAATGGTGCAGAACTGGCAAAAATGGTAAAAAAGCAATTCCCAGAAATTAAAATATTGGCATTGTCCATGAGCGGGCAAGGCGATCTGGTAAATCAAATGATTGATGATAGTGATATAGCTGGATATGTGTTAAAAAATCTAGGTAAACTGGAACTTATTACTGCACTAGAAAAAATTGCAGGCGGCGGAGTTTATTTTAGCCAAGAAGTATTGAATGAAATGTTCAAAGCAAGCGAGCGAAAAAAGACCTCAGAAGATATCCATCTTACAATTAGGGAAATTGAAATCATTCGCCTTATAGAAAAGGAACAAAACAATAAACAAATAGCAGAAACGTTGTTTATAAGTGAACGCACGGTAGAAACACATCGAAAGAATATTTTTAGAAAAACAAAAACATCGGGGCTTATTGGATTAATAAAATACGCTTACGAGAACAAGCTCATTAACATCTAATCATAAAAATCCCTGCAATAAAGGTTGCAGGGATTTTTTGTAATAAGTAATTTTTTACAGAGCGTAAGCTACTCTTACACCAAAAGCGCCGCCTAAGTCGCTGTAGCCTGTGTATTTTAAGAGCGCATCAAGCTTTTCATTTATTTTAAACCCCAAACCTGGAATGTAAGTAAATTTCGAAGAACCAACTTTGCCAGTAAAAATGCTCACACCTAATTGTGCAGAGCCATAAAAATTGGAAGCAAAATCGTATTCAACTCCAGCTAGTATTGGTATTACGGTGTTTGATTGGTTTTTTAAGCTGGTACCCGATATTTTTTTACCAACGTATTGTATAAAACCGGAGTTTGCAGTAATACGTGCCTTTTCATCCATGGCGTATTCTAATTGGGCTGTAGCCCCAAAACCTACAGAATAGGCAGTATTTAAATTGCCAGTGGCAACGCCAAGTTCAGCACCTACATTAAAATTTACTTTACTGTCTTTTTGTGCGTTTGCTGTTACACTTACAATTATTACAGCCAAACTAAGAAACATTCTTTTCATATTATGATTAATTTATGAGATGCAAATTTAACAAGTAATTTTTTTTGAAAATAATTTACTTTGTTAAAAATCGAGATACTTCAATACAAAAATGCCTCGCAAGATTGCGAGGCATTTTGTATCAAAATGATAATATTATTCTTTAGATTTTCCACCAAAATTGTAATGAAGACCTAAGCTAATCACACTTGTTTTTGCGTCGCTACCTGATTCTTTAATAATGTTTGATAAACCAAGGCTATATCTAACACCAAAACCTAGTCCACTTTCCATTTGGTATCCAGCACCAAAGTTTACAGCGAAACTTGTAGAATTGAAAGATTCTTTAATATCTTCAGTTTCTCCTTCAAATTTTGCCTTTGCAGACGCAAGAAATCCAATTTGGGGACCTAATTCACCAATAAAGCCAGATTTCCTGTACTGAAACATTACTGGAAGATTAATGTAACCTAAATTGATAGTTCCACCACCATCAATCTTGGCACCTTCTGTAGAAAACAAAAGTTCTGGTTGTACTGCAAAAGTAGAAGCCAATGGAATAGTAACAAAACCACCACCATTTACGCCAATCTTTGATTTCAAACCTTCACTATCATCTCCAGTGATGCTTGATACGTTTAGGCCTGCCTTTACGCCATAACCGATTTGTGCGGTTGCACACAATCCAACAGCAACAATTGCTGCACTTAATAATAATTTTTTCATGTTTAGTTTTTTTTAGTTTTTATCGGCGCAAAAGTAAACGTTTTTTTTGTAAACAAGGTTTTAATTTGTTAAAATTTTAAAAATATACATAGACGTGCATTTTAAGGTATAACCGTGCCTAAAAGTCCAATAACTGTGCATTTATAGGTTTTCCAGCATATCTTTCGTCATATTGGAAAGGTTATATTCTTCCTGCCAGCCCCAATCGTTTCTTGCCACACCATCGTCAATGCTCTGTGGCCAACTATCGGCAATGGCTTGGCGTGAATCTGGTTTGTAAATTATATCAAAATCTGATACATGCTTTTTTATTTCATCGGCTATTTCTTTAGGCGAAAAACTCATGCCCGATAAATTATAGGAAGTACGGATATTGATTTTTTCTTTTGGTGCTTCCATCAGTTCTATGGTTGCACGTATGGCATCTGGCATATACATCATGGGCAAATAGGTATCTTCTTTTAAAAAGCATTCATATTGCTCATTGTCTTTTGCAGCATGAAAAATCTCCACTGCGTAATCAGTTGTACCTCCACCAGGTTGGCTTTTGTAGCTAATAAGGCCGGGATAACGAAGGCTGCGCACGTCAACTCCATATCTGTTAAAGTAATAATTACACCAAAATTCTCCCGCATATTTACTAATTCCATATACCGTTGTTGGCTCTATAATGGTTTGTTGTGGGCAATTTTGCTTGGGCGATGTGGGGCCAAATACAGCTATACTACTCGGCCAATAAACTTTATGTAAATTTTCTTCTTTGGCTATATCCAATACATTGAGCAAACTGGCCATATTTAAACTCCAGGCGAGGTTAGGGTTCTTTTCGCCAGTGGCCGATAAGATGGCAGCCAACAAATAAATTTGCGTAATGCCTTGGCGTACTACTTGCACATGCAACATTTCTTTGTTCATCACATCTAGGCTTACATAAGGGCCTGTTCCTTCTAGCAAAGGATTCTGCTCACGTAAATCGCTGGCTATTACATTGGTATTCCCATATATTTTCCGAAGTGCCATGGTAAGCTCTACACCTATTTGCCCGCTGGCACCTATTACGAGTATTTTTTCTTTTATCATATAAATCGTTTAGGGTGCAAATGTAAGAAGTTCTATTATTTACTCCGACTGCTAATTGGAATATGGGAATGGCTCAATGTGGGTTTTACAGAAGCTGATTGTTTTGTGTATTTGTATAAATATTTAAACCAAATAAAACAATTATAATGAAAAAGATAATTTATCTGATGGCTTTTTCGCTGCTGTGCACATTTGCTCAAGCGCAATCTTACAGCAACTGGATTACCGATAGCAACCACCCAAATTTAAAAGTGCGGTACACAACCAGCAAAGATGTGAATGGTTATAGTTATATACGGTTGGAGCTGCAAAGCACGCTGAATTGCAAATTCAATGTAACTGCTTCGCTTTGCAATGTTGGTGGAAGTAGAAAAAATGGTTGGCAACCTGTAATACTGTTAAAAAACAAATCTGTATTCAAATCATTTAAAATACTTAACTACTGCACTGATGGCTTTTGGTGGTGGTATAACGAATATAAATCAACTGCTGTAAAATTTGACTGACCAAAAAACTTTATTTATTTAATTATTATAAAAATACATTATGAAAAATTTAATAAGTCTACTCGTTTTATTTTTTTGTTGCTGCCACTGTATTGCTCAGGAAGAGCGAAGCGCTTCAAAAAAGGGAACGGAAAAAATGGTAGATAAAGCAAAAAAAATAAATGACAAGACCAAAGAACTTGGCGAAGCCAGTAATCAGATTGCTGACCAGGCGAAACAATCGTCAGAAAACGTAAAACAGATTGTAGGCAATGTAAAAACATTACTCAAAATATTTGAACCAATTCTGAGTTTTCATTTCAAAAAAAATAAGGAAAAGCAAAAAAGTAATATAACTGATCAAACTCAACAATCCGAAAATCAAACGAATACTGTGTCTACAAATCAAGAGCAGTCACAGTATGGCAACCAAGACCAATCACAGAGTAGCAACGCTAGCAATGGAAATGTACAAACAGGGTACCCACAATCAATCCAATCTGAATATAGCAATGCTAATAATATGATGACATATGGCACGCCCGAAAACAATACTTATAACCAGGATGGCACTATGAACCTAGGGCACCAAAATAATGGCCAATTTGGCAATTGCCTAAACCTGCTGGAAGCAAAAGTAATGGGAATGGGAGAAGCTGAAGATGCTTCAGGAAAAGTAGACCTGATATTTTTTTCACAATATGGTGGGTTAGGCTATTCCTTGGAATCGCCATTTGATGCGCCTACCATTAATGAAGGAGTAAGTATAAAAAGCTGGCGTGAAAGAAACGAAACAGAAATAGCCGAAACAAAATTAACCATTAGCCAGTTTGAAAAAATATCTTCCAATACTGCATTGATGAATGCAGTAAAAAATACCCAGGGATTTGGTGCAAATTTTTATACGAGTAATAAAATGGATGGAAGGGTGTTCGCTGTCAAACTTCAACAAGATAATAAAGAAGTATATGCACTGTTGGCCGTATATAAACAATTTGGCACAGCAGGAAGCAAGGGCTATTTGCAAATAAAAATTAAAGTGCAAGGTATTGATAAAAATGGGGATGGTTATCCAGATGCAAATGCTTATATGAGACAATAATATTTTTTACTCTAAAATACTTTTAAAATGAGAGCATTACTTTCAATCGCAATTTTGTTATTTTATAGCTTCACCGCAATAGCACAGGTTATTTCGAGAAGTCGAATAAAGCAAACAATACCATTTAAAAACCAGGGCATCGTAACCATGGGTATTGTTAACAATAAAGTATTAACTACCCCCAAAACCAATACTTTCACTGACCCTGTAAACTACAAACTTTATGCACGTAATAAAATAAATGCAGTGGATATTAAAGGCGTTGTTATGTTAAGTAATTACGATGCCTTACTCAATACCCTCTTATTAAATAATATTGCCAAACAATTGGCAGATTTAAATTTTATTGTTGCCATTGTGCAACACCGTGCCAATCAAAATAATGTAAAAGATAACAATACCTGGCAAGTAGAAATTAACAAGCTAAGTATAGATTATCAAAATGTATGGAGCCATCTAAAAAGCCAATACAGCGCTATTAGTAAACAAAAAACGGTAGTAGGTGGGCTTTCTTTTACCGGCTTTGCATTGGGAGCATTAGCATTTAGTGATAATTGGTTCCGTGATGTAAAGGGTCTTGTTCTTATTACTTCAGGCTGCAATGCCAATATACCCCTGCCTGTAATTAACATGGTTTGTAGTCAAGATCCGGAAGTTGATAGCGATGGCAACAATGGTGGGCAAAATCTTCAAAATGCCCTCAATAACGTAAACCCTTCAGTTGCCGCAAAATCAACCTGTGTAACTGATAATATTTGTCAGTTACACAAGTCAAGTGATACATGGGATTCTTTTTTTGTATCAAAAATTATGGCTTGGCTACCTTAAAAAAATTATTAATCAACAAAATTAAAAAATTATGAAACAATTTATTTTTGCTAAAGCATCAATACTAGCAGTTGCTATTTGCTTCAATGCCCTTGTTGGCTTTGCGCAATTTGAAAAACAAGGAACACTAATTAAAAATGCACCTCTTAACAGGCCCAATCCAACAGTACAAACTAATACTAATGCTAAAGATGTACTTATAAAACCACAGGGAACGCTAAATCAAGCGCCGGTTGTTAACAGACCCAATCCAACTGTACCAACTAATACAAATAGAAAAGATGTATATAGCAACCAAATGACTCAAACACTTAGCAACAGCTATTATGTAAATATGCGTGGCTCGAATGGTAAGAATATTAAAGTAAACATTAATGCAGGATCTAAAATGGCAGTAATAAAACAAAATAGAGAAATACCTAAACAGTGTGTTCCAATAGAGACTGACCCTGGAAAAGATGAAACCCAAGACATGGGCAATTCAATTGTAACTTGTAGGGTATCTAAAAACAGGCTGGATGTTAAATCGAGCGAATGGGATATAATTTCGAGAAGCACCACAGATAATGTTGTTCCCGGGTATGTTTACGATTTAAACGACATTCAAAATACAGGGGTATTCAGACAAATAAACGATGAGCGGGAAGATGCCTTTTTAAACATTAATGCCGAAACAGTATCCAATCCAATAGTAAACCTAACTGCCCCTACTGTGCAGCAAATACTCCAAGCCAGGCAAACATTATTAAATACACAGGCTTCTGGTACAGTAAGGGCAAAAGAAAACACCACAATTTCAGAAATATATGATGCGACTGATTTTAAATTACATGTTGGGTTTGATGTTTTTTCTCCTACGGTATCGGTAAGTGGGTTATTTGATTTTAGCAACAGAAAGGAAACTATAAAATATTTAATGGATTATAAAGCAGAATTATTTACTATAGAATATGCGCCTACAATTCCGGGTAAGTTTTTTAAAAATCAAGATTTAAATGGTAAGGGAAATTTAGTATATGTTGATAAAGTAGTTTATGGCGCAAGAATAATGGTGGCATTTGAATCTGAATTATCTGCGTTAGACATTGGTGGTCAATTAGACGTACAATACAGAGGCCCCGTTGTAGTTAATGCAGATTTGCTTTTAAAAAATTCAACAGTATTTAAAAATGTGAATTTTAGGATTTTTGGATGGGGCATTGGCTTTGGCGAAAGTGGAACGGTTGTTTCAGCATCGGGTGTAGAAGATCTTAAAGTAAAGCTGGGCCAAATGATGCTAAGGTTAGATAACCATTCAAAATACCCATCCACTTGGGGTACGCCTGTTTCCTACTCGTTGAGAAATCTTTATGGCGAAGTGGTTGTGGCTAACGCAAGGTTAGAGGAATTGCCCCAGAGGAATTGCACCATCACCATGAAAGCAAAAAATATTTATAAATTTTCCATTGATCAAATATCTACAGGTAGAGATTGTGATCCTTATGGACATATAACAGTGTTATGCTACGAAGGAAACAAAGAAATAAAGCCCCTTTATGGTATGCCTAATGGTGATATGGCTGCATTTCAAAACAATAATCATTTGTCTGAATTAAAGCTTTATGACAGAAATACAGATGCCGGTATTTGCGGGCAAACACGGTCCTTCGTTTTTAACGACCCTGGTAATGTTAAAATACGAATTTGGACCTGGTTGATGGATTATGACGGAGGAAGTGGCGACGACCCTTTAAAAATTATTGGAGGAAAACCAATGTCAACCATTAACGGCGATTTTTACCAGGACTTTTATTTAAGGGATTTAATTGCAGTTGCTGATACCAAAAGTAATGGCAACCTTTGTGCACTCAATCCAACACCCATCACCATTAACCTGCAGGATGATGGTGGCGACAGCCCGTTAATAATAAGAATAAAAGTTTGCAATGATTACAAATAAAACACTTTTATTGCCCCAAAAAACCATCAAATAATTATAATTCACAAAAAAAATTGAAAATCAAAATGAAAAATAATATAAGTATTCTTTTCAGTACAATACTACTCGGGCTTGTCACTATAGCCAAAGCCAACGAAGTAAACGTTATCATAGTTAACTACAGCAATTACAGCATTTATGGCAGCACTTCCGATGTGCGCAATGGTTCTTTTCTTGTCCATGATGGCCCATCACTTTCTAGGGCCGAAGTAAAAAAAGGCAGCACCGCTCGTTTTTCTACCGGGCAGGCTTTACCATTTTGTGGTACTGATGGATATGTTTTTTACAAAGCTGTTGCAAATGGCAAAGAATATTTTATAAACATTCAATTCGATGTACCATACATAGGTGAAAATGAATTTTACCATACAGCCGATGCCCCTTTTAGAATAAAACATGTAGTAGGTGGCCCTGGTAGTAATGTTACCATTACCTACGAACTTACGGGTGGCCCTACAGAAATAATACCCAATGCGCCGCCCATAAATTTACCAACAAAAGGTACAGCATGGTACACTGGCAATATAAATTGGAATAGTAATAATATAGGATTACCCGAAGAAGATGTACTAGAAGCTTTCGATTTTGAAGTAACCGCACCAACTAAATTTTATCCTAATTATCCTGCAAATAATAACCCAAACTTTACAGGTGGTTCTATATCTCCTAGCTCTGGCACTTTTACAGATTATAAGCCTTTGCCAAATATTAAAGCTATTGTCAAAAAAAATGAAACAAGTAGTAATGAACGATTTGAAAAAAATGTGTATTCAATAAGTTTAAATTACTCAGTAAATAATTTGCCAAACAATATCCCTTTAGAAATAAGGGTAACTCCAAAAAATAGTTTTTGGCAAAAGGGGAATGCTACTCCCAGCAAGCCACAAACGAATGTTGTTATAAAATGGACTGTATTTGCAGAACAAATTAAAAACATACAAGGCAATGGCAATTTTAAAATAAATGGCGTGTGGGCAAATGCACAAGGTTTAGCAGTCGGGTTAGGTGATGAAACAAATGGACTTGGGCGAAAATTATTAAGCAAACAGGTAATACTCATAAAGCAGGATGTTACTATTTTTGGAAATGATGTATTGAAAATACCTGGGGTTGCTTTAAACCAAAAAGTACGACAGCAGTCTTCACAAATAAATACGCAAATCAAACCTAATGTTAATGTGAGAAGAAGTATGATTAAACAATAAAATTCAAATAATTATAAAAAATAAAAATAATGAAAAAAAATACAATTTCATGCTTCGCTAACTTTCATTTTATTCATTCTAGTGGAAGTGGCGCAAGCCCAAAAGTTTAGCAATTGGATAGCCGACTCTAAACGACCCAATTTAAAAGTACGATGGGTAATTACAAAGCAAAGTGATAATTATACTTATCTATTGGTACAGTTACAAAATGATAAAGAAGGATGTAAAATGATAATTACTTCATCTGTTTGTAATAAAGATGCAACAGATAAAAACGGTTGGAAATCTATTAAATTAATGATAAAAAAGCCATCAACTTATACCTTCAAGATACTAAACTCTTGTACCAATGGTTTTTGGTGGTGGTATAAAGATTATGTATTTACTGCGGTAAAATATGATGACTTATAAAAACTATAAAATGAAAAAAGAACTTCTATTTGTTGGCCTAATATTAATTTGTATTCCAGCATTTTCGCAAAAACTAATCCAAAAAAAAGACTTGCCTATACAAAGTAATAGTCAAACAAATACCAACATAGGTGCTACAGTAATATTGGCTTTTAATAAGTATGATAACAAAGGCCTATATGGTACTTTACTAAATGAAGAAAATGGAATAATTACTTTTAAATTTCTTGAAACCGACATTATTGGCAAAATAGATGATAAAGGAAATATAATGGAAGGAGCAGATTACATTAAAGAGAAAAAACAAGGTAAACCTATTATAATTATCCAAATTTATGAAACAAAAAAAAAGATTGTAAACCCCGATATTGATATAGTTGATAAGATTTCTATGTTTACTCTTTTAGAAACAGCAGGTGGTTTTATTACATTTGGGTTAAGCGATGATTATCAAAAAGGTAGCAATAAAATAGTACTTCGTACGAAGCCATCTTCAGATGTTATTGTACTACAAAAAAATAATAAAATTTGGGAGGTTAGCAACTCTAATTATTCGTTTGTAAAAAAAGGAACACCCGTATTGGCTTTGTATTTATATGCTTCTAATACAAGAAGATTTTATACTAGTAAAGAGGGATGGTAAATGGAAAGTAAACTTTACAAAAAATTAGCGATAATGTAAAAAATTATTTCTTTTTAAATAGACTTTAAAAAAATATTACCTATAATAGCAATCTATTTAAAACAAAACAATTTAATATGCTATCTACATAATTAAATTGAATCTTTAAACAAAAACTACATATTTCTATTGAAAAAAATTGTAATTTAAGTCATGGCTAAATATGTGTGGATATTATTGTTTTATTGTTGTATTCAAATACATAAGGTTGCTGCACAAGATTTTCCAATATTAAATTTTACTTCCTTCACATCAGCTCAGGGTCTTTCGCAAAACAGTGGCTATTGTATTACCCAGGACGTACTTGGCTATTTATGGGCAGGTACACAGGATGGGCTTAATAAATTCAATGGAAATAGAATTGTTTCTTATTATAGAGATAATGTTAAACGAGGGGTATTACCCAACAATCATATCAAAGCCCTTTTTTATGACAGTTCAAAAAACTGGATCTGGATTGGTACCGCTGGAGGACTGGCCATTTATGATTGCAGAAAAGACAGCTTTTATCTTGCGACTACATTTTTTGAACAAGCCGATACCCTCAATGGATTAATGATCAGATCAATCGTTCAGGGTAGAAAAAAAACAGAAGTAATTATTGTTACGGCCAGCGAAGGCCTTTTTATTTGTGATACTAAAACTTTTACTTCACATCAATATCTAATGCAACCGGATACAAAAAGCAGAACCGATGCAGCAATAGCTTGGAACAATAAAATAATAACTGTAGCTAATAAAAAAATTTATGAAATAACAGATACACCCATTGTGGTTGCAAACAATTTACTACTTGATGATATTAGACAATTATTTTTTTGGCAAGGCTCCCTTTGGGCAGCATCAACAAAAAGCGGAGCATTAATGATCAATGTAAAGGATATGAATTCCATAAAAATAACTAACTGTGGCAGTAATGACGTAGGTTCATTTGCCAGTGATAAATATAATAACTTATGGGTGGGTACCCGTGCCGCTGGCATCGTAATACTTGAGCCATCAAACCAATCAATAGTAAACTCCTTTTCATCTGCTCCCAACCAAAATGAATGGCCTAGAAAATTTACACTATCAATTTTTAAAGACAGGCAAAGTAATATGTGGGTGGGAAGCAGCGGTGGCGGCATTGCGGTGAAATACGGTTCAAAAAAAGAATTTGAATTAATACAAAAGACAGAGTTGCAATACGGAAAAGTAGCGCACAATATGACATTGTCTATTTATAAACATACAGGCAATCAGCTTTTTATGGGAACTCAGTTGGAAGGGCTTCGTATGGCTGATATTAGTATTGGAAGTATCGTAACATATAAAAATCCCCATATACCTGCTGCTAATTCCGTTTATAGTATTACAGCTACATCACCTTACAACCTATGGCTTGCAACATTAGCAGGCCTTTATCAGTTCAATTGCATCAATAAAAAATTCACACATTTTATCGATAGCAGTATAGCACCAAGTACCAGAGGGCAGTTTGTTTATAAATTAAAATCATGTGATAGCCTTCTTTACAGCAGCAACTTAGGAACCGTTTTTTTTGATCTAAAAAAGCTGCAATTTCATAAAATCACTTTAATAGATCAAACCGGCAGCCCTTTTCAGTTAGTTATTCAACATGCAATTGAAGACGGTAAGGGGAATTTATGGATAGGTAGTACAAGCAATGGACTTATCAAATATGAAATGCATTCAGGCAAATTTATTATACTGGAAGAAACAAAGCGGTTTTCAAAATCTGTAAATGCAGTATTAATTGATGGTGATACATTATGGGCCAGTACCAGTAATGGCGTTTTTTTATACAATCTGATTACAAATAAAATAATTCGAACTTTTTCCATTTCCAATGGACTACTCGGAAATGTAATGTACAGCATAGAAAAAGACAAACTTGGCAATTTTTGGTTTGGCAGCAATGTGGGCCTTATTAAGATTGATAAAAGCTTAAATAAAATTACACAAGTAAAAGCATCGGCAGGATTACAAGCAGATGAATTTAATACCAGTTGTTCAACGAAAGACAGCCGCGGAAATCTTTATTTTGGAGGCATTAATGGCGTCACATGGTTTAATCCGGCCAAGTTTATAATTGAAAAGTTTAGCCCCAGACCATTGATTGAATCAATAAAAATCGGGAACAAAGAATTAAACCTTTCTGTAAATATCAATACTGCGCAAGAGATTAATCTTTTGCATAATCAGAATTTTATTACAATCGAATTTGGCGTGAATAATTTTATCAACTATGAAGAGTGTTCCTTCAAGTATCAGTTATTGGGCGCTGATGCAGACTGGGTGAATTCCAATAACCGCTCCTTGGTCAATTATTCCGGTTTAAAGCCAGGCGAATACAATTTTCAGCTTCAGAGCTCAAATAGTTATGGTATATGGAGTGAATTAACTAGGTTGAAAATCATTATTAGTCCTGCCTGGTGGCAAACATCGTGGTTTATAATAGCGTCAATTTTGACAATGGCGGTTTTAATTATATTTTTTATAGTAAAAAGAATAAAGCATATACGCTTTAAAGCAGACTTAAAGCAGCGTATTACGGAAACTGAAATGTCAGCCCTAAAGGCCCAGATGAATCCTCATTTCATCTTCAACTGTATCAATAGTATTGATGCATTCATCCACAGCAACGATAAATACAATGCAACTTTTTACTTGAATAAATTCGCTAAACTGTTACGGAATATTTTGGATAGTAGCAAACAAAATGTGGTCGCTTTTACAAAAGATATCGATACCTTGAAACTCTACATCGAACTGGAAGAATTGCGGCACGAAAACAAATTTGAAACAAGCCTTGATATTGATGATGATTTATTGAACAATGACTATAAAGTACCGCCATTAATCATTCAACCTTTTGTAGAAAATGCTATTTTACATGGACTGAAAAATAGAGAAGATAATAATGGTTTATTGCAGATAGCAATTAAAAAAGTTGCTGATAGCATTGAATACACAATCAAAGACAATGGCATTGGCAGGAAAGCAGCAGGGCTGATCGTTCAAAATAAAACGTCCTCTTATGGCATGCAAATGAGTTACGACAGAATAAAATTATTCAACAAAGAAGAAAAACCATCAGTAGAAATAACTGACCTTTATAATGAGGGCATCGCTAATGGCACAGAAGTAAAAGTACTTTTAAACTTAATTTAAAATGATTACAGCAATAATAATTGATGATGAAGCCAAGGGCAGACTGGCACTGCGTGAAAAACTTTCAGCTTATTGCCCGCAGGTGCAATTGCTTGCTGAAGCTTCTAACGGGCAGGAGGCGCTCTTGCTGATACAGCAGCACAAACCAGCACTTATTTTTTTAGACATTGAAATGCCACTTATGAATGGTTTTGAAATGCTGAATGCGCTCCCCGAAAAAAACTTTCACGTAATCTTTACTACCGCCTATAATCAATACGCAATTAAAGCCATTAAATATGCTGCTTTTGATTATTTGTTAAAGCCAATTGATATTGATGAATTAAAATCAACATTATATAAATTGGAAAGCGTGGAAAATTATCAAACAAAAAAACAGATAGAATTATTAAAGCAAAATATGTTGCATCCTAAAAAGCAATTTAACAAATTAGCGATTCCTACTTTAGAAGGATTATTATTTTACGATATTAATGACATTATTCATTTAGAGGCCAATAGCAACTATACCAACATCTACTTTTCCAATACAACAAAAATTATAGCTTCCAAAACATTAAAAGAATTTGAAGAACTTTTGCCTGATGATATTTTTTTTAGAACACACCATTCTCACCTCATCAATCTCAACTTTATAAAACGCTATATAAAAGGAGATGGTGGACAGATAGAATTGCAGAATGGCAGGTATGTAGATGTTTCTAGAAGAAAAAAGGAGGAGTTTTTAAAAGCAATTGGGCATTAATTCTTTTTTAGAAATTTGGTTTGTTTCATTTACATAACGCCGATACTATTTTCTCCCTTTTTTTAGATAAGCGGCATCGTGTTCATCTTAGAGTAGCCTGCTAAAATAAAAGAGCAGCAAAATATTGAATTTCATTTTATACGGCCAATAGTATGGTTCATTTTATACAAATCATTCTCCAGTTGCCTATTGATGCCTATCCCAAAATATATCCTGCCGGTTTAAAATTATTGATTATCGTGTACTGGCAGTTTTTAATCAATTAATTCTCCCACCTAATCATAAAACAACCCCACTTAATTAAAATCAGTTTTTAGTAGCAATCATAAAATTTAGTTTGCAGCATCATCTATAAATTTTTTGATTATGAAAAAATATGTATTGCTCGTTGTAATAACTTTTTGTAGCCTAATTGTTTTCTCACAAAATGTGGGAATAAATACTGAAACACCACAAGCGGTGCTGGATGTAAATGGGGATGTAATATTTAAGACTAGTGACTTGGCGGTAGCTGACGGAATAAATATTGCTCTGGACATAAATACTACCCGATTTAGTTATTATAGGCTTAGTGGACCAACCGCCGATTTTACAGTAGCAGGTATTACGGCTGGAAATGACGGTAGGTTGCTTACACTTTTTAATAGGACAGGCTTTACCATGCAACTTAACAACGAAGATGTAAATGCGGCGGTAACAGACATGATTGTTACTGGTACAGCTGCAGATATTACCATACCCAATAAAGGAATTGTAAATCTGCAATACGATGCTACCGAAGAGAAATGGATTGTAAAAAGCAGCAGCAAAGGAACTGCTGCAGGTGGGGGCGGATTTTGGGATGCTAGTGGAAATAATATCTTTAATATAAATACTGGTAATGTAGGTTTGGGTACAAATTTACCAGGTACCAAGCTTACTATACAAACATCATATAATTCTCAAGGATGGAAGCATGTGGGCATAAATGGAGTTGATTCAATTGTACTAAGTGAAGCCATTGGTGGTGTTTCAGCCGCTATTGGTACCAGCACAAATCATACTATGCGGTTTAATTCAAACGGGTTAGGGCGTATGCATATTTATCCCAATGGAAATGTAACAGTGGGAGATAATAATGCGCCTGCCAACGATAAATTTACCGTACAATCAGATGGGTTTGGACTTACCCATACAAATTTGCTCGGATCAATTACACTTGGATCCTGGATAGGAAGTTTTGGTGGTGCAACAGGTGGCTGGTTAGGTACAAAAAGTAACGATCCGCTTAACTTATTTACTAATAATGGAGGTGCTTCTTTGTCAATTGTACAAAACGGAAATGTGGGTATTGGCGCAAGTAATCCTGCGTTTAAATTGGATGTTGCCGGCAGAATGAGGCTAAGAACACAAGCTGATGGAAACTCCGCTGGGCTCTGGCTTAATAATCCTAGTAACACAAATGCCATAGCTTTTTTAGGTATTGCAGATGCTGTGACAACTGGTTTTTTTGGTAACGTTTCTGGCTGGGGATTAGTAATGAATACAAACACAGGTTTTGTAGGTATAGGCACGCTAAATCCTACATCAAGATTATCAGTAAATGGGAGTATAAGAAGCAAAGAAGTAGTAGTGGAAACCGGATGGGCAGATTATGTGTTTGATAAAAAGTATAAACTTAAAACGTTAGATGAGGTAGAAAAATTTATTGAGGAAAATAATCACCTGCCGGGAATTCCATCAGCGGCAGAGATAGAAAAAAACGGTTTACAACTTGGAGATACACAGAAGAAAATGATGGAGAAAATTGAAGAACTTACCCTTTATGTGATTGCATTAAAAAAGGAAATTGATACTATAAAAAATATAAAAAAATAAGAATGAGAAACATACCTTTTTTGTTGTTGTTTTTGTTAGGCAATAATTATTTTGTACAAGCACAACAACTAGCACCCTTGCAATGTGGAAAATATATTATTGATACTGCTGCGGAAGAACAGGCAAGAATTTTTGGGGTTACCAACAGATCTACACTTATTGTAAACAATATGGCACGTGTATACTTTTACATTGTGACAAATGATGATGGGAGTTTACCTGCAGCTACACCTGCAGATATAGAAAATGAGTTTAACCAAATGGTAAATGATTTTGCACCTAATAATCTTTGCTTTGCAAACATGGGATATCGTTATATTAATAGTACCAATATAAATTTTAATATAAACTGTGATAATCCTGCTTCTTACAATGCACTTAATCCTTGGCTAGTTCCCAATTGCATTACAATATTTTTTCAAAGGGCACTTGGTTCAAACTCTGGTGGTGGATATGGGGGCAATGCTTATACTATTCCCAATACATTTTGCTCAGTTGCCACAGGCAATATAAATAATGGAAGAACCACTAGCCATGAGGTAGGCCATTGCCTTGGCCTGTTGCACACATTTGAACCGGTGAATGGTTTTGAAAACATCAATGGGAGTAATTGCAGTACTACAGCAGATAGAGTTTGTGATACTCCTTCAGATCCTTGGTCTAGAGGCGCATGTTTTTCCAGTTCAGGTTGCGCATACACAGGCAATTGTGTGGATGCAAATGGAGCTTCAAATTTTTCACCGCCATTTAATAATATTATGAGTTACTGGTGGCTTGGTGGATGTGCAGCTACCAATTTTAGCAATGGTCAAAATTCTAGAGTAAATGTTTTTTTAAATACCAATGCAGCTTTAATAGCTACACTTAGTCCAACGAGTGTGGTTCATGGACCCGCTAATTATAACGGCACATATGGTATGATTGCCGCCATTAACAATCTTTCTACAAATGGCGCAGTAGTATGTACAAACAATTGTGTGGTGGGTATGGCAGGAAGAGTTGTTACCCTTAACCCAGGTTTTAGAGCTACACCCAGTACAGGAAAAGTAACTATAAGGGGTAATATTTGCACTTACTAATTAATTTTGTATATGAAACGAAACAAATTTATTGCCACTTCCTTTTTTGCCGCATTATTACCTTTTACAACTTTTGCAAATGCAGTAAAAAGATTAGTCAGAAATGAGAAAGGTTTTAAAGTAAAAGCCGGTGAAGGCAGGCTGCATGGCCATATTAAACTAAAAGGCGTTAATTCAAATATATTGGATTTAAAAGTTTCTGGTACTGATAATGATGGCGGATTTGCATTGTTTGAACAAACTTCCTTATCGCAAGGTATGGGTACGCCTTTGCACATACATTATTTGCAAGACGAAGTGTTTTATGTGATGGAAGGCAATTATTATTTTCAGGTTGGCGAAGATAAATATGAACTCGGTGCAGGGGATAGTATTTTTTTACCAATGAAAGTTCCCCACGCATGGACACAAGTAAGTGAAAAAGGAAAAATGATGGTACTCTTTCAACCAGCAGGCAAAATGGAAAACTTTTTTGTAAAACTAGCCGCATTCGAACATGAGCCAACAAAAGCAGAAATGAGTAAGTTGTTTGAAGACAATGAAATGAAAATTGTAGGTCCCTTTTTAAAAGTTAACTAACCAGTACTTCCTAATAAAATATAGATTAACTTTAAGCTATGCGTTATGCCTTAGTAACAGTAATTATTTTTATAGCTACCGGATTTATACACTCGGCAAAGGCGCAGCAACAAATATTTAAAAATTATAGTGTAAATGATGGGTTGGTTTCCAATACAATTCGCAATATATTTCAAGATTCAAAGGGATTTTTATGGATAGCTACCAACGAAGGTCTTAGTAAGTATGATGGCAGTTCTTTTAAAAACTTTACTACTGCTAACGGACTTGCTCATAATTTTGTAAATGACTTTTATGAAGGCAAAGATGGTAAATTGTTTGTAGCGCTAAATAATGGCACAATTGATATTATTGCAAATGACAAAGTTCTTTCCAAACCATTAACAGATACGATAGTAGTAAATGAGTTTATACCCACGCCATGGCAGGATTTGATTGTAGCAACCGATAATAAAGGGCTACAAGTATTCAATAATGGAAAGTTCACAAAACCAATTCAAGATTTTCCGTCCGCTTCCTATACAAACATTGCCATATTAAACGATTCATCTTTTATTACGACGGGAGAAGAAATATGTGTTTTTAATAAGTATTATAAACGCATTGCTCAAATTGTAAATCCTGAAAGTAAGTTTAATGAAATAAAAATTTACCAAGATAAAAAAAATCGAATTTGGCTAGGTACCAATTTAGGGCTTAGAATGATGACTGGGATTTCTTCTTTACAACCTTCCCTTACTTTTCTTATGCTTCCAAGTGTATTTAATATACCAGCTTTAAAACAAAAAAAAATTTATGATATCTTTGAAGATGATGATGCTGTATTATGGTTTGCAACGGCAGCAGGCATTGTAAAAATAAATACCAATGGTACACATCAATTAATAACCGTAAAGGATGGAATTGCCTCCAATATCATTACTTCTATTTTTCAGGATAGAGAAAAAAATATTTGGTTTGGCACTGCATTGGGCCTTTCCAAATTGGTTACTAAAAATAATATAAGTCTTTACAATTTGGAGAATGGCATATGGTCGTCAGAAAATTCCTATTTATTCTATCCGATAAATAGAGAAAACTTTTTGGTGAGTACATCAAAGGGTACGCAAATATTTAACAAGCAGAGCGGAACCTTTAAACCTATTAATAAAACAAATTCAGAGATTTTTTATATTACAATAAAAAGCAGCTATCCTCCTTTGTTGCAAAGTATGGATAGGATTGCATCCTTTGATACTGCAAAACTACAATTTGAAAACATAACCCAGCTCCCCATTAAAAAAATATCTAAAATTATAGGCGATAAAGATGGGAACTATTTTTTAAGCGATATTTATCAATTGTTTTTTAGTGCAGGAAGTAAACTAGAAAAAGTGCTTGATTACCGCATTACTTATTTGCTTCTTGACAAACAAGGAGATTTGTGGGCAGGTACTTGGACAGATGGACTATTTCGTATCCGATATAGTTTTATAAATAGTAATTTTAAAATAATTAAAACCAGTCATCTTTTAAATACTGAAAACATCCGGTCTCTATTTGAAGACTCACATGGTAATATTTGGGTTGGTACAAGATATAATGGTGTTTATCATTTTGTAAAGAATGACCATGATAGTTTTAGCATAACAAAATTTGACCAAAACAATGGACTGACCAGCAATTGGGTAAAAGCCATTAGGGAAGATGCAAAAGGAAATTTCTGGATTGCCTATTATGCGGGATTAGATAAATTGATTAAAACAGCGCATGGGTTTAGGGTATTTAATTTTAGCAAGATTAATAATTACTTTGGCAATATTATTGGTATGGAGATGGACAATCAACAGTCTGTTTGGCTTATTACAGGTGAAGGATTAACACAAATACAAGATGGAGAATTGGAGAAACTACCGGCATTACCTGTTTACATAACAAAGGTTTTTTCGCAAGATTCTATTTATGGATTGCAAGAAAAAAAAATTGAACTCACTTATAAACAAAACCAACTTCAATTTGAATTTTCTGCCCCAGGCTATATCAATGAAAAACAGCTGCTCTATAGTTATCGCTTATCTGCAACGGTAGAAGGAGAGTGGACAGAAGCAACCAACCAGCATTTTGTTTCTTTTGCAAGCTTACAACCGGATAACTATCTTTTTGAAGTAAGAACGTTGGGGTGGAATGGAGAGTGGGGCACACCTGCATCTTTTGAATTTTTTATTAGCCCTCCTTTTTGGAAAACATGGTGGTTTATTTCATTGGTTGCTCTCTTTATTTTATTGCTCGGATTTCTATTTGTAAAAGGGAGGGAGAAAAGTTTTAAAGCCATAGCAAGAGAAAAACTAAAAGTGCAACAATTAAATGCAGAGCAGTATAGAAATAAATTGGAACTAGAGCGCATCGTCAATTATTTCTCTACCTCATTAATTGATAAAAAAAATACAGACGAAGTATTGTGGGATGTAGCAAAAAACCTTATTGCAAAACTTGGTTTTGTAGATTGTATGATTTATTTATGGAATAGCGATAAAACCAAAATGATACAAAAAGCAAGCATAGGCCCTAAAGGCACCATAGAAGAAATAAACAAGCAACCGTTTGAAGTATTACCAGGCCAAGGTTTGGTTGGGTATGTAACAAAGACAAAGCAACCCGTAATTGTTCCTGATACTTCAAAAGATAGTAGATATAGGCAAGATGAAATATCAAGATTAAGCGAAATAACAATACCTATCATTTACAATAACGAGCTTTTAGGCATAATTGATAGTGAACATCCAGAAAAAAATTTTTATACCCAACAACATTTGCAATTGCTTACAACCTTAGCGGCGTTGATGGCTGATAAAATAAAATCTATAGAAGCGGAAGAATTGCAACAGAAAACGGCTATTGAAATGTATAGTATGAATGAGCAGCTTTTAAAAGCTAAGATGGAAGCTTTACAAAGTCAAATGAATCCGCATTTTATTTTTAATTCTTTGAATTCTATAGATAACCTTATTCAAACCAATCAAAAAGAAAAAGCTACTACTTATCTAGCTCGGTTTGCAAAACTTATTAGAAATGTACTGGAAAGTTCAAAGAATGATTTGGTGGCTTTTCAAAAAGATTATGAAACCCTAGAGCTTTACTTACAGATGGAGCAATTTCGCAGCAACAACAAATTTACTTACGAACTTTTGGCAGAGGAAGAATTGTTGCAAAGCGATTATAAAGTATTACCCCTTATCGTACAACCTTTTGTAGAAAATGCCATTCACCATGGGTTACTCAATAAACAAATTGGTAATAGACATTTATCAATAGCCGCATCCTTGGAAAATGAATACATTAAATATACGATTATTGACAATGGTGTTGGTAGAGCTAAGGCGCAGCAATTGAAAGAAATTAATAAGCCAGAACAGCAATCATATGGAATAGATATTACCACAGAGCGTATTCAATTATACAACCAGACACATAAAAATTCGGATGTGATTATTACAGATATTTTTGAAAAAAATGAACCTGTAGGTACAAGAGTAGAATTGCGTATAAAAATTTTTGAAAACAATTAAGCTAGCCATGATAAAAGCAATACTTATAGACGATGAAGAAAATAGCCTTAGTTCATTAAAAGAAAAACTATTGGCGCACTGCCCACAAGTAGATATCATTGCTTGTTGCGATAATGCAGCAAAAGGGATTGAAGCTATAGACAACCTTCAACCAGATTTGGTGTTTTTGGATATTGAAATGCCTGTAATGAACGGATTCTTGATGTTACAACAGCTCAATGATAAAAATTTTGAACTCATTTTCACTACTGCTTACGATCACTATGCAATTAAAGCAATTCGTTACAGCGCATTGGATTATTTAGTAAAACCTATTGAAATAGAAGATCTAAAAATTGCTGTAAATAGAGCGGAAGAAAAGCGACATCATTCTTATCCAAATCCGCAAATAGAATTATTGGTAGAGCAATTGATTAATAAAAAAAACCCTTACACCCGTATTGCCATTCCTACAACTGAAGGTCTACGATTTATTAAAATGGAAGATATTATTTATTTAGAAGCCAGCAGCAACTATACCCATATTTTTACAAGCGATAAAAAGAAACATATTGTAAGTAGAACACTAAAAGATTTTGAAGATATGCTTTCTGTAGATGTTTTCTTACGTATTCACAATTCTTATATCATTAATAAAAATTATGCTGACAAATATATACGTGGCGATGGGGGGCAAGTTGTAATGACCAATGGAATGGCATTGGATATTTCTAAAAGAAAAAAAAGTGAATTTTTAAAAGCCATTGGCTATTGAATTTTTATTTGTAAAATCGCTTCAATTCACTCAATTTTTTCGGGAACATCAAATTAGCTATTTTTGTAGCATGAACGAACTCTTTCAGCACCAACAATACAATAAAAATAATTTCTTTCTTATAGCAGGTCCTTGTATTACAGAAAGCGAAGAAATTGTTATGGAAATAGCCGAAAAAGTGGCAGCTATTTGCAAGCGATTGGAAATACCTTATATTTTTAAAGCATCTTATCGCAAAGCAAACCGCACGAGCGCCAATAGTTTTACAGGAATAGGCGATGAAGCATCTCTAAAAATTATTCAAAAAGTAGGGCAAAGGTTTTCTATACCTACTACCACCGACATACATGCACACGAAGAAGCGGCTATGGCAGCCGAATATGTAGATGTGTTGCAAATACCTGCTTTCCTTTGTAGGCAAACAGATTTGTTGGTAGCTGCAGCAAAAACAGGCAAACTAGTAAATGTAAAAAAAGGGCAATTTCTTAGTGGTCCTTCTATGAAGTTTGCAGTAGATAAAATTGTGCAAGCTGGTAATAATCAAGTATGGCTTACCGATCGTGGAAATACTTTCGGTTATCAAGACCTCGTTGTGGATTATAGAAATATAACTTGGATGAAAGAAATTGGCGTGCCCGTTATAATGGATTGTACCCACTCTTTACAACAACCAAATCAAACAAGCGGCATTACAGGCGGTAACCCTTCGCTTATAGAAACGATAGCTAAAGCAGCTGTAGCTACAGGCATAGATGGACTTTTTATAGAAACACACCCAAACCCTGCCGAGGCAAAAAGCGATGGAGCAAATATGTTGAGGCTCGATTTGTTAGAGCCATTGTTAGAGAAATTGGTGCGAGTGAGGCAATCCATTCTGTAGGTACTCGCCTGTAGGTACTCGCCTGTGGCGAGTACATTCTCACCTCTGTAGGTACTCGCCTGTGGCGAGTACATTTTACATAATTCGCCATTTTGTACTCGCCACAGGCGAGTACCTACGAACATTATTCGGCTTTTCGTACTCGCCACAAGCGATTACCCACGAACATTATTTACCTTTGGAGAATACAACGTTTTCAGCTATCACAAAAATGTGCCTCTAGTTCACAATCTGCCTTTGTTTCGTAAGGACCCAAACACTGAATTTTGCTGCCATCTGGTTTTATTTTCATGCAGTACCAATATTTTCTTTTCTTTTCGCATACACAGTTGGCTTTTTTTGCCGCTACAGCTGGCACTAATTCATCAGTTTCATCATCATTTTTTTTAGCTGCCTTTTTACTGCTTTTTTTTGCTTTCATTTGTTCCTTTTTTTATTGTTTCTAAATAGGTAAAAGCCATTGCATTTTTGTCTTTAAAAATTTCGGCAATTGTATATAATGTTGGTTTTAAACCTCCAATTTTATTGGGATCCTGTAGTATTATTTGTTTTATTTTTACTTTAGAAATAAGATCGTCTTTTTGTGGAAATTTATTAAATGTTATAAAATCCATTTTTTTATTTTTCCAACTTTTTAAATAGTATTTATTGGATTGTTTTATTGCCAATTCCTTAATGACATTAATATGATCTAGATTTATCAAACCCATGTAAGCTGGTCCAAGGTGTGTACAAGAGCTATCGGCACTATAGCTAGTTGAAAAAAAGATACAGGGCCTGCCTACGAAGGGAGTTGTAAATATTTGCATTAAAAATAAATGCGCATAATTATTGTCTACCTGAAAATCAACAATTGCTTGTTTGCTTTCGGTATTAATCTGCTTATACTCTGTAACATTGTCTCTTTCTACCAATACATCTTCCAACACTGCTCTGTATACTTTTACAGAGTCTATTTTGGCCTTTAAAATGGTTTCCATTTTTTTAAAAAAATACAGATTCACATTTTGCTCATATTTAAAACTTCTGGTAGGAGGTTTGCAACTTGATATAGATGCAAGCATTAAAATTAATATGTAGTTTCTTTTATTTAACATCTTGTTGGTATAAATAGGATGCACCAAAATATAATCTGTTCATATCATTGTTGGGATGAAGTGGCATTTTGAGTGCCATATGTATCAGTTCCTGGATGCCGTAATGCCTTCCTATCTTATCTGTTAAGTTGCCTAATACACCTACATTAAAAGAATAATTTTCATCAGTAAATATTTTTACTTGATAAGCAGAAGTATTAAAAGAATAATTTTTCTTTTTACCGCTGCTTATTTCATCACTATACAACGGTACATTAATGCCTATAATATTGCTCAACTCATACAACATAGGCGTGTAGCCAGTAAATTGATCAAAACTAATTTCAGTTCTATTATACCCTTTATTGGTATGTATGAATATAGCACCACTTCCTGTCCAGTATCTATCAAAATTGTCTGCCAGTGGGATAATATTAAAAGGTGGTCCATCATTGGCATATAAAAGTGTACATTCTCCAAAAGTGCCATTTATGCTACCCACAATCTGGTTTCGATGGTGATTGTTTAAAATAAAATTACTCGTTAATAAAACCAGGTTTTTTTTGTAGGTACTTACATTGTAATACTCCCCGTTGTGTATGGTTCTAAAATTTTTTAAACGAAGCGCATCATTTCCCCAACCATAGCCAGCAGAAAAAGAATTGGTAAAATCAATTTGTATATCTCCTACCAAAGGATTGAGGTTGGCGCCGATGGTTTTGGAATAAAAAGCAAGAGAAGGGCTGTAGTTTACAACAAGATGTTTGTTGTGCACACCCATTATACTAAATGCACCATATAGTTTATAACCAGGAAACCGTTGGCCTTTTCCATAAGTCAAATTTACAGATGCTCCCACATTTGCTTGTGCATTATACACCCATTTTGATTGTGCTGTTAATCCAATTGTATGAATGCTTAACAGCACAATGAATGGTAATTTTATATAGTGTTTTTTTGAGAACAATGGCCCAATTACTTTTATATAGTATAAATATAAGTAATATTATTGTATTGTTTGCAAATTCCTTTGATTATTTTAGATACCAATCTTAATACATTTCACTTTACAAATAAAAAGGCCCAATAAAAGTAAGTATGCGTAATTAACTTTTTACGGAAGGTTACTTACCAAATTTACACCAACCCTTAAAGCTTTCAATCCTGATACACCAGATAATTCTTCGAGTTCAAGTTTTTCCAAATCATCCGTCAAGATATTGTCAGACTGCAAGTATTTTATGTAAGAAATATATTCACTTGCTTCTTTTTCGCTAAAATATACCATTGCAATTTTACCTGGCTGGGTAAGCCTTTCGTCGGAATCTTTTAAGTGTACTTTATCAATTCTTTTTTTAATGATGTGATAGCGGATATTGTAAGCACCTTCTACATCAAATCTTTTTTCATCATTTCTAAAAAGAATATCTATGGCTTGAGTATGTATGAAAATGAGCTGTGTTGTTTCTACTGGATTTGATAAATGTGGCAACAAAGCATGGGTTTTTCTTGTAATAGTAGCCATAGAAGTTAGCTGCAGCAGCCTCAGGTTTTTCAAGTATATTTCCGAGTAAGGAATATCTGGGGATATAGATTGCCCTATGTAAATATCATATTCCACTCCATCCGTTCTAAATTTTTCGAAATAGCAAGGATATGCTTTTTGTATCTCGTTTTTCAATTGGTCGAAATAATTATTAACAGCAGCAATCACTTTTGTCATCGAACTTTCTAACTTACGCCTGTGCTCATTTGCTATGCCATTCTTTTCATTTATGGCTTCAAAATATACAGCAGCTTCGGCTTTTAGTTCAGTATTGTTTTCTGTAAACCCAATTAAGAATGGTTGAATATTGTTATCTAGAAAATCAGTTAATTTTACTTGTTGGTTAAAATTTTGATCGTGACCACTAATGATATTTAGCCATTTGGTAGCGGAGTAAATTTTCTCATCCAATAACCCAAAGCCTGTTTTTTCTTTTAATTTTTTTAATACATCAATCAGTATTTCAAATTGAATCGTATTGTCTTTGAGTAGGGCACTGTTTCTTTCTATGGTAGAGTTGCGTATATCCACAGCCCCATAAAGTGGGTATACTTGGTTAAAAGCAATTTCCTCTAGAATAGTTTCCTGAGAATTATCTATATTTTTTTTGTGTTGTAAATAGCGCCATGCAACATCTATGAATTTCCACTCTACAGATGGTTGAAGACGGGTAAACTTATCTTTTATTACGGTATCTATTTCTGCCTCTAATGTAGTTAAGCTGTTGTACATCAGTTGCGCTAATAAATCTCTGGCAGATTCCATTAAGCTTAACATATGTTCATCCATCAATCCTTTTTCTCTGCTAAAAGCTTCTACTGCACCTATTAGTTTTTTATTGTAAAAAATCGGGAATAGGCAGTATGATTTTATGCCTTCATCTTGTAAAATTTTTGCAGCTTCCTCATACAATGGCACTTCCTTATCAAGATCGCTGTAATAAAAAAGCTCTGGACTCAATAGCGATTTTTCTATCATGTGTATGCAAACCATATCGGTGAGGCTTTTCTTTAGTGCCGATGAAAACATGATGCTTCTAGTATAGGTTTTCATATCTTCTACCAATTTTCCGTTTACCCTAAAAAGAGGAAGTATGTTAAATTCAATTGCTTTGCTTCCTGTCAATTCTTTCAAAGCTTTTACAATATCTGGAAACTCATAATTGCCGGTATGTGTCTGGTTTTTTACAATGCTATTTCTAATCGTTTCTAATGCAAATTCATGCGTAACATCTGCTACTGTTAAAATGGTAAATCCTGTAAACGAAAAAATTTGTAGGGGTAATATTTTTTGTAATTGATCAAAGGCATCGTCTGCTAATGTAAGCGTAAGTAAAGTTTCAGTCTCAATTTTTGGTAATGTGCCTTTTGCTTTAATTTCTATAAAATCCGTATTTAATTTTATACGGTAATGTCTGGTAATATCAGTTTGACTTTTTTTAATATTACGTATGAGTTTCCTTTTTCTGGTCAATTCAAAATGGTAAAACTGCTTTAAGATACTACCATATACATGCTCCAGCCTACTATTTAAAAAATCTTTATAATCATCATCGTCTAATCCATTTTCTATATCTTGTACATTTGCTTCTTCAAGCAATTGATAAAATAAATGTGAACCATAAAACATGATAGGGGATACGGGAACACTTAAACCCCAATATATTTGTTCCTCATTTTGAGTAACATTTGTAAGCACCACGTACAATAAATCTAGCAACTCTTTATACTTTGGCAAATCTGCTAACTTAATTTCTTCCTCAATATTTCCGAATGACTCAAATTTGCTTAGTACAAACCCAAGTAACTCATTTTTTACAGAATCTTTTTTTTGTAATTGTTCTCTTAAGAATTTTATAAAAGGTTTAAATGAAAGATGAGCATCAGAAGGTATAACTTCTTTTCCGCTCACCTCTAACATATTTATTATCTTTTGTTGCATAATATAACTTCTTGAATTATCCTACAGATTCCTAAAACTGAAAACCAAAACCAACAACGGGCAAACCCCCATCATCCCCATATCCATAGCTGGCAGTAATTACAAATCTTGATAATGGAGCAAACCAAAGCCCTCCTCCATATCCTTGGTGCCATTTTTTACTATCATCATTTTTAACCCACACTCGCCCTACATCATGAAAGGCAAGTATGCCAAGTGATCCAAGGAAAAAATAGGTTCTAAAATCTGCCAACTTGATTCTTAGATCAAGGTTGTGGTAAAACATTTTAGTGCCGGCAAACCTGAATCTTCGATAGCTCCTTAAGTTATCAGTACCACTTAAATATTGAGCCTGAAAAAATTCAATATCACCAAAGCTTACGCCAGCACCAATTCGATTGGCAATGACAAACCTAGCTTTTTTATTAAAACTAGTGTAAAAAGACATATCTGTTTGCAGTCTGCTAAAATTATTGCTACTAGCTCCCAAACCTTTGTAAGCAGCATAACTTGTTTGCCAATTAATGCCTCTTGATGGGGCAAATTTATTGTTCCTATTGTCTAATATTGCTTGAAGCTGAATGCCTGCATACGTTTTGGTTTTATTTAAAGTAGCAGCATTTAATCCATTGATGTTGGTTAAGCTAATCAACCTTCTTTTATTGTCCGTACTATCAAATGCATAATATTGAAAAGCAGGGCTAGCCGCTACCGAAAATTTGGAATTGATATTTTTTTGTAAACCTATTTGAACATCGCCTAATACAAATCTTGCACGATAAAACTCAATTCCGCCTCCCGCCTTTTTATCATAAATGGATTCATTGCCATAAGTAAAAAAATTGCTTGTATTATTGGGGGCATTTAGTGTAGCATTTAAGAGCAAGTTGGTCTTATGAAATACATTGGTTGCCGTAAAATTGTAATTAAATTTATAAGCTTTGGTGGCCAAAGCATGAGATCCCGTTAGTTGGTGTAATTGGGCAAATGGTTTTTTTCTAAAGCCCTGTTTTGTATATTTTAATGAAAGACCTAGATATAGACCATCATCGGGATTAAAACCTGCAGACACGAAGGGTGCAAAAATATCATATTTATAATCCCTCAAGCTAAATACATTTACTGTTGTACTGGTAGATAGCAAATTTTTGTAGTTACCCTTTCCGCTAAAAATATTTTGCTCTGTAGAAAGGTCATATATTTTAGTCTTTGCTTTGCCAGTAGTAGTTCCAATATCAAATTCATCTTTTCCTACGCCTCCAATTATTCTTATTTTAATTTTACCCGCATCGCTTCCTCTAAGGCTAAACTTGTCATTGCCGTCCAACCCATACAATCGTATTTCATTTGTTTCTGAGCCAATAAATTTTCTTTCGAACATTTTTTTATCTACTTCATCCTGCTTGCTTATTTTAAAGACGGTGACTGTTACAGATCCATCTTCGTGCCGCTGCACATCAAACAATTCTTTTTTATTGCTTCCAAATACGGTTACAATTTTAGAAAGGAAACTATAATAATCCAACATCTCATCAACAAAGTATTGCTTCCTTTTTTTTAATTTACCAATGATACTGCTCATCGAATAAGGTTGCACTTCTTTTGGCTGCAATTGCAAGGCTTTTTCTATCAAATCATCCGTCATTAGGCTTACAAATGCTGTTGCAGCTTTTTCCCAATCAGCTTTGTTCAGTTCATTCATATAATTGCGATCAAAATTTCTGGCATTAAAATTAAAGCTGTTTATATGCCTAGCTTTCGAACGAAACCCTTGTACCTGTGGCGTTACAGCAGGTTGACCTACAAAATAAGTAATCAAACCGCTGTTTGTAAAAAATGGTTGATCCCTATCTCTGGGTAAAGGATAAAATGTTTTCCCTTTTCCATTATCTGTAGAAGCCCAACGCCATTGGTCTTCATGCCTGTCAAAATCCATTACAAACATGTCCAGCAAGCGTGCTTGCAAAGTTGCTTTTTGGTCAATGGTATTGTCATTGTCTTCAAAAAGTGATTTCTCCATATTATCGGTGCTTTTCGATTTGTCATTACCATTCGGATTGCGTTCTTCCAACAAACAAAAAGAATTGGAAAAATCGTCCATAAACAAGCCAAGAATTGGATCCTTTGGTACAAAAACCAGCGATGGATTTGCATGGGGAACCCCAGCAGCTGCTGCAAGAGGAGGAATAGACAATGCTGCATAAGGATAAGAAGCAGATACCCCATCGGCAATTACATCATTTACTGCTGCAAGGCCTCTAAGTTCTGGAGGCAATGCGGCATCTGTAACATTTTTTTCAACTTGCCGTAGTACATATTCTTTTCCGCTTTTGTCTGCAAGGCGCAAAGATTTTGTTTGATGACCGCCGCCCAATTTTATAGGTGTTAATCCACCGAATGCAGTGGCCAAATTTATCACTTTCACCTTTATGGGCGTAGTCCATTCCTTGCGATAATTTTTTCCTAGTAAGAATGTTCTAAGCCCGCCAGATTTAAATTTGGTAGAAGCAGCCACAATTATCGAATCGGGAAGATTCTCCCTAATGAAAATTTCCGGTATTTTTTTTTCGGCAATGGTTGGGAGTGCTGCAGAAAAGATTTCATTTTTCAAATCAGTACTTTCTGTTGAATAAAAATTTACCCTGGTAGTTCTGTCGCTCAAAATTTCTATCACAGCAAATCCATTTTTTTTACTGGCAAATAATGCACCGTTTCCCATTCTTACTCGATTGCTTTTAGCCCCAGATGCACTTACAATAGAGAATGAACTATCTTTTTGAAAAAGTTGTAGCGCATGATCGTGCCCCGCTACTTGTATTACATTCGGATGATTTTTTGTAACGGCTTCTATTTTTTCTTTGTAATTTTTATACTGTGGGTGTTTATTGTCTTGTATGTTTCCAAACCATTGTCTCGAAAGTGGATAGATAGATCCGATAACTGGCAATGGGATATACAAATTGGGTTTGGCATCTGTAAATGGAAAAATATGTTGTTTCAAACTAAAATTGCCCCCATGAATACTGTTGGTATAAAATGGGTGGTGCATGGCAAGAACAATCAATTTATCGGGGTAAGATGCAATGATCGTTTTTAGCCTAGTAATAATTTCATCTTCATTTTTATAAGGGCAGTCCGATTCTATGCCAGGTTTTTCATATCCATGTAACCACCATTGGCTATCCATACAAACAACTACTGCATGGTCACCCACTAGTATTTCTTGTGGACCAGCACAGCCATTTTGTGGCATTATTTTTACATTGGGCATTTGCAAACCTTCTATGTAATTATTAACATTTTTTATGTGCTCCCACCCATCGGCTTTGCCTTGTTTCCAATCGTGATTGCCTGGTACAAAAATGGCCATGGCTTTTTTATCTTTAACTACCGATATCTGATAGTCTAATACTTTTTTTGCAGCGGTGTATGTATTGTCTTCTACTGCTGGCAAGCCAAAAGGGTAAATATTATCACCAAGGTAAATCAAAACATTACTGCTATCGTTCCAGTTTACATTGGCTTTTAACCAATCGCATACAGGATGATTTTCTTTCGTAAGTTCGCCCGCATCTCCTACCAAGAAAATGCGTTGCACCACCGTATTGTTTTGTGCAAATATTTGCTGGCATATGAATGTAATTATGATAAAAAGTAAAAATGTTCGTTTCATAATTATTATTTAATTTTTGTACTTTTTAAATACTTTTTTTGTAGCCCAATGGCTAAAATACCCTGCACCAATGCCAATGATTGCTCCAGCAAAAACATCGCTTGGATAATGTTTGCCAAGGTACATTCTGGAATAACCAACAGATGAAGCCCACAAATATGCAGGTACAACTACATACCATTTTTTATATTGTAATGCAAGTGTTGTAGCTGTTGCAAATGCCAATGTAGTATGGCCAGAAGGAAAGGATCGGCCATGCACTTGTTTGCTGGGAAAAACTTCGTTGGGATATTTATCTCCAGGCCTTGTTTTATCAAATGTGGTTTTTAGTATTTCTGAAACAAAGGTTCCTGCACAGACGCTTACCAATGATTCGCAGCCATTTATTTGGAGCTTTTTGTCTTTTTTTATAAGACCAGTTGCCAAAGTGCCAAAAGCAATACCTCCACTAATAAAATAAACCGAACTGCTGCTTGTTTTCCAAAAAGCTGAATTTGGGTTTTGTGGATTGATACTTTTTAAAATGCTAAGATCTAGATTCTGGGATTGTACATTTGATTCAAGTAGGAATGTAAACAGCGTTAATAAAAGAAGGGGTCGTTTTTTTAGCATTTTGGTAGTTTTATTTATTAATTGCCTTATTTCAATTTTCTTACAAACGATAACGCAATCGATAAAGTTTATTTTGAAATCAAAGCCCTACTGAATTTTAATATATTTCCATTTGTACCGTCATCTCCTTCGTTTGAAATATAAAGATTGCCTTCTTTGTCAAATGCAATTCCCTCGGCTTGGTTAAAGGTATTGCCATTTAGTGGGTACACATCTTTCACTTTCCAATTGGCATCTGTAATAACCAATAATTTGTTAGATCCCGAGAGGATGAACCATTCGTCGGTTATTGGATTTTTTGCCAATGCAGATGGGCGAAACCCTGATTTTAGTTTTTTTGTATAAGCCAGAATACCCGTTACATCTATATTAAAATTGGAAGAAAAAAGTATAGAGTCCTTTACATCAAATATTGACCCTGATACATTTTTATAATTATCATCCGCTACACAGCTTTTGCACAATACATATAATTTTGCTGTTGCCTCATCTCCATACATGCCTTCGTACTCTCCTTTTGCCAACAAAGTATTCCATTCTGTTACACTGTCTACTTTTTCTTTATCAAAGGCAGGTCTTGCAAAAGAAAAAAGGCTACCATCAGATCTTAACACAATTACTTTTTCGTTTATAATGGCTACATCTTCGAAATCGCCCTTTTTACTAAATTTTGTATGGTAGGTTTTTTTATTGTTCAATATTGTTTTAAAGAGTTTTCCATCTTCATCCTGTATGGCATAAGCAGTATCATTATTTCCTTTATAAAAACAAATACCCGATATTTCCAGTAAATCATCTGGCATGATAAATTTTTCGGGAGAATTCAAATCATATGCTTCTGGCGTTTTGTTTGCCTTATTTGAATTTATACAGGCATTAAAAGATAAACAAAGCGAGCATAAAAATGAAAATAATAATAATGTGTAATTCTTTTTCATGACTCAATTGTTTTTAAATAATCGTAAATAGCATCCTGTGAGCGTATGGCTTCGCCTTGTGTTGTTATCTTTTCGTTTTTCAATGTTGCATTTATTTGAACAGCTTGTACATTGTCTTTAAGTTGCAAATTGATAATGTGCTTTATTTGTTTTTTATATTGATATCATAAATGGGGAAACAAACTTCTATGCGTCGATAAATATTGCGGTTCATCCAATCAGCTGAGCCCATAAATATTTCTTCTTCGCCATTGTTAAAAAAGATAAATATTCTGCCATGCTCTAGGTATCTATCTACAATTCTTTTTATGCTTATATTTTCACTTTGTTTTGGTATACCTGGTACCAAACGGCAAATGCCACGTATGAGCAATTGTATTTTTACCCCTGCACAAGAAGCTTCATACAATTTTAGAATCATCAATTCTTCTTCAAGATTATTCATTTTAAGGATGATGGAAGCAGGCAAGCCATTTTTTGCATGTTTAATTTCTTTATCTATCAATTGCATAAATCTTTGTTGAAGATTAAATTGTGCTACTAGCAAATGATTGAATGTAGTTTCGGTATTGGAAAGTAATTTATTTTTCTTGCTTAGGAAATCGAATAAAGTTTGCAGCTCGGCTAGCAATGGCTGATATGCCGTAAATAAAATATGATCTGTATAAAATCGAGCGGTGCTTTCATTCAGGTTTCCGGTAGCCAATAATCCCAAGTAAGGCTGTGTTGCATGCTTTCTTTTTACCAATGCTACTTTTGCATGTACTTTCAATGCGTTGTTGCTGTATATTATTTTTACGCCATTGGCTTTCATCCTTTTTGCCCAAAGAATATTATTGGCTTCGTCAAACCTTGCTTTCAGTTCTACCAATACAGTTACCTTCTTGCCATTTCTAGCAGCACTTATCAATGCCTGTACTATTTTGGAATCGCTGGCTACTCTGTATAGTGTCGTATATATTTCTTCCACGGTATTGTCTATACAGGCTTCATTAAAAAATCGAAGAATGGTATCATACGATTGATAAGGTGCATGTACCATGGCATCGTTGGCTGTGATATATTGAAACAGCGAAATCATGCCCAGCTTATTTTGTAAAGCAGCACTATCCGGATAAGAAATAGCATTATTGTTTATTGGGAAAGAAGACAAGTCTTTTAAATTATGGTATTTGCCTCCTTCTACTATTGATGATTTGTGCAGGTTAAAAATTTCGATAATATTTTGTAAATGCCGTAATGGAGTACTAGGCTCATATAAAAAACGGGTAGCAAAACCGTAATCCCTTTTGGCTAATTGTTTTTCAATTTTTTCTGCCAACCCTTCATCATACTCATCTGTAAGATTCAAGACGGCATCACGGGTAATTTTAATATTATAACTTCCTACTATTTCACAATCTGGAAACAAATGCTGCAAATTATTTTGAATGATATCTTCCAGAAAGAGGATGTATTTTACTGCTGCTTCTTCTATAACCAAAAAGCGCTTCACTTCTTTGCTGGGTATGTTTACCAAAAAAAGCTTTTCTTTTTCGGAATTGTCTTTCAGTACAACAGCCATGTACAACTGATTGTTTTCTGGAAAGAAATTTGCGGTAGTTTCTAACAATACGGGTTGCAACATGCCCGCTACTTGTGTAAAAAAATAATGACTCGTTCTCTCCAGTAAAGTTTCGGGTATGTGCTCATTGTACAAAAAATGATACCCAAATTTTTGTAGGGAAGGTAATATGTCATTCAATAAAATAGCGCCAAACAAGTTTTGTTGTTTGTTAATAATTTCTGCACATTGCTGGTAAACAGACTGGTCTATTGCTTCTTTATTTATTTTTTGTAGCGCAAGTATGGCAGGCATGCGTACACGGTAAAATTCGTCGAGGTTGGAAGAGTATATAGATAAGAATTTAATCCGTTCCAGCAAAGGAACGATAGGCTTTTCGGCTTCTTGTAAAACCCTCTCGTTAAAAGAAAGCCAGCTAATATCCCTATTAAAAAAAACAAGATTTTGCATAAAGTAAATTAATTCATGGATAAGATGATGGCTACTAAAAATGCCAATACGGAGCAAATGATACCATACATAAAAATATTATAAGCTTTTCGTAAGAGCCTATATTTTTTACCAAGCACAATTCCTTGCGCATATAGGTCACGTGTAAGGCTGCCAAACAAAAAATCTCGGTCATTCATCATGGTTTCCATACCATCGTTAAAATCATCGAAGCCCATGCGATAAAAATTGCCAAAGAATAAGAGGTTTACTTTCTTGGAAGCTATATCTTCTTTAGTAAACATTCCATTTGGCAAGCTTGGCCTAGTGGCAAGAATGGCAAACACCATGGTTGTTACACAAACAGCCAGCAATAAGATGGAGGGTAAAATTAAATGATGGTTGTCTTCCAGTTTTCTTAGCAACAACGACAACAAAATGGATAAGATAATCGATGTTGTCGAAATCATGATATTGGACTTGTTGTCGGCCATATCACTTAGGCGTTGATGATTGGCAGAACTTATTTTAAACATTGTTTCAACCCCTCGCTCAGGTTTCTTTACTTTTTCTTTATCACTTACTACAGGCGTTTCTATTGTTGTATTTGATTGTGGAGCTTCCGGTACGGGTTCTTCTTTTATTAAGTTTTCCACCATTTCACTTTCTATTAATTTATGTTTAATATTATCTAAATTATCTTGCTTTGTTTTCTCTAATAAATTTATTGCATATTTTGTATGGTAGTGATGTGTTTCGAGTAAATCGATTGCACCTTTTCGCCAATCTTCTTTACTTATTTTTTTTCCTATCCGAAATTCTACTTCTTTTTTCATTAGTTTATTTATCTCCTTGAAATCGGTTGTGCCAAAGTGATAGAGATCTGCATCACAAACTATCTGCTCTAAAAGGTTGTTTGGTTTTTGCGGCATACTGGTTGCCATAATGCAATCTTTAATTTGATGAATGATTGCTAAGTCCAAACCTTTAGTTTGTAAAAAGTTTTCTGCAATGGCAACACCTCTTAGCTCGTGGTCTTGTACAGAACCATTTAAATAGCCTGCATCATGAAACCAAGCTGCGGTAACAACAATAAAAAAATCTTTATCATCCAACTCATAGTTTCTACCAATTTCTGAAGCCCTGTATACAACTGCAGTGGTATGGACAAGGTTGTGATAAGGTAATGTAGTGGCTTCGGTATTTTGAAATAAATGAGTTATTTCATCTTTTACATCCTCTAATATTTGAGAATAATTCATTGGCAGTATTTTTTATTATAAATATACCTTATTTTATATAACTAAATTTGTACTATTGCAAAGAAAAGAAGTTATTTTTTTGAATGATTCAATTTTACTTTTATAAACTGTTTGTAATAATTTGATAAGTACAGCTAACAATAACTTGTTTTATGCTCGGTTGCCAGTAAATACCATACTGCTATCAGATTTACTTACAGAGGACCATCTTTTCTATAAAATTCCTAGCAACTGGCATATTATTGTAGCAGATATAAGAAACAGTACCAAAGCTACTATGGAAGGATTGCACCAAACAGTAAATTTGGTTGCAACTGGAAGTATAGTTGCAGCCTTAAATGTAGCTGCTAAAAATGACATACTTATTCCATTTTTTTTTGGAGGCGATGGAGCCACATTTATTATTCCACCCGAATTGCTCGATGCAACCATGATTGCATTGCAACAACACAGTGAAAATACGCTAGCTAATTTCAAACTCGATTTAAGGGTTGGCCATTTATCGGTAGAGGAAGTATATGCTGCAAATTATGAATTGAGGATAAGCAAATTAAAAGTGTCTGCACATTTTGATATTCCTATTCTGTTGGGAGATGGTTTATTGTATGCTGAAAAAACAATAAAACAAGCGAGTGGAATTTCTTCAGCAGCAGCGCCGGACAGCCATGAATTGGATATGAGCGGCATGCAATGTCGTTGGGATAAAATAAAGCCACCAGCCAATAATTTTGAAGTGGTTAGCTTATTGGTAATTGCAAGAGATGCTAAACAACAGGCCAATGCTTTTAAATTAGTGATGCTAGCAATAGATGATATTTATGGCAGTGCAGATAAACGAACACCCATCAGCATCGACAAACTAAAATTAAAATCTACCTTTGGAAAAATAAGCGCAGAAATGAAAGCCCGGCTTGGGCACTTTAATATTTTATATCTTCTTAAAAATATGGTAAATACCTTTTTTGGTAAGTTGTATTTTGAAACAAAAAAAGGAAAAGAGTACCTGCATTCATTGATAGACTCATCCGATACATTGGTAATAGATGGTCGTATCAATACAGTAATTACCGGATCTGCTATACAAAGAGAAAATTTAGAAAAAATTTTAATTGCTTTAGAAAATACTGGGCAAATACTTTATGGTCTTCATGTAAGCAATGAGTGCGTTATGTCTTGTTATGTAAAAAGTATGGACAATTATCATATCCATTTTGTAGATGGAGCCGATGGAGGTTACACGAAAGCTGCATTAGTGTTGAAGCAAAAAATGCTGGTTCAAAAAAATACATAATGCAATCAAATGGGCATTACATTTTAGCGTATATTCTGATTAATTTGCTTATTGGTTGAATCTATTTATCAATTTTTTATCTTTCATTTTATGTTGCCCAATTATTTCATTACAACCGACAAATCCAAGATAAATATCCATCTTATACATGACTATTTGTGCAACGAAAGTTATTGGGCAAAAAATATATCGTTAGAAATTGTAAAAAAATCAATTGAAAATTCTGTTTGCTTTAGTATGTTTTACAAAGAAGAACAAATAGGTTTCGCAAGGGTTATTACCGATAAAGCTACATTTGGTTATTTGGCAGATGTATTTATTGTAGAAGCGCATAGAGGCAAAGGGCTAAGTAAATGGCTTATGCAAACTATTTTTGATAATGAAGAACTGCAAGGTTTCAGGGGTTGGATGCTTGGCACCAAAGATGCACATGGTTTGTATGAAAAATTTGGGTTTAAACTTACCAACGATACTACCAGAATAATGCGGAAACAAGGGGTAGAAAGTTATAGTAGAAAATAGAAAAAAAGCATAGTTTTTGGACTATGCTTTTTTAAAATTATTTGGATTTATTATTTCCCAAAAAGATTAGAAAGTGTATCCATTATTCCACCACCACCAGCTTGTTCATTTGGTGCTTGTTGCTGTTGATTGTTACCAGAAAAAGCGGCGGTTAAATCGGCTAAATCTACACGCCCATCATGGTTTCTATCTAGTGCATTGCCACCAAATTGCGAAACCAAACTTCCAATATCCATGCCACTGGTTTTGCCACCACTTAGGCTATTAAAAATGCTTTGGATGTTTAATCCACCAGCGCCACCAGCGTTTGAATTGGTAGCTCCACCAACCAGTTTACTTAAAACCATTGGTAAGAGCATGCTTGCAATACCGCCAGCCTGTTGGCCACCAATACCAAATTTGCTCATCAAAGAACTTACAAGGTTAGACGACATGCTTTGTGATACTGGGTGATTGCTTACATCTGCTCCTGCATTTTGGTTGCTAAATAAATTCAATACCTGTGCCGTGCCATTACCGCCGCCACTAAGCATGCCTTGTAATGTACTGGTAATGGAGCTCGTAGCTTCTTGCATTACGGCTTCGTTATGCTCATTTGGCACATCAGGGTTGTTAATAATTGCTTCTGTTGATTGACCTTTTACGAGTTCTAATAATTGTTCAAACATTGTAGTTGGTTTTAAGATTAAGTATTAAATGTAAAGACTTATTTGAAAGTAAATAAGTTTCTTAAAAATAATAATATTTTATAATTAAAAACCGAAAAGGTTGTAAGATAGTAAAAAACCGGGATTTTAGATGGTAGGATATTGAGGAAATAACTAAGAATGAAGCCTTTCTATATTTTGCAACAACTGTTCATGTATGGCAATTACCTGTGGAATTAGAAGTGTTTCGTCATCATTGATCACAACAAAATCGCATCGGCTCATTTTTTCTTCCTCATTCATTTGTTTTTGCATACGAGCAAGTACAGCAGCTTCATCAATGGCATCTCGTTTCATAACTCTTTGCAAGCGTATGGGTAGGGGGGCACTCACACCAATTACCAAGTCTAGATTTTTTTCTGCGCCGGATTCAAAAATAAGTGCTGCTTCTTTTAAGGCATAGGGTGCTTGCTGTTGAAGCATCCAAGCTTCTGCATCCGCTATGGTAGCAGGATGTATGATGGAATTAATGAGGGAAGTTTTTTCAGTATTGGAGAATACTACAGACGAAAGATAAGCCCTATTCAATTTGCCTTCAACATAACTTTCTTCACCAAAATGTTGAATGAGTTTCTGTTTTAAATTGGCTTCTTCGTTCATCAAACGCTTAGCAGCATCATCTGCGTAATATACAGGCATGCCCAGCACTTCAAAAATATGTGCAACGGTCGTTTTACCAGAACCAATGCCGCCTGTTAATCCAATTCGCAACATAGTTTAAAGATTTGTGACTTAAGAATTAAGATGTAAGATTTCGTTTATATCGGAATCTTACATCTTAATTCTTGAATCTAAAATTATTTTGTAGCAGTAGTAATTGCAGTCTTATTTACGTTCGCTGTCCACTCCATGCTGATAGTGCTTCTTTCTATTTTAATATAGCTACCAGGGCTGGTTTCTAGCAAAAGCGTACCATCGTCATTTACTTTGTTTATTGTACCATGTATGCCGGCAATGGTTACAATCTTATCGCCTTTTTGCATATCGGCTACAAATTTCTTTTGCTCCTTTGCCTTTTTTGCTTGTGGTCTTATCATAAAAAAGTAGAACACTAAAATCATTCCACCCATTAAAACAGGTGTTGTCCATCCTGGAGAACCTGCTGCTTGTAAGAAAATACTTAATTGCATTTTTGTTTGTTTTTATTTGGCTAACAATAGCCGTGAGTATAAAATTATTTTGTTGCTTTTGCTATTACTTCACCAGTCAATGATAATTCTGGAAAGGCTGGCTCAGCATTGGAGGTAACGGTAACTGTTTTATGTGCTTGTCCAACCCTATTTTTACTATCAAATTTCACTTTAATATAGCCTGTATCGCCTGGTTGTATTGGTTGTTCTGGTTTTTCTGGAACTGTACAACCGCAGCTAGCACTCGCATTGGTAACGATCAGCGGTTTAGTACCCGTGTTCTTAAAACGATAATTGTATGTTACAATTTCGCCATCGGTTACTTTACCAAAATTATAGGTGCTGTCTATTATTTGAACAGTTGTAGGATCTTTTAGTTCTACTTGCTGGGTCAATTTATTATCTACAGCTAGTTTATCATGCTTACGTACATCGCAACTTTCAAATGCTATTGCTATTGTGCTTAAAATGAATAATTTTTTAAACATAATATTATCTTTTATTTTTAAAACTTATTTTTTCTAATTTGTTTTCAGCTTCTAATTCTTTATGAATATTATCCAACAAACCATTTACAAACTGTCCACTTTGCGGTGTGCTGTACGATTTGGCAAGATCTATATATTCATTGATGGTAACCTTTGTTGGAATCGTTTCAAAATATAAAAATTCGCATACACCCATTTGCAATAATATTAAATCCAATGCAGCAATACGATCTGCATCCCAGTTTTTTAATTTTGGTTTGATAAGTTCGAGTGTTTGTTCGCTTTTTTCTAATACGGTGCTCAGTAAATCTTTTGCAAACGTTCTTTTTTCTGCACTCAAAAAATCATGTATATTTTGTTGGCCTGGCTTGCCTAAATAAGCAATGACAAGGGAATGCATCATTTCTGCATCATCATCCCAGTTTATAAAATGTTCTTCTATATGGGTTATAAAATCTTCATCTGGTAGTAATAAGTTGGTAAAAATAAATTCCAACATTTTCTTTTCACTTTTCTTATCTCTGGATTGTAATTCTATATATTCTAAGTATTCTGGAGTGTCAATTAATGTACGGTAGGTTTTTTTAAGTAAATCCTTATCGATGATGTATTCCGCTTTCAGTTCAACAATGGTGGCCTTAAATGAAAGATCTTCAACAATTTTCCAAAGTACTTCATTCCCGGCAATTTTAGTATTGGTTGCCAGATCTGCCGCAGAAGGCAAGTTTTTGCTTGCTTTATGGCCGGCATCCGTTTCGGCATACCGAGCAGTTTCGGTTATAAAATAAACAAGGTAAGCAAACAAATGTTTACTCTGTTCTATCTTTTTAAGGAGTATGTTCAAAGGCTCACCTTGCTTTTCAGTGCCGCTCATACTATCAATAGCATATAAGGTTTGCATCACTTTTATCCTAATATTTCTTCTGCTTAACATCGTTTCAAAAACCTTTATTGAGGTGCAAAATTAGGGAAATTGAAGTTAGTAGTGAGTACTTAGTGTTGAGTATTGAGATATTAACCTTCTTTTATAGTACAAAATAGTAACTTTTAGAAAGCTACTTAGATTTTTTGCGAACAGCAAGCGGGTTTTCAATTAGTATCCCATTGTGTAACCCATAAGATAGAAATCAATCTACTTCATTAATCTATTGTATATTAAAAGCTTTAATGTTTGCTGAAGATGAAATCTGCAGCCTGCCTTTGTAAACAAGCAGGCGCCACCGAAGATAAATAATAGCCTGTCACTGCTAACCAAGGCGTTTTTGCATGTATGAAAATAATGCTTGATCTTTTTGTGTCGTTTTGGCAAGTAAAAATGACAACAATTCTTTTATACTGCTTTGGTACAATATTAGCTTAGTTTTGCACACCGAAATAAGGTACAATCATTCACAAAAAAAATATTATAATTATGGCTACTAGTAAGAAGCTTAGCATTACACCGCTTCACGACAGGGTTATTGTAAAACCTGCAGCAGCAGAAGAAAAAACAGCTGGTGGAATTTATATTCCTGATACTGCAAAAGAAAAACCATCTAGAGGAACAGTAATGGCAGCAGGCCCGGGTAAAATAGACGAACCTATGACTGTAAAAGCGGGCGATACCGTTTTATACGGCAAATATGCAGGTACCGAAATTACCATTGAAGGTGCAGATTTGTTGATAATGAGGGAGAGTGATATTTTGGCGATAGTTTAAGCCCCCTAAATCC
>JANNGD010000050.1:0-13524 GCA_031380515.1 Ferruginibacter sp. | reverse complement strand
ATATTTTTGGCTCCCAGATTTTCTCAGATTTACTCAAATTTATTCTGCGTAAATCTGTAAAATCTGAGAGCATTTTATTTTTCCTGTTTTCAGCGTTAGAAGATCCTATATTTTTGGCTCCCAGATTTTCTCAAATTTATTCTGCGTAAATCCGTAAAATCTGAGAGCATTTTATTTTTCCTGTTTTCAGCGTTAGAAGATCCTATATTTTTGGCTCCCAGATTAACTCAGATTTACTCAAATTTATTCTGCGTAAATCCGTAAAATCTGAGAGCATTTTATTTTTCGTGTTTTCAGCGTTGGGACACCCATTTTACAAAACTCTCTCAGTAAAATCAAGCCTTTCAGAGGATGTTTTTAAAAAGTGCGGAAAAAAAGTGGGCATCCCTTTTTTTATGCTTGTTTGTACTGTTGAAGCAAAGTAATGGTTTCTTTTGCTTCTTTCACATCATGTACCCTCAATATATTTGCCCCATTGTTTATGGCCAAGCTGTTTAAAACAGTCGTTCCATTTAGGGCATCGGCAGCAGTTATACCCAAAGTTTTGTAAACGGTACTTTTTCTAGAAAGCCCTACGAGTATTGGCTTATCTAGCATTGTTAATACAGATAGGTTTTTTAGTAACGCAAAATTTTGAGCAGCATTTTTTGCAAAACCAAACCCGGGGTCTATTATAACATCATTGATACCTGAATTTTTGCATGTATGCGTTTTGGCAATAAAATATGCCAATACTTCTTTTGTAATGTCGGCATAATTGGTTTCAGTTTGCATTGTTTCGGGAGTGCCCTTCATGTGCATACATACGTAAGGTATGTTACCCATATCCGCTACTGTTTTTATCATGGCTTCATCCATTTTGCCAGCACTTATATCGTTTACCATAGTAGCGCCTGCTTGTACTGCCGCAATAGCCACTTGGCTTTGGTAGGTATCTATAGAGAGTATTACAGTGGGAAAATGAGTATGAATCATTTCTAATACAGGAATTACCCTTTCCATTTCTTCTTTAACAGATATGCGGGAACTGCCTGGTCTGGTGCTTTGGCCACCAATATCCAACACATCGGCGCCATCTTTAATCATTTTAGTTGCCAATGCCAAGATACCATCCATACCTTTGTGCAAATCGCCCTCATAAAAAGAATCGGGTGTGGCATTTATGATACCCATAACCAAGGGTATTTCGGTGGTTATTAATTTTCCTTTGCAGTTTAGTGTAAACATTTAATTAAGTATCTGTATTTTTGAAGATATACAAAAATAGGACAATGATTAAACAACTGTTTTCTTTAATAATTACGCTTGCATCTTTTAGCGCTTATGCTCAAACCACAGCGGGTTATAAAATGGGTGATGATGGTATTGAATATAAGATAATCTCCAATGGTAAAAATGACCTAATGAAAATGGGCGATTTTATGGAGATACACTTCACAACAAGCATTAAAGGAGCGAACATTGACAGCGTTTTAAATAGCACAAGAGATAATGCTGTAGCACAAATCATACCTTTCGACAGCATTACCCTGCCGCTAAGCTATTATAAAATATTTTCACAACTAAGAAATGGGGATAGCGTTTCTACGGTAACATCTACCGATAGTATTATAAACAAGCAAAATGGTCAGCCATTGCCCTCTTTTATGGAGCGAGGCATGTTTATTTATACAAATTTTCAAATAGTAAATGTGTATAAAAATCAAACCGAAGCTGATAGCGCAAGGCAAGAAAACATGGCTAAGCAAGAAGTTATGGATAAAAAGAGAGCCGCTTTTCAAATGAATATTGATGAAAAAATAATAGCTCAATATCTTGCGGCCAATAAAATAACAACGACCAAAACGCCAAAAGGTACTTATGTTCAAATAACAAAAATAGGTACTGGTCCAAAGATTGATAAAACTAAAATAATAAAAGTAAAGTATAAGGGTAAAACGTTGGATGGGAATATTTTTGATACAAACATGGACAACTCAAAAGGTCATACAGAGCCACTCTCGGTAAACCTCACCGATGATGTGAGCCTTGGTAATGGCGTAATACCCGGTATGGCAGATGCATTTCTTATGATGCAGAAAGGTACAAAAGCAATGATGTATATTCCATCTACACTTGGCTACGGTGCAAGTGGCGCAGGAGCAGATATACCGCCTAATGCAAATTTGATTTTTGAAGTGGAAGTGTTAGAAGTATTATCGAAGGCGCAAGTGCTAGCTGGTAGTGCAGATAAGATGGCACCAGTAAATAAAAAAAGTACCACACCTAAAAAGCTGATAAAAAAAGTAAAGAAAAAATAAGGATGACAAATACATTGGAGCAATACGATGCTGTAATAGCAGCCTGTAGAAATACATTTATAAAAAAAACAAAAGATTATGGCACTTCTTGGAGGGTTTATAGAACACTTTCGGTAGCAGATCAGATATATATAAAAGCCAAAAGAATTAGAAATATACAAGAAGGAATTACCCAAAAAATAGGCGATGATGTAAAAAGTGAATTTGAGGGGATTGTAAACTATTCCATCATTGGATTGATACAATTAGAAATAAACAACGATGAACCCGAGGAGCTTGATGTAGAAATCGTATCTACCATGTATGATAAGAAAGTAGCCATGGCAAAAGAATTGATGGAAAATAAAAACCATGATTATGGAGAAGCCTGGAGAGAAATGAGCCAAGAAAGTTTTGTAGATTTATCGCTGGCGAAAATATTACGTATCAAACAAATTATCGCAAACGAAGGTTCTACATTGGTAAGTGAGGGTATAGATGCCAATTTTTTTGATATACTGAATTATGCTGTGTTTGCTTTGATATTGATTGGAGAAGGAATACAACAAAATTAAATATGCGAAATAAGCCACAACGAATTTTTTACATTGCCAAAAATGTGCATATGGGCAATTTAGAATGACAACTTTTAAAATAAAAATAAACAGATGAAAATAGCAGTTACAATTGCAAGAATTTTTACAGGCTTGTTATTTATTTTTTCGGGCTTGGTAAAAGCAATAGATCCCAAAGGCTTGGCTTTTAAGATGCAAGAGTTTTTTGAAGCTTGGAGCAATAGTGGTTTTATGCCTGGTCTTATGAAAAATTTTGATAGCCATGCGCTTGCTTTTTCTGTAATTATGATAACGCTAGAAGTGATAGTGGGTGTGGCTCTGCTGCTAGGCTGGCAAAAGCGGATTACTGTTTGGGTATTGCTTTTGTTGATGTTATTTTTTACGTTTCTTACATCCTATGTATTGTTTACTGGCAAAATAAGGGCTTGTGGTTGTTTTGGCGATTGTATACCGCTTACACCAACGCAAACATTTACAAAAGATATTATTTTGTTGTTGATGGTATTGTTTATCTTATTTAACCTTAAATATATTACACCCATTGCCAAACCATTTTTATCTGCATTGTATATTTTGCTGGCTACAGCAATCGTATTGTATTTGCAATGGTTTGTATTGAGGAACTTACCGTTGGTAGATTGCCTACCTTACAAACCTGGTAATAATATTTTGGAGTTACGCAAAATGCCAGCCAATGCAGTGCAAGATAAATTTGAATACAGTTTTTTATATGAAAAAGATGGCGTGAAAAAAGAGTTTCCATCTTCTGCCGATAGTTCGTGGACATTTGTAGAAAGAAAGCAGACATTGGTAAAAAAAGGCAGCAACAATGTTCCCATAATAAACGATTTTTCGTTGACAACAGAAGCTGGTACAGACAGTACCGAAGCTTTATTAAATACCCAAGGAGATTATTATTTGATGTATATTAAAGATTTGGAGGGTTATCCTACAAATTGGGAAGGGGATATTGCTTTCATACAAAATGCAATTGCAAAAGGCAAAAAATTATACATAGTAACATCGCAAGTGGATAAAGTAAAAGAACATTTTAGAAAATCAACAACATTGAGCAATAATTTTGCTGCCTTGCAATTTCTAAGTTGCGACGCTACAGTACTTAAAACAGTGGCAAGGGTAAATCCTACTTTGTATTTAATGAACGGGCCAGTAGTTAAACAAAAATGGAGTTGGACATCGTTTAATACTATTCCATAACAATAATTTCTTTTGAATACAGTCCTAAAAAAAAGTTTTTTATCGTTAACCGTGCTGCTGGGTGTGGTGGCATTGGTGTTTGTAATGTTTCAGGGTTTTGGAGACCCTGCTAGGCTTATACTTGGGCAAACGGGCGATAAAAAAACAATGGATAACATTCGCAAAGATTTGTACTTGGATCAACCAAAATGGAAACAGTTTTTATTGTATGTAAACGATGTTTCTCCTATAGCATTTCATTCTACAGAAGATATTAAAAAGAAAGAATTGAAAGGTTTTTTCTTTGGGGGAGGACATAAATTTGCCATAAAAATTCCTTACCTCCGCAAAAGCTATCAAACTAAAAAGGATACCACAGCTGTATTGGCCGAAGCTTTGCCGGCTACACTCATATTGGCATTTACAGCCATGCTCTTTGCTTGTTTTTTTGGTATTTTACTAGGCGTACTTGCTGCTGTAAAGAAAGATACTTTTTTTGATACCACCGCTATGGTTACCAGTATTGCTGGTATTTCCGCACCTTCCTTTTTTATTGCCATTATTGTAGCTTATGTGTTTGGTTATTTATTGCACCCATACACTGGTTTAAATATTACTGGTAGTTTATACGAAATGGATGAAGTAACAGGGGAGCGGTACATTGTGCTCAAAAACCTTATACTGCCTGCTTTTACCTTGGGTATACGACCACTCACCGTTATTGCACAGCTTACCCGTAGTGCCATGCTAGATGTGTTGCAGCAAGATTTTATACGCACAGCTTATGCAAAAGGGCTTAGCAGAAGAGCCGTTATATTTAGACATGCATTACGCAATGCCCTAAACCCAGTGGTAACTGCTATTACAGGTTGGTTTGCGGAGTTACTGGCGGGCTCTTTTTTTATTGAATATATTTTTGGGTGGAAGGGTATTGGGAAAATTACCGTGAATGCGTTGGAAAAATTAGATTACCCCGTTGTAATGGGTGCAGTTTTGATAAGTGCTTTTATTTTTATTTGTATTAATATTTTGGCAGATTTTATTTATGCGGTTATAGATCCGAGGGTGAGGGGATAAAAGCATTTAAATGCAAGATATTAATTTACACTATTCTAGCTGATTGACTAAGAAGCTGTTTGAATTAAATTCTTCGATTACCTTTTAGGTTCTTTATCTCATTTTCACCGCAGAGAAAATGAGAAATAAGAGCACTCGCTCAGAAAAACGTTCTCTGCGAAACCTCTTTACACGCTAGTACGCTGCGGTGAATAAAAGAAAATAATTAACACAAACAGCTTCTAAATAACAGAAATAATAAAAAAAATATGTAATTTAACATCCTAAATTTTCTAACATGAACAAGATAAAATTAATGTTGTGTGTTGTTTTACTTACAGCCACTTTACAAAGCTCGTTTGCACAAACGGAACCTGTATCTGCCGTTATTACAGAAGCAGGTGATCCAGCGCAAGCCTGGAAAAATTTTATGACTCCCAATGAAAATCATAAAATGCTTGCAAGAGAAGAGGGTACTTGGGAAGGCGAAGTAAGCCAATGGATGGACCCAAGTGCGCCGCCAACAAAGGCCAAAGCTACCAATGTGGTTACGATGACAATGGATGGCTTATACCAAATGGGCGAATTTAGTTGTACCATGATGGGTATGGCCATGAAGGGAAAAAGTACTGTAGGCTATGATAATGCCAAAAAAATGTTTGTATCTACTTGGATAGACAATATGGGTTCGGGCATTGTAAAAATGACCGGTACTTATGATGAAAAGACAAAAACAGTTAGTATGAAAGGCACACAAACAGATCCAATGACAGGAAAGGATACAGAGATAAGGGAAGAAATATTATACCATGATGAAAAATCTTATACCATGACAATGTACGGTGTAAATATGGATGGTAAAGAAATGAAATTTATGGAGGGCACTTTTAAGAAAGTGAAATAAGATTTTTAATTAAAAAATTAACGGCCACTTTTGAGTGGCTTTTTTTATGCGCTCTATTTCAGAGTTGGTTGTATTACTAACAAAATATATAAGGTAAATACTGTTAAAAAAAATTCAAAAAAGCTAAACTTTTTGAAATCCCAAATCGTTAATAAGAAAAAAAATATATGAATACATTAAACCGATATGCCAAGTTATTTTTAATTGCATCTCTAGCTATTGCTACAACAACCTTTAACAGCAGTTGTAATAAATCCGATGACATGTTGATGGAACCAGTCGTTTCCATTATAAAGCCGGATGTAGATTTTTTCGGCTTAACCGACATGAACCAGTTGATAAAATACAATGCTAAAACAACAGATATGCCCGCTGCTGCTATTAACATTACAGGCTTGCAGGTTGCCGAAAATATAATGAGCATCGATTTTAGGCCAGCTACAGGTCAGTTGTATGGATTGGGAAGCAGTAGTAGGCTGTATCAGATAAATATTAACACAGGTGCGGCAACTGCTATAGGTGCGGCTAGTTTTACGCCAGCGCTGATGGGTACAGTTGCCAATATTGATTTTAATCCTACAGTAGATAGGGTAAGGCTGGTAACAAGTGCTGGCCAAAATTATCGTTTGCATCCAGAGACGGGTGCAGTAGTAGCAACAGATTTAGCTATCAATGGCATTGCAAATGCCGATATCAGTTCTATTGCATATACAAATTCTGTTGCTGGTGCCAGCACTACCGAATTATTTGATATTGATTTTACGAGTAAAAAATTATACAAACAAAATCCACCCAATGATGGTGCATTGGTAGAAGTAGGCTCTTTAAATTTAAATTATACAGGCAAAGCTGGTTTTGATATTAATGGAGATAATAGCAAAGTATTGCTTACCTGCAAGGTAGACGGCGTTACAAAATTATACAGCATAAATACAGCTACAGCAGCTAGCTCTTTTATTGCAAATATTAATGCTACCCTTATTGATATTGCAATACCAACAAATGATGTAGCGTATGCAATAAGTGATGCTGGAGCGTTTCAAATATTTAATCCTAAAAATACGAGTACCGTAATAAGTAAAACTATTACGGGATTAAATGCAGGAGAAACCATTTTGGGGATAGACTTTAGGCCAATCAATGGACAATTGTATGGTTTGGCTAGTACAGCATTAGGTGCGGCTCGTTTGGTGAGTTTTAACCTCAGCACCGGTGCTGCAACCGGAGTGGGAAGCGGCTTTCTAATAAATGCTGGTACAAATGCCATCGGCTTCGACTTTAACCCTACGGTAGATAGAATTAGGCTGGTAACCAACCAAGGACAAAACGTAAGGCTTAACCCTATTGATGGTACCATTGCTGCAACAGATGCAAATTTAAACCCAGGTACACCCATTATTACAGGTGCCGCATATACCAATAATTTTGCTGGAGCCACTACCAATATGTTGTTTGTAATGGATGCAACAAAATTATATGTACAAAATCCACCCAATGCAGGCACTTTGGTAGAAGTTGGTAACCTTGGGGTAACGATAGATGCACAAAACGGATTTGATATTGGTGGTAAATCAAACAATGCATTTGCACTTTTAACAATCAACAATGTTACAAAAGTTTACAGCATAAATACTACAACTGGAGCAGCTACAGCCGGTTCGGATTATCCAAACAAGGTAGCCGCAATGGCAGTTGGTATCGGATTTTAACATTCTTTATACTTGTATCTACTTTACTATTAAATCCAAGTATGTTTTAATAAAAAACCGTTCAAAATTTTTTTGAACGGTTTTTTTATTAAATGCTTTTAACCCAATTATTTTAACGCTTCTATTTTTTTTACAAAATTTGCTTTAGGTTGTGCGCCCACCAATTTATCTACCACTTCGCCATTTTTAAGGAAAAGGATTGCAGGTATACTGGTAATACCATAGGTTGTAGAAACCTCAGGGTTATGATCTACATTTAATTTACCAATATTTACAATACCGTCATACTCAGTAGCTAACTCCGCAATAACTGGGCCTATTGCACGGCATGGACCACACCATTCTGCCCAAAAATCTACTACGGTAAGTTTATCTGAATCTAAAACATCGGTTTTAAAGTTTGCATCTGTGAATTCGAGTGCCATAATTTTTATTTTAATTGTTATCTTAATTTATACGAAAGAGTGCAAATTTATAACCAACATTTCGATTTGCAGTTATGACATATCCACAATATGAGGATAAGCAATTTGTATGTTAATTAGTCATGTTATGCTGTCAGTACACTTACTTGTATATCTATACTGCCATTCAAATAGGCCGCCATATCATCGTTCATACTAAAACTTTTCTCTAAAGAATACAATGTTGCTTTTAAATTATCATCAAAATCCTTAATTTGAAATTTCAACGTTGTTTTGCCCGGGTAATTGCGTACATTATCTTCTACAAAATCAATAAAACCTTCATCCACCTTTTCTGGACTAATTTCCAGTTTTACCTCTTTGGTAAGGGTGGGTTTTACCGTTTCTAGTAAATGAAGTTTTGCTATTTTAAATTCATAATTATCGCTGTTGTATCTACTCTTAAAACCACCTTCTAGCATTACAATGGTACCCTTTTCTAGATAGTTGCTAAATTTTACATAGTCTTCACCAAACAATGCAAAATCGGCTTTACCACTAAAATCTTCCAAATGCATTATCCCAAAATTTTTGCCTGTTTTAGTAAGCCTATGTTGCCCGTCTGTTACCAATCCAGCCAATCTAAATGTTCTTGATGTGGGGGCGGTGTCTACTGCATTTTTAATATCCATGTAATCGGATAACTTACTAATACCGTAATGTGTTAATTCGAATTTGAAATCATCTAGCGGATGCCCACTCATGTACATACCCGTAACATCTTTTTCAAAATCTAGTTTTTCTACCAATTGCCATGGTGCGCATGGTGCTAATTTTGGAGGCACGATATCTGGCATTTGTAAATCGCCAAAAAGCGTATTGGCAGAGCCAGCAGCCTGCGACTGAAATACGGAGCCAAATTTTACAATTTTTTCCAGTGAGATTACATCGCCAGGGGCTTGAAAAAAATATTGTGCCCGGTGCATGTCTTCAAAACAATCGAAAGCACCGCTGTAAATTAAACTTTCGAGTGTTTTTTTACTAACGGCTCTAAGGTTTACCCTTCTTACCAAATCAAACACATCATTAAATTTTCCGCCCTTTGTTCTTTCTGCTACTATATTCTCAATGGCATTTTCTCCAACGCCTTTCATGCCACTAAACCCAAATCGTATTTCCCCTTTTTCGTTTACCGCAAAACCGTTTTGCGATTCATTTATATCAGGGCCATACACTTTTAAGCCCATGCGTTTGCATTCTTCCATAAAGAAAGTAATCTTATCTATACTGCCAGCATGGTTTAATACTGCAGCCATATATTCGGCAGGGTAGTGGGCTTTTAAATAGCCTGTTTGATAAGCCACAAAAGCATAACAAACAGAGTGAGATTTATTAAAAGCGTATTGGGCAAACGCTTCCCAATCGGTCCATATTTTTTCTAAAATTTTTGCATCATGCCCTTTGGCGGTTGCACCAGTAATAAAATCGCCCTTCATCTTATCCAATGTTTTGCGGTCTTTTTTACCCATGGCTTTTCGTAAAATATCTGCTTGCCCCTTACTAAACCCACCCAGCTTTTGAGAGAGCAACATTACCTGCTCTTGGTATACGGTAATACCATAGGTCTCTTCCAAATATTCTTGCATTTCTGGTAAGTCATAAGTAACTTCTTGCTTTCCATTTTTACGTGCAATAAAATTTGGTATGTATGCCATTGGACCAGGACGATACAAGGCATTCATGGCAACCAAATCTCCAAATTTATCTGGCTTTAATTCCCGCAAATATTTTTGCATGCCGGCACTTTCAAACTGAAAAGTAGCATTGGTTTCTGCTTGTCGGTACAATTGATATGTCTTATCATCTTCCAAAGAAATATCGTTTATTTCTATGCTTACGCCATGGTGTTGTTTGATAAGTGCCAATGCAGTTTTTAAAATACTCAAGGTTTTAAGGCCAAGAAAATCCATTTTTATTACACCGGCTTCTTCAATAGAATTTCCTTCTATTTGGGTAAGCCACAGTTCCGATTCTTTGGAAGTGGCTACAGGCAATAGTTCTGTAAGATCTTTGGGAGCAATAATGATGGCCGATGCGTGTATGCCTGTATTGCGTACGGAGCCTTCTAGTTTTTCTGCTTCTTTTAATACTTTTGCTAGTTCATCGTTTCCATTGTAAAACTCTCTAAGTTTTTTTATTTTTTCTATATCATCTGCTTGCAGCTGTTCTTTTTCTTCTAATGATTTTTCGCCTCCTTTTACCGCTTCTTTTGTGGTAATGGGGGCTGTAAGCAATCTTTTTAAATTCATACCCGGCCGCTCTGGTACTAGTCCAGATAGGGCTCGGCTTTGCTGCAGAGGCAAATCCATTACACGAGCCACATCTGCAATACTACTTTTGGCAGCCATGGTACCGTAAGTAATGATTTGTGCTACTTGGTTTTTGCCATACTTTTCCACTACATAATCAATTACTTTTTGCCTTCCTTCATCATCAAAATCCGTATCAATATCGGGCATTGACTTACGCTCTGGATTTAAAAAACGCTCAAAAAGTAAATTGTATTTTATAGGATCTATATTGGTAATGCCGATGCAATAAGCCACCACACTGCCTGCAGCAGAACCACGCCCAGGCCCTACAAACACGCCAATTTCTTTACCAGCTCTTATAAAATCACTTACAATAAGAAAGTAACCAGCAAATCCCATATCTCTAATAACGCCTAACTCAAATTGTATTCTTTCTTCTGTTGTAGGGGTTAGTATTTGGTATCTTTCTTTTGCGCCAGACCATGTAAGGTTGGCCAGGTATTCATCTTGCGTTTTAAAATTTGCAGGAACGGTAAAATGGGGGAGAAGTATGTCTCTTTTTAAATCCAACAGATCTATTTTAGAAACTACCTCATTGGTATTATCTATCGCTTCTGGCAAGTCATGAAAAACTTCTGCCATTTGACTTTGTGTCTTTAAAAAAAACTGATCATTGGGAAAAGCAAAACGTTTGTTTTTGGTGGAGGCATCGTCATCGCCAAACTCCCTCATGGCAGGAGTGCTTTGTTTTTCGCCTGTGTTTATGCACAATAAAATATCGTGCGCATTAAAATCTTCTTGCTCTACATAATGGCTATCATTGCTGGCAATAACTTTTACGTTGTATTTTTTTGCAAATTTTAGTAAGATATTGTTTACCTTATCTTGCTCAGCCATACCATGGCGTTGCAACTCTACATAATAATCTTCTTGAAAAATATTTAACCACCATTTAAATTCGTTCTCTCCTTCTTCTTCTCCTTTTTTTAGGATAGTTTGTGGTACAAGCGCCCCCAAACAGCAGGTAGTAGCAATAAGTCCTTCGTGGTATTTGTGTATGAGTTGTTTGTCTATGCGAGGGTATTTGCTGTACATTCCTTCTATGTAACCAAGTGAAGTAAGCTTTACCAAATTTTTATAACCAATATCATTTTTTGCTAATAATATCTGGTGATTGCGTGGGTCTCTTTCTTCTTTACTAAATGTTTTTCTGGTACGATCTGTCGTGATATAAAACTCGCAACCTACAATTGGTTTTACTTTGAGTGTACCGTCTTCATTTTTATGTTTGTAGGCCTCTTTTACAAACTCAAATGCACCAAACATGTTACCATGATCACTAATAGCCAAAGCTGGCATACCATCTTTAATAGCTTTACTGTATAAGTTTTTTATGGAAGCTGCGCCATCTAGTAAGGAAAATTGTGTATGTACGTGTAAATGCGAGAAATTCATAATATAAAAAACTTTCTAAAAGTGAATGGCTGTATTTACAAATATCGCAATTATGTAAGTGAGTTTATGTATCGTTTTTCCACATAATTGTTTCACTTTAACAAAATCATTGTCAATTCTACATTTTAAAGAAAATAAAACCTCTATTTTCGCAAGGCTATTTTAAAAACATAACAAAAATCAAATGAAAAAATTATTCCTATTTATTGTTTTGATTTCCTCCTTTTCAATTGGTTCATTTGCTCAATACCCATCTTCAAAAATGACTGTTTTGATAAAAGGAGGTAAAATAAAATTGGGTAAGAAAGAAGTAAGTAAAGATTGGAAATTGCAAGCGTTTACCGCTGTGTTAGATACATTCTCTCGAAAAAAAGCAGGATCTAATAGGGTACACAGCTATGATAATGTTGGTTTAGCCCTTTTTGAACCATCGCCACAAAAGCTACCTTCTGGTTATGTGTCAGAATTTCAAATATACCTCGATGCTGTTGAGGCTAGCAATACAGTGCCAAAGGAATTTTATGAAGGTAAGCTAACAATTGAAAAAGCAGATATAACCCGAAATACCACTATTGAAGATATACGCAAAAAGCTTAAAGACTACAAAGAGACAGAAAGTGATGAAAATGATAAATACCGATTTTCTAAAGATGGAATTTATATTTACTTTTTGTACAATTCCAATAAAAAGCTAGGGAAAGTAACAGTTGGAAAAGATAAGACATTATAGTGCATTGGTAATCAATATATTGTATTTTAACTTTGTTTTTTCCATCATTTAAGGTTACTTTTGCGACCAGCTACTAAAGAATATTATTATTAATTGATGTAGGACAAGATTTATAGAAAGGAAAATATCATTAGACAATCAAAGATTTATAGAAGCACAAATAACAAAAGATAAAGTCTTATACGTGTAAACCCAAATTTTACGTATGAAAAACTTGCTGTTTGTTTCTGTTGCGCTAAGCGTTTTTACAGTTACTCCAATTACCATTTTGGCTCAGCCAAAAAACGATTTTTTAAAAGATCATGATGCCACAAGTAATTTTGTGCAGTATGAAAGCATGGGTGATACCTATTTAAAAGCACAAAAATCTATTGTAGCTTTTGCAAAAAAGGCAACACCCACCGAATTTATAGCCACTGAATTATGCAATGCTTTGCAATTTAAATTTGCTCAACTCCTCAATAGAGATGTTGAAAAAATCACCAATATTTCGCTTTATAGTTTTATAGAAGAGTGGTGGCAGGTAAGGTATAGGTATGGGGGTACTACAAAGCGTGGTGTAGATTGCAGTAGCTTTACAGGGCAATTGATAAATTCTGTTTTTGGTATCGTATTACCTCGCACTGCCAGAGCACAATATGGCGTTACTGGTAGAGTTAAGAAAGATGATTTGCAAGAGGGAGACTTGGTTTTTTTTAATACTAGGGGTGGTGTAAGTCATGTAGGTGTTTATTTGGGCGATAGTTATTTTACTCACTCAAGTTGTAGCGCTGGTGTTACCATAAGTAGTTTGAATGATGCTTATTATAGCAGGAAATTTATTGGAGGCGGAAGAGTAATTGACAAAAGTAATTTTTATTTAGAAAATGAAGAGTCGGTTTCATCTGACGTTGAATTATAATT
>JANNGD010000044.1:0-62034 GCA_031380515.1 Ferruginibacter sp. | reverse complement strand
ACGGATAAAGCTTTAAGCTATGGGCATAGCAATGGCTGGGTGCAAACAAAAACGGATATCATAAAAGATTTTGAAACGGGCATGATCAGTTATCAAAGTTTTAAGGAAGATAGCATTACAGTAGGCATAAATGAGAAAATGGCCAATGTGCGGTTTATAGCAGATATTACAGCAACAATGAAAGGAGCAACCACCACCCATCATTTAAAAGTATTGGAAGTATGGGTGAAGAAAGGAAATAGATGGGTGTTGTTTGCAAGGCAGGGAGTAAAGTATTTTTAAATAGACTGAAACCATTTAGATTTTTGCACCTCTAAATAAAAAAGATGAACATGCAAGCAATAACACCATACATAAATTTTAACGGCAACGGCGCAGAAGCGTTGGCCTTTTATGCAAACGCATTGGATGGAAAAATTGTACACTCGCAAACATTTGGAGAAAGTGGTATGCCAATAAGCGATGATGCAAAAGATAGAATTATGCATGCATTGTTTGAAGCAGATAAATTGCAATTTATGATAAGCGATTGCCAACCGGGTAAAGAAGTTACCAGTGGCAACCAAGTACATTTATCTTTAAATTTTGATAGCTTAGAATTGATAAATAAAACCTTTTCAAACTTGAGTGAAGGCGGTACAGTAACGATGGAATTGCAAGATACTTTTTGGGGCGCAAGATTTGGTATGCTGGAAGACAAGTTTGGGGTGAATTGGATGTTTAATTATGATTATCCAAAAGAAGAAAAATAAATTGATGAGAAATATTTTTGCATTTTTATTTTTAATAGTATTGTCATTTGGTTGTGGTTCTTTAGCTACTTTGCCGAACTTTCAAAAAACTTCTTTTAATACTTTAGAAGAAGGTAAGAAAGAGTTTATAGAGTTGAATGATGGATCATATGTGGAAGGGGGTATAACCAAAGAAAACCTTGGAAGAGTTATCTTAGTTGGAAAAACTGGAGGTGTAACAATTAATAATAAAAAATACGGATACAAAGAAATTGTAGCATTTCAAGAAGGGAATAGATATTTTAGAAAGACAGTGTATAAAGATTTTGCAGAGAGAATAGTAAAAGGTAAAATAAATGTGTATAGGCTTTATAAGAGTAATTATAATCCTGATAAAGGGACTGATAATTCTTATAATTTATTCTATTTGCAAAAAGGAGATAAAGCTTCTATAAATGAATATGATAATAAATTGATGGAGAAATTAGTTAGTGATAATGCTGCAGCTTTATCAAAGTTTAATGAATATAAAAGTTTGAGTGCTAAACAAAAAAGGTTTAAAGGGGATGGATATTTAAATGATGCTATTAGGATTTATAACGGTGTAAAATAGTGCACAATAAAAGCAAAATATAAGTGAAGATAAAATGTGCGACGCCAACTAAATTAAATAAAGAATAAAAGCTGACAAAAAAACCAAAATCGCTGTGAACGCTGTAATCGCAGTTTCGCCGTGTGAAAAATAAAATGAGTAAAAAATTATTATTAGCAAAACAACATGTACCCGGCATACGCACGTACGAAGTGTATAGGCGTGAGGGCGGCTACGCAAGTGTGGAGAAAGCACTTAAGATGAAGACGGAAGAGATTGTGGAAGAAGTGAAAAAGAGTGGCTTACGTGGTAGGGGCGGTGCAGGTTTTCCGGCTGGAATGAAATGGAGTTTTATAGCCAAGCCCGAAGGCGTGCCTAGGCATTTGGTGGTAAATGCAGATGAGAGTGAGCCTGGTACTTTTAAAGACAGGTACTTAATGGAATTTATTCCGCATATTTTAATAGAAGGCATGATTGTATCGTCGTATGCGCTTGGGAGCAATGTTAGCTACATATACATACGAGGTGAGTACGCCTGGATTACCAATATTTTGGAAAATGCCATTGATGAAGCAAAACAAAATGGTTGGCTGGGAAAAAACATACAAGGCAGTGGGTTTGATTGCGAAATTTATGTGCAACGTGGCGCAGGCGCTTATATATGTGGCGAAGAAACGGCCTTGCTAGAAAGTTTGGAAGGTAAGCGTGGCAACCCAAGGATCAAACCTCCTTTTCCTGCAGTGAAGGGTGTATGGGATAGGCCAACCGTGGTAAACAATGTAGAAACCATTGCAGCAGTTGTACCCATCATAAACGAAGGTGGAGAAGAATATGCAAAAATTGGTGTGGGAAGAAGTACGGGTACAAAATTAATCTCGGCATGTGGTAATATAAACAAGCCTGGTATTTACGAAATAGACATGACCATTTCTGTAGAAGAATTTATTTACAGCGATGAATATTGTGGTGGTATTGCCAATGGAAAAAGATTGAAAGCTTGTATTCCTGGTGGTTCATCCGTTCCAATATTACCAGCTAATTTATTGCTCACCACCGCCAAAGGTGAAAAGCGATTGATGAATTATGAGAGCTTGAGCGATGGAGGTTTTGCAACAGGTAGTATGATGGGTAGCGGTGGTTTTATTGTGTTGGATGAAGACCAGTGTATTGTTCGTAATACTTACACACTTGCTCGTTTTTACCGCCACGAAAGTTGCGGCCAATGTAGCCCTTGCAGAGAAGGCACGGGTTGGATGGAAAAGATTTTGCAAAAAATAGAAACAGGAAAAGGGGAGATGAGTGACATAGATTTGTTGTGGGATATACAAAGAAAAATAGAAGGCAATACCATTTGTCCATTGGGTGATGCTGCGGCATGGCCAGTGGCGGCTGCTATTCGCCATTTTAGAGATGAGTTTGAGTGGCATGTAAATAACCCAGCGTTGTGTTTGACAGAAAATTATGGATTGAGGCACTATGCAGATGAGATACATGTGCCGGTTTAGTTTCACGCAAAGTATTAAAGAAAGGCAAAGGGGCAAATTAAGAAATTAAGAATTTTGAATTTGACGGAAAATGAGATATCAAAAATAATCGTTGATGTGGCTTATAGAATCCACAAGCAGTATGGAGCAGGGTTATTTGAAAGTGTTTATGAAGAAATATTTTGTTACGAAATGAATGTTTTAGAATTACCCTTTGTTAGACAAAAAGGTATAAAGGTCATTCATAACGGAATTGATATGGGAATTGGATTTGTACCAGATGTTATTGTTTGTGATAAGTTGATAATTGAATTAAAATCAGTGGAAAATTTATCAGAAGTTCATTATAGACAATTATTAACATACTTAAGAATAACAAAAATGAAACTTGGTTTATTAATTAATTTTAATGTGCCATCAATAAAAAATGGAATTCATAGAATTGTAAATAACTTATAAATCTTAGCGCACTTTGCAATCTTTGCAACTTTGCGTGAAATGTATATTTAATGAGCATTATTAACGATATAGAAATTAAAAACTTTAAAAGCATACGCCATCAAAAAATTGAAGGCTGTAAGCGAATTAATGTTTTTGTGGGTGAGCCAAATGTAGGGAAGAGTAATATATTGGAAGCTATGAGTTTATTTTCAGTTTATCATAAAACAGTAAATTTCTCAGATTTTATTAGAGTTGGAAAAAATACTACATTATTCTTTAATGGTACAATTGAAAAGCCTATTCAAGTTATTTTGAATAATTACTTTAGAGCTAAAGTGATTTATGAAAAAGGAGGTTTGTTTGCAAGTATTCAGGAAGATAGATTTGGTGATGGATTCGAAAAACTTGACAAAGAAATTGAAAATGTCAGTATAGGTTTAAATACAGATGCTGAGGATAATATATTGGTTAAAGGGAGTTACAGTATTAATGATGAAAATAAGATAAAATATGAAGGCAGTTCTTATTTAAATTTATATGACAATAGCATAAAAGATAAGGCACTCGAAAGAACAAATAAAAAAGCTCCAATTTTAAAGTACGAGTTCAAAAAAAATATACAATATAATTCTAAAGATGCCTATAATTTAAATCATCCTTTTGGAGAGAATATCTTTGAAATTATCTCTACTAAGACAGAACTTCATAAATCTATTATTGATTTACTAAATAAATACGGATTAAAGTTTTTATATGATTCAGAAATCCAAGAATATAAAATTTTAAATTTATTGGGAGATAAATTTTTTACAGTTCCATATTTTATGATCGCAGATACTTTACGAAGACTTATTTTTCACAAAGCTGCAATTGCTTCAAATAAAAATACGGTACTTTTATTTGAAGAACCTGAGGCAAATATGTATCCACCATACATTTCAAAGCTAACATCAGATATTATTTATGACGAAAATGAAAATCAATTTTTCATAGCGACCCATAGTCCTTATGTGATTAATGATATAATGGAAAATTTGAAGAAAGATGACTATGCAATTTATACAGTAGGATATGATAAAGAGAATGGAGAAACATTAGTAAGAAGAATGACAGATGAAGAGCTGCACGAAATTTACCAGTATGGTGTAGATTTGTTTTTAAATTTAGAAAACTTTTTACCAAATGCACAACAGCAATAAATGTATTATTCCTGAATGTTACATTGATTCCTGTTTAATTGAAGTTCTTTTACTTGCAGATAAGGATTTTGTGAACCACCATAAAGGCAATGGAAAAGTGGCAAAAGAAATGCAAGAAAATTTTGAATCGGAATTTTGCTTGGGCATTATAGATGAAGACAAAGAGCAGTTAGATTATTTGAAAATGTTTGACGAAAAGAAAACAACAGATTATTTAAAACTTTGGAAGCATAAAACAAAGCAGCATTTTATCATTCAAATAAGACCTATTATTGAAAGATGGATTTTAAAAATATGCGAGGAGAATGGAATAAAGATAACAGATTATAACTTGCCAACAGATTTGAAAGATTTATTGAGAATAACAAAATCGGTAAGTTCAAGAAAAGATGAAAGACTTTTAAGGCTGTTTAAACAAATGAAAAATAAAAACTGTGCTCCTGTAATAGAATTAAAAAACTGGGTAGAGTTTTTAAAAATAAATAAATACAATTCAAACTTAGATTTGTTATAATGTCTGAAGAAATAAAAAAAGAAGCGCCTGCAGCATTCAAAGTAACCATTGATAACATCACCATCGATGTTCCACCAGGTACCACCGTACTAAATGCTGCCCGTATGATAGGTGGCGATGTTACCCCACCAGCAATGTGCTACTACAGCAAGTTACAGGGTAGTGGTGGTAAATGCAGAACATGCTTGGTAGAAGTAGCCGCTGGTTCTACAGCCGACCCTAGGCCAATGCCAAAGCTAGTGGCAAGCTGTCGTACAACAGTAATGGATGGCATGGTTGTAAAAAATATTACCAGCGATAAAGTGCAAGATGCTCGTGCGGGTGTCGTAGAATTTTTATTACTCAATCATCCATTGGATTGCCCAATATGCGACCAAGCGGGTGAATGCCATTTGCAAGATTTAGGTTACGACCATGGTAAGGCTGGCACACGTTACCAATTTGCACGCCGCACTTTTAAAAGAGAAGATATTGGTCCTTACATACAATTGCACATGACGAGGTGCATACTTTGTTATCGCTGTACCTATGTAGCAGATCAAATTACCGATAAACGAGTTCATGGAATTGTAGATAGAGGTGACCATGCAGCCATTTCAACCTATATTGCAAAAGCGGTAGACAATGATTTTAGTGGAAACATGATTGATGTTTGTCCGGTGGGCGCTTTAACAGATAAAACATTTAGGTTTAAAAACAGGGTATGGTTTACAAAACCGGTAGATGCTCACCGCAATTGCGATAACCCAAAATGCTGCGGAAAAGCTACCTTGTGGCTTAGAGGCAATGAAGTTTTTAGGGTAACTGCTCGTAAAGATGAGTGGGGCGAGGTGCAAAGTTTTGTTGACCCACAGGACTCAGTAAGTAAGCCGGGTTGGATTTGTAACACTTGCCGCTTCGATAAAAAGCAAACAACAGATTGGACGATTGAAGGTGTAACAACCATAAGCCGCCACTCGGTAATAGGTGCAAATAAATACAAAGTACTGGATACACCTAAAGAAACAATGACAGCTGTAATGAGTGGCAGGAGTCCAAAATTATTAATGGATATTCATTCTATTAGTGAAGTAAATAAAGAAGGGATTGAGTTGAGCGAAATAAACGGCCCAGCACATTCAACAGATTTTTAATAAAATAAAACGGTTTTAAATACATTAACACATTATGTTTCTAACAATAGAACTAGCAACAATAATAGAAAAACTTATACTCATCGTAATTGTGGTAATGGGTTCGCTTGTAATAGCCATGTACACTACTTATGCAGAGCGCAAAGTAGCCGGGTTATTGCAAGATCGTCCAGGACCAAACCGTGCAGGACCGTTTGGTTTATTTCAACCTTTGGCAGATGGATTAAAATTATTTTTTAAAGAAGAAATTATACCAAACTTTTCTTCTAAGGTTTTATTTGTAATGGGGCCGGCATTGGCCATGATGACCGCCATTATGACCAGTGCTGTTGTACCTTGGGGCGATAAAGTACATTTTTTTGACAGGGATATTTCATTACAAATTGCTGATATCAACATTGGTATCTTATATGTATTTGGCGTAGTAAGTTTAGGGGTGTATGGTATCATGATAGGTAGTTGGGCTAGTAACAATAAATATTCGTTGATGGGAGGTTTGCGTGCAGCGTCTCAAATAATAAGCTACGAATTACCAATGGGTATTGCACTGATAGCTTTGTTGATGTTTACTGGTACATTGAGTTTAAAAGAAATGGTAGTACAACAACAAAATGGTCTTTGGAACTTTGTTTACCAGCCTGTTGGTTTTCTCATTTTTATTATTTGTGCATTTGCAGAATGTAACCGTACTCCATTCGATTTAGCAGAAGCTGAGAGTGAGTTGATTGGTGGTTACCATACAGAATACTCTTCCATGAAATTAGGTTTCTATCTATTTGCAGAATATATAAACATGTTTATTAGTAGTGCAATAATGGCTACACTTTATTTTGGAGGGTATGATATGCCTTTTTTCAACGAAGCAGCCCATGCAGATTGGGGCAATTGGTTAGCATTGATAGGCATAGCTGCCCTTATGTTTAAAATTGTAATATTCATATTTATTTTTATGTGGGTACGATGGACAATACCAAGGTTTAGGTACGATCAGTTGATGCACCTTGGTTGGAGGATATTAATTCCATTGGCATTGTTTAATATGCTTGCCACAGGTGCAGCTATATTATATTTTGGCAAATAAATTTGAGTAAGAAAAAACTATTAAAATAAACGCAAATAAAACAAGGTTTAAACCGTTATTTTTGCAATCATTAAATTATTATGCAGGCATTAACCAATAGAGCACAAACAGTAAGCCGAAAGCCAATGAGCTTTTTGGAGCGCATGTATTTGCCAGCCATATTCAAGGGAATGTTTATTACTTTCAGGCATATTTTTACAAGAAATCCTACCATACATTATCCAGAGCAAAAACGTGCATTTAGCCCAGTTTTTCGTGGTCTGCAAATCTTAAACAGAGATGAAGAAGGACGTGAAAATTGTACTGCATGTGGGTTGTGTGCCGTTGCTTGCCCCGCAGAAGCTATTACCATGGAAGCTGCAGAAAGATTACCAGGGGAAGAGCATTTATACAGAGAAGAAAAATATGCCGCTAAATATGAAATAAATATGTTGCGTTGTATATTTTGTGGCTTGTGCGAAGAAGCGTGTCCAAAAGATGCTATTTATCTGAGCGAAACATTTACGCCAGCAGATTACCAAAGAAAGCAATTCATTTACAATAAAGAAGAACTCCTAATTCCTAACCCACAAACAGATAAGGAAGCGTACGAAAAAGCATTGGGAAACAGGCCAAAAAGAACAACGGTTAATTAAAAACAATGATTACAACAATTTCTTTTATTTTATTATCGCTCCTTGCTATTGGTAGTGCTATCATGATGTTGGCAAGCAAAAGCCCTGTGAACAGTATTTTGTGGCTTATTGTAGTTTTCTTTGCTATTTCTGGTCATTATATTTTATTAAATGCGCAGTTTTTAGCTGTAGTAAATATTATAGTATATGCAGGTGCTATAATGGTATTGTTCTTATTTGTTGTAATGCTTATGAATTTAAATGCCGAAACAGAACCTGCAAAAAACCACCGACAACAATTTATAGCAATTATAGCTGGCGGTTGTTTATTACTTGTATTGCTTGCAGCTTTTATGACTGCAAAAAACCAGCAAGCAGTAATGATTGGCGCAGGAAACGCAGGTTTAATAAAAACATTGGGTAAAGTATTGTTTAAAGATTATGTAGTTCCTTTTGAAATAAGTAGTGTATTGTTTTTAAGTGCAATGGTAGGGGCGGTAGTAATAGGAAAAAAAACGAATTTATAATATTATTGAAATTAGATTATTTTAAATCGCAATGATGAAAATAAAAATTATTTGTTTACTATTGATTGCATCATTCACGTTATCGAATAACGCAAGTGCTCAAATAAAAATAGAAGATATTTTTAATAAAGCAACCGAACTGTTGGGGAAAAGAGAATTGCTTTCGGTTAAAAAAGGATTTAGCCCAAAATTTTCATTGGGCAAATTGCAATTAAATAAAATAGGTATTCTAGGAGAGCAGTTGAAAGGAATAAATGTTTTGGGAAAAGTATTTAATACCAAAAGCATAGATGATGTAACTAAATTATATAAAACCTATAAAACAGGGCTGGTAGTTTATAAAATATTAGCTGGTGCAGGTACAGTAATTACTACTTATAGCACAGTTAGGGGATTGGTAGGTACAGAAAAGTTTGATGCCAAAACGGTAAAACAATTACTTGCACCCGCTATAGCTTCGGTTCTTACAGGTGTAGTGACAAAAATATTAACCAAAAAAGCGTCTTACAAAGCGGTGGATATATTTAATGGTGTTGTAAAGAAAAAGGTAAAAGATGTTTTTGGAATTGGAGCTGCATCACAAGGTGTAGGTGTAGGTTTTTTTGTAAAATTATAAATCTAGCACAGCGACACAATTATAAAATAATTGTTGTGCCGTAGTAATCTTAGTTTCGCTGTGTGAAACATAAAATAAAATGGATATAAAAGCATACATAGCATTATCACTTACTCTCTTTAGTATTGGAATAATAGGCGTGCTTACTCGTAGGAACGCTATTATTGTTTTTATGTGTGTTGAGTTAATGTTAAACGCAGTAAATTTATTATTGGTGGCATTTTCAAATATGCATGCTGCAAGCGCTGCTGCTAAAGCATTGCCAACATTTGCGAGTGATGCACAAATTTTTGTTTTCTTTATAATGATAGTAGCAGCAGCAGAAGTAAGTGTAGGACTATCTATTATTGTTATGCTTTACAGAAATACGCATAATATTGATGTGAACTTTTTAAATAGATTGAAGAATTGATAACAGTCTTTCGACAACAGACGACAGTACGTCATTTTAGTTCGAGTTTTTTAAGAAATAGAATTGTTATAAAAATAGAATTATAAAAATAAACTACTAGATTCATAACACAACCCACAAAGTATAAAATACCTTCGGTGGTCGGTGGTCTTAGGTCGGTAGTCCTTTTACTAAATATGAATAACGTATTACAAATAGTTTGGCTTATTCCTTTACTGCCATTGGTTGGGTTTCTCATTACGGGGTTGTTAAGGAATAATTTATCGAAAGCGGTGAGCGGCTTTATTGCTAGTGCTACCATTTTGGGTTCTTTTGCATTAAGTGTTTTTGCATTTATACAGGTAAAGAACGGAAATACTTTTGTAGCAAATTATTTTGATCTTTTAAATATTGATTCATTCAAAGTAGCTTTCGATTTTAAGATAGATCAACTTTCTACACTGTTTCTTTTAATTATTACGGGTGTTGGTTTCCTTATTCATGTATATTCTACCTCTTACATGCACGATGAGCCTAGTAACGATTTTGCAAAATATTTTTCTTACCTCAACCTATTTGTTTTCTCTATGTTGTTGCTCGTAATGGGTGGCAATTATGTAATCATGTTTTTTGGATGGGAAGGGGTAGGGCTTTGTTCTTATTTGCTCATAGGCTACTGGTTTAAAAACAACGATTATACCAATGCAGCAAAGAAAGCCTTTATCATGAATCGCATTGGTGATCTTGGTTTTTTATTAGGATTATTTTGGTTGATTTCTAAAATAGGTACAGTTAGTTACGATGAAGTTTTTTCCGCAGCAAATCTTGCTAAATTAAGTGCAACTGATATTACAGGTATAACGGCCTTATTCTTTTTAGGAGCTTGTGGTAAGAGTGCACAAATTCCTTTATATACTTGGTTGCCCGATGCAATGGCCGGCCCAACACCGGTGAGTGCCCTCATACATGCAGCTACAATGGTAACAGCTGGTATATACATGATTGCACGAAGCAATATTCTTTTTACGATGGCACCAGCTACACAGCATGTAATTGCTATGATAGGTTTAGCAACCGCCATCATTGCTGCAACAATTGCAATAAAGCAAAATGATATTAAAAAAGTATTGGCTTATTCAACCGTTAGTCAATTGGGATATATGTTTTTGGGCCTTGGTGTAGGAGCCTATACAGGGGCGGTTTTTCATGTAATGACACATGCATTTTTTAAAGCTTTGTTGTTCTTAGGAGCGGGTAGTGTTATACATGCTATGAGCGGCGAACAAGATATGCGCAACATGGGGGGCTTAAAAAAACATATGAGTATAACCCATACCACCTTCTTAATTGGTTGTATTGCTATTGCTGGTATGCCACCATTTTCAGGTTTCTTTAGCAAAGACGAAATATTGGCAGCAGCTTTTGCAAAACATCCAATACTTTGGGGCATAGGCGTGTTGGGAGCAATGATGACCGCCTTTTATATGTTCCGTTTATACGCCATGACTTTCCTAGGTAAATTCAGAGGTACACATGAGCAAGAACATCATTTACACGAAAGTCCAAAAGCAATAACTTTTCCACTAATTGTTTTAGCCATACTAGCAGTTGTTGGTGGATGGATAGGCATACCAGAAGTTTTTATGCATGGTGGTCATAAATTAGAAGCGTTTTTAGAACCAGTTTTTGCACAAAGCAATGCATTAACAGTAAAACATGAAATGAGTCATGCTACAGAATTTATTTTGATGGGTGTATCAGTAGCATTGGCATTAGGGGCATTAATTTTTGGGCTTAATAAATTCAAAAATTATACCAAAGAAAATGAAAAAGCATCTACAGGCATTAGCAAAGTGCTAGAAGATAAATGGTATTTCGATGAACTTTATACAAAAATAATCACCAACCCACTTCGCAGCATTTCTTTGTTCTTTAATAATATTATAGAGAAAAAAGGAATAGATGGAATAGTGAATGGTACAGGTAAATTTGTAAACTATGGTAGCCGTCAATTGCGGTGGCTACAAAGCGGACAAGTGGGTGCTTATGTATTGTTGATGGTTATTGGAATGTTATTGTTATTTATTATACAACTGTTTATTAAAAATTAGGCTTTGGGTACTTTTATTACTTTTCCAGAATTATTACTTTGGCTGCCAATGTTTGTAGGCATATTTTGTTTTTTTGTAAAAAATGACAAAGTAGCTAAGTCCGTTGCACTATTTGGTTCATTGGCTGTACTAGCAGTTTCACTTGCTTCGCTGGGTTATACCACCGAACAATATAAAACCTACAACGCACAAAATTATATTTGGCTTAGTAATATTGGTACAAGTTTTTATGTTTCTCTAGAGGGGGTTGGCAGAATACTCACACTTTTAACAGCGGTATCTTTTCCACTGATTTTTATTGCTACCTATAAAAATTCTTATAAAAATGCAGGCGCTTTTTTTGGATTAATGATGCTTGCCGAATGTGGTTTAATGGGCGTATTCGTGGCCAAAGATGCATTGGTATTTTATTTCTTTTGGGAGCTTGCTCTTGTACCTGTTTACTTTTTATGTAGCAAATGGGGTGGCGAAAAACGTATACAAGCAACTTTTAAATTTTTCGTATACACATTTGTAGGTTCGTTGCTTATGCTTACGGGCATCATATATGTGTACTTGCATACAGGTCCACGTTTATTTGAAGATGGTGTACAAGCATTGCATTCTTTTAGTCTACATTCTTTTTACAATGCAACTTTAAATGCTAGTGAACAAAATTGGTTGTTCCTTCTTTTCTTTGTTGCATTTGCTATAAAAATGCCCATATTCCCTTTTCATACATGGCAGCCAGATGCCTATGATCAATCTCCAACAGCTGTTACTATGGTACTTTCTGGTATTATGGTAAAAATGGGGTTGTTTGGCGTTATCAAATGGTTGATTCCAATTTTTCCACTAGCAGTACCTAAGTTTACAACGGCTGTAATGGTACTATCCATAATAGGAATTATTTACGCAAGTTGTATTGCTATGGTACAAGATAATTTGAAAAAATTGGTTGCGTATTCCTCCATCGCTCATATTGGATTAATGTGTGCCGCTATTTTTGCAATGAACCAAATAAGTTTGCAAGGTATAATGGTGCAGATGTTTAACCATGGTATAAACATAATTGGTTTGTGGATTGTAATAGAAATGATAGAAAAGCAAACGGGTGTAAAAAATATGAGTCAGTTAGGGGGGGTAGCCCATAAGGCGCCTGTACTAACTATTATGCTTTTAATTATAGCATTTGCCAATATTGCATTACCACTAACCAATGCATTTATTGGAGAGTTAATGATGTTTGCAGGTATATACCAACACAATGTTTGGATGGCAGTAGTAGCAGGCTTAAGTATTATTCTTGCTGCAGTGTATACATTGAATATGATACAAAAAGTTTTCTATGGCAGCACAAATGCTGTTACAGAAAATATGCACGATATTTCATTTAATCAAAAAGTGGGTCTTGGGTTAATAATCATTATGATTTTTGCTTTGGGTGTATATCCACAGCCAATGATAGACTTGGCAAAGGAGGCGGTGATGGCTTTAGCAAAAAGTTGAATATAGTTGAATGTTGTTGAAAATTTTATAAGTTCAGGAAGCCTTTTTTTGCAATAATAGATAAAAGATCAGAAAGGCTGAAATGTTGAATGGAGCGTCGCCAATGAAGTTCAATCAAGGATATTGGCTTGTAAACAAAAATAATAGGGTAACTAAAATATAAAATTAAAATCGAGTGTTTTGTCTCAATCCCGCAGTATTGCGGGACTCAATACTCAATACTAAAATATGAACGCAATTATTTTATCGGCAATTTGGGGAGTTATCATGATGTTCTCTGGTGTATTTGTAAAAAGCAAAACTACACCTAAGTACCTTGCTATTGCAGGTATCGTTTTGTTGTTTATAGTAAACGCATTGGAACTAAATGTTTTTAATACAGGCGCATTGTTTATAAATTTCAATGCAATGGAAATGTTGCATGTAAATAATTTTAGCCTAGCTTTTTTGGCGGTGGTATTTGCTGCTACGTTGTTGTTTTTTTTACTCAATGCAAGAGATGTAGAAAAAGTGGGGGAACATGTAGGGGAATATTTTGCCTTAATATTTTTCGTATTGTGTGGTGTAAGTATAGTAGCTACTTACAATACATTATTGATGTTGTTTTTGGGTATAGAAATAATGAGTATTCCCTTGTACATACTTACCGGTAGTGATAAGCGAAATCTAAAAAGCAATGAGGCGGCGCTTAAATATTTTTTGATGGGAGCATTTTCTACCGGCATTTTGCTAATGGGAATTGCATTTATTTATGGAGGCAATGCAAATGGTTCATTCTTTATTAGCAATATTCAAATAGGCGAAGGCGCAATGCCTCCAATGATTGCAGTTGGCTTAGTATTTATGCTTATTGCATTGTCATTTAAAGTATCTGCTGCACCTTTTCATTTTTGGACACCCGATGTGTACGATGGCGCTCCCACCGTATTTACTTCTTTTATGAGTACAATTGTAAAAGTTGCCGGTTTCTTTGCTTTCGTGCGGTTGTTCGAACAAACTTTTGGAAAAGTACAAGGTCAGTGGCAAAACTTAATAGTTTTTGTAACGGTACTTACATTACTTATTGGAAATATAACGGCTGTTTTTCAACAAAGCGTAAAACGAATGCTTGCATACTCTAGTATTGCACAAGCCGGTTTTATGATGCTGGCTGTATTTGCATTAAATGAAAGAGCTAAAGAAGGTTTGTTATTATATTCAGCAGCCTACTGCCTTGCTACAATTGGTATTTTTGCGGTGCTTATAAAAATGAAAGATTATACCATCGATGGCTTTAATGGGCTTAGTAAAGCGCAACCATTTCTTGCTTTATGCGCTACTATATTTTTATTATCGCTTACAGGTATTCCTTTAACTGCAGGTTTTCAAAGTAAATTTTTTATGCTCATGGCCGCAGCCGAAACAGGAACTAGATTTTGGTTAATTATTGTGGCGGTTCTTTTTGCAGCTATAAGTGCCTATTATTACTTTCGTGTTATACAAGCTATGTATTTTAAGGAAGTTACTGATATTGTGGTAGATGAAAATGATATTACACCAGCATTCAAAATAGTATTAGCAATAGTAGTAATACTTATTATTGCTATTGGAATTTACCCAGAGTTTGTAGTGGGTTGGATGTACCACTAGTATATATTAAACGTAAGATTTTAGATTATTATATCCTTAGTCTTTTGTTAATGTATCATTTTTTTATTTTTACTATTTTTATTAAATGAAAAAATATCTTTCCTTAATACTTCTTTTTTGTTCTATCAAATCTTTTTCGCAAATTGCTGCTCTGAAAAATTCAGAAGATAGCATTTCAAAAATAGCTTCCAAAGCCAAAACTATTGCCGCAAAATGCAACTACTATTTTGATATAGCAAGATTATATAGAGGGCAAAATAGAGAAAAAGAAACCGAATATATAAACAAAGCTATTTTTGAAGCAGAGCAAATAAGGGACAGGAAATTAATTGCAACCATGTACAGAAAATCGGCTGAGCAATGGCTGTCATTACCAAATAATATCGAGCGACAGGAGTTAGCACTTACCGTTATTGATAAAGGTCTTGTTATAGCAAAAGATGTTCAGTATAATATGGAGGTTGCATCGTTACTTCAAAAAAAAGCAGCCACATTTAGAAATATGGGTAAACTTTCTGAAGCTATTAAATTGCATGAAGAGTCTGTAAATTATGCTGATATTTCCAATAGCGATTCTTTGAAAATTTCTGTACAAATTAGTTATGCCAATAGCTTACTTGCAAAAGATGAAAACTTAGCCGCTTTTAAAAAATTTATGCTCGCATTAAACTTGGCCGAAATTGTAAAAGATAATAAGCTAAAAGTAAGCTTATACGAACGTATAGCATCTTTTTATGCTAAAATAAATCAAACAGAAAAAGCGAAGGATTATTATGTAAAAGCAATAGACCAAGCAAAAGCAATAAAAGATAGTAACAACGAAGTGTATAATTATGCAAACATCATTGCACTTTACGCAAAAAATAAAGACTTTGATATTGCTAAAGAATATTTAAAAATCTTAAATAAAAGAGTAGGTGCAAATGAAACATTTAAACAATTCGCTTTGAATTCAGAATTGCAAATAGTGTATTATGAAGACGAAAAAAATTTATCCGACTTTTTTAAGAAAAATCCGCAGATTTTAGATAGTTATAAAAAGTACAACATGCTATCTGAGTATGATAGAATAAAAGGGATAATTTTTACTTTTGAAGGTAAGATGGATAGTGCATTGTATTACCTTAATTTGGCAAAAAAAGTAATAAACCCAAATGACATTAATAGCATAATTAATTTGAATAGTTCTTATGCCATTTTTTTAGAAAAAAATAAAAAGTATGTAGAAGCTGCCAACTATTTAGAACTTAATATACCATTAGCAAAGCAAATGCAGAGCCTAACAGGCGAAAAAGAATTATACAAAGAATTGGATTCACTTTATATAAAAGGAGGCGATAAGCAAAAAGAAGTAGCCAATAAACTATTATTATTTGCAGCAAAAGATAGCCTAGATAAACAACAAAAGGCAAACGATTTGTTAACTGTAGAAATAGATATTGAAAATAAAAGAGCCGAAAGAGAAAAAATAGCTTATGAAGAAAAAGTACGCAGCAGAAACAACTTGCAGTATATGGGCATTACCGGTTTTATCTTTGCATTATTTATTTTACTAGCTGCTCTGGGCAAGTTCAAAGTAAAACCTTGGTTTATAAAGGCACTTGGCTTTATATCTTTTATATTATTATTTGAGTTTATTATTTTGTTGATAGATCATCAGTTGCATGCAGTTACCCATGGAGAGCCATTGCCAATATTGATTGTAAAGATTGTCATCATTGCATTTTTATTGCCTTTTCATCATTGGCTAGAGCATAAGGTTATGCAATATTTAACCAGGCACCAAAACGATACGGTATTAACTACCTAATAGTATACAAACCAAAAGTATGTTTTTTATTGGAGTAACGGTTTGTATAGGTATAGTTTGTGTAATTGCATATTTGTTTAAAAAAATACCAAGATATAAAAAAAGCTACTACACGTTTATGTAGTAGCTTTTTTAATTTCTTCTAAAACTATTTACCATATTCGAATCCTATCTTCAGGTTTCTTATACAATTTATCTCCTTCCTTCACACCAAAAGCTTGGTACCAAGCATCCATGTTTACTGGTGCACCAATGGTTCTATACTGGCCGGGTGAATGCGAATCAGTAATAATTTGTTGCGTAGCAGCTTCAGGTAAAATATTTCCCCTCCATACTTGTGCCCAAGCTAAAAAGAAACGTTGGTCAGCAGTAAAGCCGTCTATCAATTTAGTTTCCTTTGCTTGGGGAGTCATTTTAAATGCTTCATATGCTACATTTAACCCACCCAAATCGCCAATATTTTCTCCCAATGTAAGTTTGCCATTTACATGTATACTGTCTAGTATCGTATAATCGTCAAATTGTTTTACAAGCGTTTTTGTTTTCGCATCAAATTTAGTACGGTCTTCCTCTGTCCACCAGTTTCTTAATGTACCATCAGCATCGTACTTACTACCGTTGTCATCAAACCCATGTGACATCTCATGTCCTATTACTGCACCAATACCGCCATAGTTTAAAGCATCATCTGCTTTGGCATCAAAGAAAGGCATTTGTAAAATCCCGGCAGGAAAAACAATTTCGTTTAGTGTAGCACTATAGTAAGCATTCACCGTTGGCGGTGTCATTCCCCAACGTTCTCTATCTACAGGTTTGCCCAATTGGTTTATCATAAAATTATAATTCCATTGACCTACATTTTTTATATTTTCAAAAAAAGTATTTTTATTTATTACAAGACCTTTATAATCTTTCCATTTATCTGGGTAACCAATTTTTGGTCTAAAGGCAGCTAGTTTGGCCAATGCTTTTTCTTTGGTAGCAGGGCTCATCCAATCTAGGTTTTTTATACGAACTGCAAATGCCTTTCTAAGATTGGTAACCAGTTCTTTCATCCTTGCTTTTGCTTCAGGCTTAAAATATTCTTTAACGTAAAGTTGTCCCAATAATTCCCCAATGGATCCGTCTGTAAGGGTAGACATTCTTTCCCATAATGGCTTTTGAATTTTTTGCCCTGTTAGAATTTGATTGAACGAAAAATTAGCATCTACAAAAGATTTACTCAAATAAGGCGCTGCAGATTTAATGATATTCCACTGCAAATAAATTTTCCAATCTTGTAAAGGAATTGATTTCAACATAGCAGCCATTTCTTTAAAAAATGAGGGGTTATTTACCAGTATGGAATCTTCTTTTTTTACTTTAAGATCTGTAAGAATATTTTTCCAGTTGAGCCCAGGAGTCATCTTACTAAAATCATCTACTTCAAATTTGTTATAGGTTTTATAAGCATCCCTCATTTCCACCCTACTCATTTGTGCACTAGCAAGTTGCTTTTCTATTTGATAAATAGTTTGAGCATTCTTAGTTGCTATTTCTGCATCTACCCCAGTAAGTTTAAATAGCGTTACAATATAGTTTTTATAGGCTGTCTGTATTTCCGGATTACGTCCATCTTGTTTTAAATAGTAATCTCTATCTGGTAATGTTGTACCCCCTTGGCCAAATTGTGGAATCATTACCTCGATATTCTTTCTATCTTGCCCTACAAAAAAACCATACAATGCTGCGCCAGACCCAGATACTCTTAAATGTGCAATTTGTTTTTCTAAACCTTGCATGTCTTTTATAGCATCTATATCTAATAATTGTTGTTTTATGGGAGTATAACCTCTTTTGTCAATAGCCACAGAGTCCATTCCTGCTGAATAAAAATCAGCTACCCTTTTGGTAACAGATCCGTTAGAAGCATTTTTATCGGAAACCGCCTTTTCCAACACTTTTTTTACTGCATTAATATTGAAATCCCTCAATTGGTTAAAACTTCCCCAACGTGTTTCTTTTGCAGGTACTGGGTTATTTTTAATCCATTCTCCACTGGCAAATTTGTAAAAATCATCACCTGGTTTTACCGTTCTATCCATATTTGCAGGATCAATAAATTTAGAGTAGCTTGTTTGAGCAAAACCATTATAGCTTATAAAAATTGCCAATAACAAGCAAACAATAAAAATCGCTTTTATATATATATATTTCATGTCATAAAAATAAGTATACATTTTCAAAGTTTTGCATTAAAAGATATTAGAATAAAGAAATAGGATTCTGATTATAAGTAAAGCCAAATGGGGCCTATTTTATAAGCTTTCTTTGCCGTTTATAAAATCTTCTTCTATATTCTAAAGCATCGTGCTACCTTTATACATATAATTTTTTAAATGACAAATAGAGATTCTCTAGCGCTTTCTTGGAAAAACGTAAAAGGCAATAAGCTTCGTACTGCCATCACCATCATTATTATGGCATTGGGTATATTTGCACTCATACTTATTATTACGGCTATAAAAGCAGCAAGCAATGGGCTTACGAGTAGTTTTTCTACCATGGGTGCAAATTCATTTGGTATTCGCTACAAAGACAGAAACATCAATTTTGGTGGCAATGGTAAAAATGATACAAAAAAAACAAAAAGAGGCCTAAAAGAAAAAAAATCAAATTCCGGTATTCCCATAAGTTATGATGAAGCAAGAGAATTTAAGAACCGATATGCTTTTCCAGGAACTAAAGTTGGTATTGCATTGCGAGGTGCAAATAATATTGTTGCCAATATTAGTTCCAAAAAAACAAATCCAGATGTGAGTATAACGGGCGGAGATGAAAATTATTTAGAATTAAATGGTTTTAACATTGCGTATGGCCGAAATTTTACTCCTGCGGAAGTTATTGCAGGAAGAAATGTATGTGCTATTGGTAGCGGCGTTGCAGAAAAATTATTTCCCATCAATACAGCTAAGGCTGTAGATGCTATCATTAATGTAGATCATATTCCTTACAGGGTAATAGCGGTGCTAGAAGAAAAAAGTAGCAGTGCATTTTTTAATACAAGTCGAATCGTAATTACTACTGTAAATAATATTAGAAGACAATATGCAACCCAAAGTTCATCTTATGCAATAGCAGTAATGGTAAATGATTTAAAGCTGATGGATATGGCCGCAGGTGAAGCTACTGCCACATTTAGGCCTGTAAGAAAATTAGCAGTAACAGATAGTGAGAATTTTTTTATTGATAAAAGCGATAGCATTGCACAATCTTTATTGACCAATCTGGGGTTTTTAGAAAAAGGAACGATTGGTATAGCATTTATAACTTTAATAGGAGCTGCCATAGGTTTGATGAACATTATGTTGGTAGCTGTAAATGAACGCACAAAAGAAATAGGCCTTACAAAGGCATTGGGTGCTACTCGAAAAGATATTAAAGCACAATTCCTTTTTGAAAGTGTTATGATAAGTTTAATGGGGGCTGTTGCTGGAATAGTTGTTGGTGTGTTGGTAGGAAACATTGTAGCTATTTTTTTTAAGACTGGCTTTGTAATACCGTGGATGTGGATAGGGATTGCAGTTGTAGTGTGCACTGCCGTGGGCTTATTAGCTGGTCTTATTCCTGCAGTGAAAGCAAGCAAATTGGATCCTATTGTGGCATTGAGATACGAATAATTATTTTAATCTTTATTCAATTTCAATCAAAAAGAATTTACATTTGATGCATCATTATGTTATCTAAGAAAACACAATACGGTTTAAAAGCACTTGGATATTTAGCCAATAAATATGGTGAAGGCCCAGTCCTTATTGCCGATATCGCTGCGGCAAAACACATTCCTATAAAATTTTTGGAAAGCATCTTATTGCTGCTAAAAAAACACAGGATTTTAGAAAGTAAGAAAGGCAAAGGAGGGGGTTATTTTTTAGCCCAGTCTCCTAAGAAAACTTCTATAGCCAATGCGATACGAATAATTGATGGTCCCATTGCAATGCTTCCGTGTGTAAGTTTACATTTTTATGAAAAATGTGCCGATTGCGATGAAATAAATTGTGGGCTCAAAAGAACCATGGAAGTAGTAAGAGATGCTACATTAAAAGTGTTGGAAAAGAAAAACCTGTCAGATTTATCAGATGGATTTCCCCTTGGTTGATGAGGCTCTTTTTAAAAGTCCTTTACCAAATCTTTTTTTCACATCATCTATGCTTTTATACAATTCATTTTTCTTTTCTGTATCCGAAAATAAATTGGTTTGTACTGCATTTTCGGTAAACTCACTCAAGCGAACGCCTAGTAAGCGAATAGGTTCTCCTTTTTTATGTAATTTTTTAAACAATGCTTTTACTACTGGAATAATATCATCATCCGCACTGGTATAATCAATGGTTGTTTGTTTAGAAAAAGTGTCAAAATTCGGGTAACGTATTTTTACTGCCACACATCCAGCTACCTTTTCTTCTTGTCTTAATTCAAAACAAATTTTTTCTGTAAACCTTACTAATTCTGCATTAATAAACTGCATATTGCTTATGGGTTCATCAAAAGTATTTTCAGAGGAAATAGACTTTGATTCATGGTAGTTTACCACTTCTCCAAAATGCAAACCGTCAGCTTTTTGTTTAAGCTCCTCACCCCATTTACCCAATCTTTCTTCTAAAATCTCTATAGATGCATCACTTAGTTGTTTGATGGTTTTTATCCCTATGTATGCAAGTACCTCTTGGGCATGTTTGCCCACACCTGGAATCTCTCCCACAGCCAATGGCGCAAGAAATTCTTTTTCCTTACCAAAGGGTATTTGTAAGTAGCCATTTGGCTTTGCTTGGTTGGTAGCAATCTTTGCCATCATTTTGTTAGAGGACAACCCAAATGAAATGGGAAGCCCCGTTTCTTGCATAATTAATTTGCGTAAGTCAATTGTCCATTGCAAGGGATTGAAAAACTTCTCCATGCCAGTAAGGTCAATGTAAAATTCATCAATAGAAGCTTTTTCAAAAAGGGGAGCTCTTTCAGCAATTATTTGTGTAACCCATCGGGAGTATCTGCTGTATTCGCCTCTAATACCACTTACAAAAATAGCTTGCGGACAAAGCTGCCTAGCTTTTGATGATGGCATGGCAGAGTGTATTCCAAATTTTCTAGCTTCGTAACTGCAAGCGGCTACCACACCACGATCTTTTCCACCCACAATTACAGGTTTGCCTTTTAAAGATGGATCATTTAAAATTTCTACCGAAACAAAAAACGAATCCAAATCAAAATGTGCTATGATGCGTTGCTGGGGAGGCACTTTTATAAATTTATTACTTTTTAATTTGTTGCTGGTTGTCGGGTTATGGGTTGCGGGTTTGTTCAATTCAAAAGTTAATCAGTTATAGGATAGTCTCTAAATATCATAGGACTAATAACCCGTAACTATTTAACCCGTAACTACATTATCCATAAATCTCCAACAACCCATCTGGCACTTCTACATATACTTTTTTCTTTTTAACATCCATTTTTATTAAATTATTTTCATGAATGGGAACGAGTGCTTCGTTGCCATTATAAAGGATTGTTACTAAAATTTGGTGGGGTTGCTCTAGTACTTCTATAATATTACCAAGACTTTGTTCTACATTAAATAGTTCATAGCCAAGTAATGCAATGGGGGCAGCTTTTGCAACAAATCTTTTAAAATCTTCTTCTTGTAGCCACACATTTTTTGGGGTTAATTTTCTGGCTATTTCTTTGCTATCTATTCCTTCTAAGGTAATGTACAACTCTGTATCGCTCTTTACAGAAGTAGCAGCTATAAAATAGGGTAAAAAATTATCCTTTGATTGTTCTATAAACAGCGCTTCTAATCCTTTAAGAGCCGTTTTTTTACCAAGGCTGTGTTGCAAAATTAATTCGCCAGTAAGCCCATGACTTGCAGCCAATTTTCCAATTTTAAAATATTGCATATTGCAAATTTATTTTATTGTTTTGAGGTTAGCAGGATTTTATTATTTAAAAGCCATTTCTGCAAACAAGATTTAATTACATTTTTATTTCTCTTTCTCTGCATTGCAGAAAAGATTCTTATGGAGGTATAAAAAAAGTCCCGCAAAAATGCAGGACTCAATTAGTTGTCGTTTTAACAACTGCAGAAATTACTCTGCTGTTGCTTCATCAGTTGTAGGCGTTTCGGCTACAGGAGCTTCTTCAATTGGAGCTTCCGCTACGGGAACTGCAACTGCTTCTACTTTCTTTACTACTGGTACATTGCGTTTGTCAATGCGTGCTTTTTTATCAACACCTTGGCGTCTAGCAACATTGGTATCATGCTCAGTACTCCACTGTGTAAATTTCTCCATAGCAACTGCTTCATCAAATAAGCCGAGGTCTACTCCACGAAGTAAATGCTTAAGGTACAAAACACCTTTAAACGAAAGAATACGGCGCACAGTATCAGTGGGTTGAGCACCTTTCTGCAACCAATCCAACGCTTTTTGACGGTCTATCTGTATAGTGGCAGGAACCGTTAAAGGATTGTAAGAACCTAGTTTTTGAATAAATTTTCCATCACGTGGGCTCCGGGCATCCGCAATAACGATGAAGTAAAATGGTCTTTTTTTAGACCCATGTCTTTGTAATCTAATCTTTACAGCCATAAAATAGAAATTTTTAGGTTGTGAATAAATATGGTTAAACTCTTCCTTAGAAAAGGAGTGCAAATATAGAAACAAATGTCATAATATTCAAATAAATGATATATTTTGTAAATAAATATTGTTAATGGCAGCAAAATTTTATTTAATATTTGGGGCTTAATATTTATCTAAATCAAAAAAAGAAATATACTGAGCGCATTTTCGTTTATTAATGTAATGATTTGCCCCATTTTTCTTCAAAAAAAAGTGAATAACGGGCACTGCTGTTTTGCAAAATCCCGTTCGTTGTATTTTCAAGTAATTCCTCTAACAGCTCTAATATTTTTTGTATAGAAAGAACAGAAAATAGGTGCTTTTACCTGTATTAATAGCTTGAAATTGTTGTAAAACATCTTTAGAAATTTATACCATCCTATTACCTACGATAGCAAAGACTTTTCTAAAACACAGAGATTTAATAATTGGAAGCCTACAATTGATTGTAAAATAATGTCTAAGACTGTAAGTTTTATTTGCTTTTTACATTTTTTTTTGATTTCATAGCTAAATGCTAATATGCAAAAAGTAATACTAAAAAGGTTGATAAAATAGAGGAGAGAATTCTGCAGGGGTTTTGTTTTTTTGTTCAGATGTTTAGATGTTTCTAAACAAATATTAGCAGCTACTTACAATAAATTTACGCTTACAGTTGGGGCTATCTTATATTATATTTCACAGAACTTGTCCAAAGAAAATTAAAATAAATAAGTCGTATTTGAGGAGCAAGATGTACTAATTGACTTTTCAAAAGATTATAAAAATGTAGGCTTTTCAGTAAAGGCGAATCCTTATTATGTGTGAAATATCAGTTTAAGAAAAATGAAATATCGGATATGCTATGTATTTTTTATATATGTATGGCTTTTTCTAAAATAACCGAGATTTAAACGAAAAATTCAAAGCTTTTTTTCGCTGTTAATGCAGCTGATTATTAAATTTAAAAATATTTATTTTTATTTCTAATAAAAATAAATATTTTTAGCACTTCGAAATACTTTGAAATATTTTATTATCTTGTGTGTCCCATTCTAAAACTATAAATGGGGAATACGAAAACATTATTTATTTTTAACAACACAATTATTTTTTTAACCTCACTTTCTAAAACTTGAATTTTATGGCAGACGTTAGACCAACTGCAACAGTAAAACCGGTAACATCCGTACAAGCAAAAAAATCTGGAAATTCTATTTCTTGGCTTGCCCCTCTTTTATGTGTTATTCTTGGATATGTAATATGGCGTTTCTTTCTAGGAAGCGGTTCTCATTTTACAGGAGGACAAAATAATGGAGGGTTTTGGCCCGATAGAGAAGGTGGCGTTGGTATATATAAAATGTACCAAGGAGGTATCATTGTGCCAATTCTTATAGGCTGTATGCTTACTGTTTTCACTTTTGTAATAGAGCGTTTTCTTACAATTGCAAAAGCAGGTGGTAGCGCAAGTAATGCAGACTTTATACGCAAGGTACAATACCATCTTGCTAATAAAAATGTTGATGCTGCTTTGGCAGAATGCGATAAGCAAAAAGGGAGTGTAGGTAACGTTATGAAAGCGGGCCTGCATCGTTATAAAGAAATGGTTAGTAACACAGAATTGTCTACTGATCAAAAAGTAATGGCTATTCAAAAAGAAGTAGAAGAAGCTACTTCGCTTGAATTACCTATGTTGGAAAAAAACTTGGTATTCCTATCTACTATTGCATCTGTAGCAACACTATTGGGTTTGCTAGGTACGGTAATGGGTATGATACGCTCTTTCTCAGCACTAGGCGAAGACAGTGGTGGTGGTGCAGCAGCTTCTGCTCTATCGCAGGGTATATCTGAGGCATTGTATAACACAGCTTTGGGTATTGGTACCTCTGCAATCGCTATTATTTTTTACAATATTTTTACTACTAAGATAGATGGTATTACTTATGGTATTGATGAATCTGGCTTTACTTTGACTCAGTCTTTTGCATCTCTATACAAATAATCGTATGGAAAATTGCATGTAATGCATCTTTAGTAAAACCATTTAAAATAATAATAAATGCCAAAAGTAAAAATACCAAGAAAAAGTACCGCTGTAGATATGACAGCGATGTGCGATGTGGCTTTTCTTTTGTTGTCATTTTTCATTTTAGCAACAAAACAAAAGCCGCCGGAAGTTTTATCAGTAAAAACGCCCAATTCTGTATCTACTAAGGTAGCATCAGATAAAGCTATATTAATTACACTAACCAAAGATGGCCGTACTTTTTTAATGCTAGGAGAAGACGCAAAGAAAACCGAAGTGCTTGCTAATATTAACGAAACCAAAGCACTGGGTTTATCGCCAGCTGAGCTACAGAAATGGGGAAAACAACAATTCATTGGCGTGCCACTAAATCAGATTAAAGGATTGCTTGCTAAAACTGGTGAATTAAGCCCTTCAACTATGCCTGGCATACCAACAGATAGTACCAATAATGAGATGATAGATTGGTTACGAAGTGTCGCAAATGTTTTTGCCGTAGCACAGGTTGATCAAAAAGATTTGGAAAAAATATTGCTCGTAAAGGGAGATAATGATGCGTTATACCCAAAATTTAAGAGCATAAAAGAAGCTTTCAAGAAAAATGAAATTTATAAATTTCAAATTGTAACCAATGGAACACCTGCACCAGCTGGCTCAGAATTATATATTTCTCAGCGTTCAGGTTCAAAAAAATAATTTTATTATCTTAAAAAATATTTGAGATGGCAGAAATGGATACTTCGTCGGGTGGCGGTCATAAAAAAGGACCCGGCGTAAAAAAAGCAGTAAAAAAATCAACTAGGGTAGATCTTACCCCCATGGTAGATTTAGGATTTTTGCTTATTACTTTCTTTGTGTTCACTACAACTATGAGCCAATCTACGGCAATGAGTATGAATGAACCTAAGGATAATAAGGATCCTGAAAACGAAAAAGAAGTGAAAGAATCAGGTGCTATGACCATCCTGTTGGGTAAATCCAATCAGGTATATTATTACTTCGGTAAATTGGACGAAGCTAGATTATCTGAACAATTTAAAAGTACTAACTTTAAAGATGTCCGTAAACTGATATCCGACAAAAGAAAAGCTACACCTGAGGGCGATTTGATGTATGTTATAAAGGCGGATAAAGAATCAACCTTCGGTAATTCTATGAATATCATTGATGAAATGACAATTTGTGGAGTAAAAGCTGGGCATTATGCAGAAGATAAAATTTCGGAAACAGAACAAAAATTAATTAGTGCGACAGAAATTAATAATGGGATAAAATAAATATGGAATTTTTCTTTTATTGAATCTCATTGTTAAATAAGTGTATCGTTAAATAAATTCTCATTTAAGTAAAATAAAGCTCAATGGAAGCAAATAAAATTTTAAACGCTGATATACTCGATATTATCTTTGAAGGTAAGAACAAGGCTTATGGGGCTTATCAACTTAGAAAAACCTACAATGGCCGAATGATTAAGGCTCTTATAGCAACTGGTATCGTATTGCTTTTATTAGTAGGGGGTCTTGTCATATCTAATATAGTGGGAAAAGGGAAGAAAGAAACTTTTGAAGTAGTTGATGCCTCTTTGGCTGAAGTGAAAAAAGATGAACCACCACCACCCGTTATTCCACCGCCTGTTGTACCACCTCCGCCACCCGAAATTAAGCAAATACAGTTTACGCCTCCTGTAATTAAAAAGGATGAAGAAGTGAAAAAGGATGAAGTGATACAGGAAATAGAGGAAGACGCAGCTATTAGTACACAGACGGTTGTAACAGACAATGTAAAGCAAGTAGTGCAAGCTCCGGTAGAAGTAAAGGAATCTCAAGTAGCGGCAGTACCTACAAAAGCTGTAGAGGAAGATCAAATTTTTCAAAAGGTGGAGATAGAGGCTGAATACCCAGGTGGGCAAGCTGCATGGGCAAAGTATTTGAAAAATAACTTGAATGGTAACACCCCATCTGACAACAGTGCACCAGTTGGTTCTTACACCGTTATCGTTCGTTTTGTAGTTGCAAAAGATGGTACAATTAGTGATGTTGTGGCAGAAACAAGTCATGGATATGGAATGGAACAAGAGGCTCTTAAAGTTATTAAAAAGGGTCCAAAATGGAAACCTGCAGAGCAAAATGGTAACATTGTAAAAGCTTATCGTAGGCAGCCAATAACTTTTCTTGTTATGGATCAAGAATAATATTACTTTGTTATACTATAAAAATACCTTCGAAACATTCGAAGGTATTTTTTTTACCATTTTTTATTAAAAAGTAAAAAGAAAAGTAGAATATTTTTTTATATAAGTTGTAATGTTCTAAATTTTTATTAATTTGTTCAATAAAATAAATGCTATATGATAAAATTTAATGAACTAAAAAAGGGTGGTCATGTAATTGCCGATTTTGATGGGTACAAAAAGCGAGGCGAAATTGAAGATACAGACAGCATAGAGAAGCAAGCCTGCGTAAACACAGGCGATCAGAGCTTTTGGTTTCCTATAAATAGCCTTACCCCCATTTCTGTAAACGAAGAAGAACTTATTAATTTAAAGTTTCACAAACACATAAATGAAGATGGAACGATAAAGTATTTGAAAGGGGCTTTTAGGCTTTTAATTTCTAAGGAAGGAGACTTTTCTAGGATGGAAATTTGGTATAGAGACGAACAAAGGCATATTATTGAACCAATTCCTTTGCATGTTTTGCAAAGCCATTTTTTTGAAATGACAAAAGTGTTTTTAAATGAAGGATCTTTTGATTAAATTAATATATAAAAAAAGCCTCTGTTTCAAAGAGGCTTTTTTTATACAATACTTTAATTATTATTCTATCTCCACCTGTTTATTTGTAACAGCACCTTCAAAAACTTCTTGTATAAAAATTTGTTCTAAAGCCTTATATCCGTTTCCTTTTTCAAGAAAATGCACTTTCATGTTTTCAATACTTATCGGACAGCCATCCGGAATATCAGCGATATTACTATGTTTTATATCGTGCCCATCCAAAATGACTACGAGCCCGCTCCCAATGGCCTCCATGTCGTTTCCATTTGTAATGAGTACACCAGTATCTTCGCCTAAACCAATGCCTATGCAAGAAGGATTGCTGGCAACAGCCTGAGCCAATCTTCCAAAACGTCCACGTTTTTCAAAATGAGAATCAAATATCACATCATCCATAAACCCTAGTCCGGTAGTTATTTTTACTTCACCCTTTAAATGTGCTTTCGTTGCATTCCCCTCGTAAATCATGGTGTTACTCATTGCCATTGCACCAGCAGAGGTACCAGCTACTAAAAATTGCGCTTCTTTGTGATATCTTTCTAAAACGATTTGTAAAAAAGTTGTACCGCCAAAAGTACTCGTGAGACGTAATTGATTGCCTCCACTGAACATTATTGCATCGCAATTCCGTAACCGTTTAAGATAATCTTGATTACCCGCATCAGAACGATTTCTTATGTGCATTACACCAACATCTTTACAACCAATTTTTCCAAAAGCATTTTGGTAATTATCACCAACTTCTATTGGAATCATACTTGCTGTAGTAACTACTTCAATATGCTTATCGTGCCCACCAATTTCTTCTACAATCCTTCGCAAAATCGCTAGTTCAAAAAAGTTGAGATTATTGCGGTGTATTTGACCAGTCTCTAAATCTGTTCCTTTGTCTTCAGCACCGCCTATGGCAAGTAGTTTTCCTTTTGCAAATTGCATGCACGCTTATATTGTGGTTAGTACAAAAATAATACAAACTCCTCTATATTATTTTATTGTTACCAACTATTTGTGGATATTAGCAAATATTTTTGACTAAGTAAAGTATTGTAATATTATTTAATGTATATCTTTTTCTTCTTTTTCTTTTCCTAATTCCGATTATATTGATAAATAAAAAGCCAAATTGATTAATTTGCACCCATGCAACAATACCTTCATCTACTTTCAAATATTTTAGAAAATGGCGTGGACAAAGCTGACAGAACGGGCACCGGTACCAGAAGCATTTTTGGTTATCAAATGCGCTTCAATCTAGCGGAAGGATTCCCTTTGGTAACTACCAAAAAAGTACATTTAAAAAGTATTATTCATGAATTACTTTGGTTTTTGCAAGGAAATACAAACATACAATACCTTAAAGAAAACAATGTAAAAATTTGGGATGAATGGGCCGATGAAAATGGTAATCTAGGCCCAGTATATGGAAAACAATGGAGAAGTTGGGAAGGAGCAAACGGAATAGAATTTGATCAAATAAAAGATGTTATCCATCAACTTAAAAATAATCCCGATAGTAGGCGAATGATTGTTAGTGCCTGGAATGTAGCAGATTTGCCAAAAATGAAATTGATGCCTTGCCATTGCTTGTTTCAATTTTACACAAGCGCTGCAGGTGCCAATGGAAAAAGGAAATTGAGTTGCCAATTGTATCAGCGAAGTGCAGATGTTTTTCTGGGCGTACCTTTCAATATTGCTTCCTATGCATTACTTACTATGATGATAGCAAAAGTCTGCGATATGGAACTGGGCGATTTTGTACATACTTGTGGAGATGTACATTTATACAGCAATCATATAGAACAAGCCAAGTTACAATTAAGTAGAACGCCATTTGCACTTCCTCAAATGAAAATCAATTCAACCCCAAAAGATATTTTTGATTTTGTGTACGAAGATTTTCAATTAGAAAATTATACATGCCATGAAGCCATAAAAGCGCCTGTGGCGGTGTAGTTTTTTATGAGTACAGTTTGAAGCGTACCTTTAACCAAAAGTTTTACGAATACTAAATAAAATAATATTGGATACCAATTCAGATTTTAAAGAATTAGAGATTAAAAATTACATTGAGGGAGACTTAGATGAATGTACTATTTCATTAATAGTAGCGGCATCCACAAACAATGCAATAGGAAAAGCAAATGCCATGCTTTGGCACTTGCCCGAAGATTTTAAGTTTTTTAAAAACACCACATGGGGTATGCCTATAATTATGGGGCGAAAAACCTTTGAAGCCATTGGTAAAGCTTTGCCTGGTAGAAAGAATGTTATTATAACTTCCAACAAAGATTGGAGAGCCGAGGGCGTTGTAGCCACTAATACTATTGAGAATGCCATAAAACTAGCCAAAACAACCAACGCAAAGGAAATATTTATTACTGGTGGGGGAGAAATTTACAAACAATCTATTCTTATTGCAGATAAAATTTACATGACTCGGGTACACACAAATATTGATGGGGATACCTTTTTTCCATCAATTGATTCATCAATTTGGAAATTGGTTTTTGAGAAAAATGTTGTAGCCGATGAAAAGAATATTTTCGATATGAGCTTTCAAACATGGGAAAGAAAAATACCCAACTCCAATTTATAAATTCCAATTCCTTAACAATTGTATACCTCCTTTCAATTAGCATTAAAATACATTAAATATCACTTTAGTGCGGCCAATGGAAAAGGCCATGGTATACACTCTCCCTTTGTATTCGAATTTATAAAGTTTGTATTGAATGATAAAAAGAAGTACAGCATTTATTCAACCATTGAAAAGCAAAGAGCCCTTTTGTTGGCAGATGAAAAGGGAATAGATGTAGAAGATTTTGGTGCGGGGTCTACTGTTATAAAAACGAAGAAAAGGGTAATAAAAGACATTGCAGCTTCTTCCTTAAAGCCAAAAAAATACAGCCAATTGCTTTTTAGAATCGTTCAGTATTACAATAAAAAAAATGTACTGGAACTGGGCACTTCACTTGGAATAACAACAGCATACTTAGCATCTGCAGAAAACAGGCCTTTTGTATCTACAATGGAAGGTTCCAATCGTATTGCCGAGGTAGCACAGCACAATTTTAATGTGCTTAATCTGAAAAATGTAGTAATTATCAACGGAGATTTTGAAAAAACACTACCCATTTTTTTAGCCTCAACAAAAACAATTGATTTGGCTTTTTTAGATGGTAATCATCGAAAAGTACCTACACTTGCCTATTTCGAACAAATATTATCAAACTTAAATAGTGAAAGCATCGTAGTTTTTGACGATATTCATTGGAGTAAAGAAATGGAAGAGTCTTGGGCCATCATTAAACAACATGAAGCAGTTACGCTAAGCATCGACCTCTTTTTTATCGGAATAGTTTTTTTTAAAAAAGATTTTAAAGTTAAACAACATTTTACCATCAAGTTTTAATTTTTACTATCTTACGAACATTAAATTTTCTTATGACAATTGGAGTTTTAAAAGAACCAGAAAGTGAAACAAGGGTTTCGTTGTTACCAGAACATATTGCTGCCTTTACAAAATTGCAAGTAAATATTATTGTAGAGCATCATGCTGGTGTTAAATCATTTGCACCAGATGAGCAATTTGAAATTGCTGGAGCAAGTATACACACTAGAAATAATATTTTGCAAAATGCAGATCTAATTCTTTCTATCAATGCCTTAAGCGAAGAAGATATTGCATTGTGCAAAGGAAAGCTCCTGCTCGGATTTTATCAACCATTGTACAATGCGCCCCAAATAAGGCAATTGGCTGAAAAAGGTTTTACCATATTTAGCATTGATATGCTTCCCCGCACAACACGTGCACAGAGTATGGATGTATTGAGTAGCCAAGCAAACATAGCGGGGTATAAAGCAGTGTTAATGGCTGCTAATTTTTATCCAAAATATTTCCCCATGTTTATGACTGCTGCAGGCAGTATTCCACCAGCAAAAATGCTTATACTTGGAGCAGGTGTAGCTGGCTTACAAGCAATAGCCACAGCAAAAAGGCTGGGTGCAATCGTAGAAGTATTTGATACAAGACCTCAAGTAAAAGAAGAAGTAATGAGCCTTGGTGCAAAGTTTGTAGAAGTAGAAGGAGCAGCAGATGCAGCCAAAGCTGGAGGGTACGCTGTAGAACAAACTGCCGAATTCATGGAGCGCCAAAAAGCAAGAATTGCCGAAAGTGTTGCCAAATCTGATATCATTATTACAACTGCAGCCATACCAGGTAAAAAAGCGCCTGTATTAATTACAGAAGAAATGATTGAAAGTATGAAGAATGGATCTGTGATTATTGATTTAGCAGCCTCTACAGGTGGTAATACGGCATTTACAAAAAGCAATGAAACCGTAATTGCAAATGGTGTTTCTATTATTGGAAACTCAAATTTACCAGCTTTAATGCCAAGCGATGCCAGTAAATTGTATGGCAAAAATATTTTCAATTTCTTACAACTTATCATCAATAAAGAAGGGGAACTTAGTCTGAATTTTGAAGATGATTTGGTAAAAGGCACTTGTGTGGCGCATGGAGGTGTGGTTACCAATGAAAGGGTGTTAACATGTTTTTAGATAAAATCAGTTTACATATTTATTATTAATGAAAATAGTCAATATTTTATTTTTATTAGTTTGTTTTTATCAAACCTCCTATGCTCAAAATGAGCATAAAAACGGAATATATGTAGGAAACGTAATTTCAATTACTAGAGATAAATTTATTTCAGAATATAACATTTATAGAAAAGCAGATGACAGTTTATTAGATATTGCTCCAATTATGAAGAGTAAATACAATATTGAAATACGACTTTATGAAAGCAAATGTTGTAGCGGACTTAAATCGTGTACAACACTTTTTTTTGACACGGCTTTTCACATCAGTCGAAAATCAAAAGTGTATAATGGTTGGGAAGAACAGAATCATGCGGAATATTATTTCCCATTAAATAGTATAAAACCAGATTCAGTTTTTTTCGAAATGGTGCGAAACGGAATATTTGAGTTGCCAGAGAAAAGTAGAATCAATCATAGGTCACTTACACTAATTAACGACAGTTTAAGCGTGCAAAATAAATTATGTACAGCAACAGATGGGGATAGTTATGCTATCCAAATCAAATTAAGTAATAGATATAAATATATTTACCATAGTCAATTCGACGAAGCAAAATTACATTGTTATCCAGATAACATTGATTTAGAAAGGAAAAGGAATATTGTAAATTTAATAAGGCCTAATGCACATTTAGTAAAAAATAAATAAAAAATTGTATGGATCAAATATTTGTATTTCTCAACGATAACCAACAAATAATCTACATGGTTATACTCATGATATTTCTTGGTATAGAAGTAATAGGCCGTGTACCAAGTGTATTGCACACACCACTTATGAGCGGGGCCAATGCCATACACGGGGTAGTTATCATTGGAGCATTAATTGTTATGGGCGAAGCAGCTCCTGATAATTATACAGCCTTAATACTAGGATTTTTGGCTGTTGTATTAGGCACTTTAAATGTGGTAGGTGGCTTTGTAGTTACAGATCGTATGCTCGAAATGTTTAAGAAGAAAAAGGCATAGCAAGATTGAAAATAAAAACAGCAGCAAAAATAAAATTACTTTATGAATTCTTCCATACTCACAATTATTTATCTTATTGCATCCGTAACATTTATCGTTGGTCTAAAAATGTTATCACATCCCGAAACAGCACGGAGAGGAAACCTGATTGCCGCTTTCGGTATGGGGCTTTCCATTTTTGGAACCATATTTTTATACCAAACGCACGAAGGCACCAAACTTGGAAATTTAGGTTGGATGTTTGCCGCTTTGCTGGTAGGGGGCGTACTTGGTGCGGTAAGTTCTCGTAAAGTAAAAATGACGGCAATGCCAGAAATGGTAAGCCTTTTCAATGGTATGGGCGGGGCATGTGCTATGCTTATTTCATTAATAGAGTTTAATAAGATAAGCGGCACTACAATAGCATTAGGGCATTATATAGCCATCGTTTTAGGACTTGTTATAGGAAGTATCTCTTTTGCAGGCAGCATCATTGCTTATTTAAAACTGAGCGGAAAACAAAAAGATGTAAGCTTTAAAGGACAACATATTTTTAACCTCCTTTTATTTGTTATCATTTTATGCGGTGCGGTTATTACATACAATGCAGCACCAGAAAATGCGGCTACTTTTTTTTATGCAACATTTGCTTTAGCTATTTTGTACGGTGTATTTTTTGTATTGCCCATTGGAGGCGCAGATATGCCCGTAGTTATTTCTTTGCTCAATTCCCTTACTGGTGTAGCGGCGGCATGTGGGGGCTTTTTGTATAACAACAAAGCCATGCTTACAGGAGGCATACTGGTAGGTGCAGCGGGCACTTTACTCACCGTGCTTATGTGTAAAGCAATGAACAGAAGTTTACTAAACGTTATTATTGGGAATTGGGGAGGCAGCAATGCAGCAAGCGCTTCCAACGAGCAAGGAGGGCATCACAAAGAAGTATCCCTTAGCGATGCAGCCATGCTTATGAGTTATGCAAAAAAAGTGATAATAGTGCCTGGCTATGGCCTTGCGGTAGCACAAGCGCAACATACCTGCCATGAGCTAGAGAAAATTCTTACAGACAAAGGCGTAGAAGTTACTTATGCCATACATCCTGTTGCTGGTCGTATGCCTGGGCACATGAATGTTTTGCTTGCAGAAGCTGATGTAGCATATGAAAAATTAGAAGAAATGGAAGATGCCAATAATAATTTTAAAAATACGGATGTTGTACTAATTTTAGGTGCAAACGATGTAGTAAATCCTGCAGCAAAAAATGATCCCGCTTCCCCTATATATGGAATGCCCATTTTGGAAGTGGAGTTGGCAAAAAATGTAATAGTAAATAAGCGAAGTATGAAACCAGGTTATGCCGGCATAGAAAATGCGCTTTTTTTTCAACCTAAAACATCCATGCTTTTTGGAGATGCTAAAAAGGTGTTGCAAGATTTATGTGCCGAAGTAAAAGCAACGTAAGATTAACAAGTAATAATTAATTAAGTTTTCAATAACATTACAGTTCGTAATTTTAATTTGGTTACAAACTTCATCACATTACTCATCTTCATTGGCGACGCTCCGTTCAAACATATCACTTTATTCATCTATCATCAAAGCGTATGGTTTGGCTGCAATAGTATGCGCTTTATCGATACAAACAAATGCACAAAATTATTTTGCAAACAGTGATTTTGAGGCACTTAATAATTGTACAGAATACCAGCAAGATTGCGCATCGGAAGCTTGGTTTTATATTAAGCCAGCCGTTACCCCACTCATTAATAATGTAGATATTCCCAAGCCTTTTAGTGGGAGAGATTTATTGATATTGCCGGTAGAAAATGTTTTTACGAAAATAACCAAACGTGCCTTTGTATACACCATGTTTTGTTGCCCATTAACAAAAGGGAAAAAATATAAGCTGTCTTTTTATATCAATACAAATGAAAAAATTTTTCATGGATTGGATTTTTTTATGAGCCAGAAAGAGTTTACTTCTGATTATTTTAAAGCGGATTCTATAAATCCATCTATTCATATTTCTTCTGACGATATTGTGAATGAATTAAAAGGCTGGAATTATGTAGAAACGATTTATACAGCAAACGGAACAGAAAAGTTTTGTTTGGTGGGTAACCTCAGCAAAAAAGGATATGATTTTTCTTCTATGCAGCGTATGAATAAAGCGGGAGATGTATTTTATTTTATAGATGATATTGCATTCAGCCCATTGGTGCCAGAAAAATATTGTGCACAATATAAAGAGAATGTAGAAAAACTCTATGCACAAAATTTAAGGCACACGGAACGGGCATTGGTAGAAGTAGATCCTACTTTTATTACAGATACCATAATAGTTCCTGCCGTTTTTTTTGAAACAGATAAAGCTATTTTAAAACCAAGTTTCAAAAAATTAGTAGATAAACTTATATTAAAATTTAACGACAAAAAAATAGCTAAGATTGAAATCGAAGGCCACACTGATAATACAGGAACAACCGAAAGGAATATAGCATTGTCAGCACAAAGGGCAGAAGCGGTTTTAGATTATTTTATAAGGGTGTTACCCACCATAAAAGAAAATATTGTAGCAACGGGAAAAGCAGCAGAATATCCCATTGCTGACAACAATACAAAACTAGGGAGAGCACAAAATAGGAGGGTACAAATTATACTCACTTATTTGAGTTCAGGAAAATAATGCAACGTGTCTTTATAAAATTATTTTTTCCATTGCCATTCCCCTCGAACCTTTAATAAGAATGAAAGCATTTGTAATTTTTTCTGCTTTAAACCAAGCTGCGGTTTCGTCAGAGCCGTCAAAGTGTATAATATGCGATGGTAAATTTTTATAATCTTTTCCTGTTAATACAATTTTCTCCCAATTATATTTTAGCAACAAATCAACGACCCCTTTGTGCTCAGCAATACTTTCATCGCCTAGTTCCATCATTCCTCCTAAAATAACTATCTTTTTATCCCCTTCCATTGCTGCAAAATTCTGTATAGCTGCTTTCATACTACTGGGATTTGCGTTATATGCATCCATTAAAATTGTATTGGTTCCATTTTTTATGATTTGCGAACGGCTGTTTGATGGTATGTAATTTTCGATGGCATCTTTAATAGCTTCGTCTGCTACGCCAAATGTTTTACCAATACAAACAGCACTTAAAATATTGGGTAAATTATAATTACCTGCCAAATGCGTTTTAATGCTAGAAATAGCAGTGCCACCTGTAAAAGCTACTTCTAAAAAATAAGTGTCATTTTTTACTATACCTGTATAAGAAGCATTTACAGTACCATACGATATTTTGTGTTTTAAAGGCGCACTCATTTCTACCAAATAGTCATAATCAGTGTTTATGAAAATAATGCCTTTTGTTTTTTCAATATATTCATACAATTCTCCTTTGCCTTTTTTTACACCCTCTTCTCCACCAAAACCCTCCAAATGAGCTTTTCCACAATTCACTATAAGCCCATGTGTAGGTAGGGTGTATCTGCAATAGCCCTCTATTTCCTTTTGGTGATTTGCTCCCATTTCTATCACAGCTATTTCAGCATCTTCTTTTACAGAAAGAATGGTAAGAGGGATGCCGATATGGTTGTTTAAATTCCCTTTGGTAGTGTAACATTTAAATTTCTTAGAAAGTACAGCATGCACCAATTCTTTTGTGGTTGTTTTACCGTTGCTACCAGTAATAGCTATAAACGGTATATCAAATTGCTCACGGTGGTGTTTTGCCAATGCTTGCAAGGTTTCTAAAACATCATCGACATAAATAATCTTATCATCGATTATAACAGATTTTTCATCGCAAATACAATATGAGGCACCAGCGGCAAAAGCTGCTACCACATACAGGTTACCGTTAAAGTTGGGACCTTTTAGTGCAAAAAAGATATCGTTCTTTTTTATCTTTCTAGTATCAGTTTCTACAGATGGGTATTGTAAAAATAATTTGTAAAGCGCTGGAATATTCATGATACAAAAATAGGGGGGTTAAATTAGAAGGCGTAAAAAAACCCTTCAGTTTTTTGAAGGGTTTTTAAAATTATTTTAATTTATCTTTTTGCTCTTTGTTTCCTTGTTGGGAAATTGTTTCCATCTTTAAAGCCTGGTCCTTCTGGCGGACCAAGGTAGGTTTGCGCACACCTGAATCCTACTGTGCTTGCAGCTTGTGTTTCTTGCAAGTAGCGGCGAGTTCCAGGAGAAAGCCAGTAAGCTCTATCATTCCAGCTACCACCTTTTATAACCCTAGTTTCATCATTTATTAATGAAGTAATACCATAGCCATAAAAAACACCACTAGAAGAGTCACCATCTAAATAATTGATAACATTATTTTTTTGATAATTCGCCCTATTTTTAACCTCATCATCAGATATATCTTGCTTTTTTAAACGTCCCATGCTATCTCTTTCATATTCTCCAGATGCATTTTTAAAAAGTTTTTGAAACTTATTTCCACGGAAAGTATTAAAATCTTGACCATCCACACTCGTTTGAGCTCTGTAAACATCACCCACCCACTCACTTACGTTGCCACTCATATTATACAAACCAAAAGAATTAGGATAATATGATTTTACAGGACCAGTAATAGCAGCTCGGTCATTTAAACCTCCTGCTATACCCATATTATCGCCATTACCTCTTTTAAAGTTGGCAAGGAATTTACCTTGAAAAGTTCCTCTGCGGTTATCACGAAGTCCATTTGGGTTTTTGGACCATGAATATACTTGTTGGTTCAAGCGATTTTCTTCTCCACTAGATTTTTCTTTTTTACGAATATTTGGATTTTGGTCCAACAATCCATAAGCAGCATATTCCCACTCAGCTTCTGTAGGTAAACGATAGCCCATATTTAAAATACCATCTTCCATTTTTACATTTGCACGAGGTTTACCGTTTATATCTTTTAAATTGGTTTTTTTGGGCTTACTTTTTGCCATTTGAACCAGTTCAGGATTTGTTAAATATGCTTCTGTATTAAAAGAACCATCTGAACCACCACCTCTCATTTCTTTTTTAATGGCATCTGGCTTAAAATATCCTTTTTTCATTAATAGCAATTCATTTACTCTATCGGTTCTCCAAATACAAAAATCATGTGCTTGCTGCCAAGTAACACCCACTACAGGGTAGAAATTATAAGAAGGAAACCTAAAATAATATTCTACATAAGGTTCGTTGTACGCAAGTTCTTCTCTCCAAACCAATGTATCTGGCAAAGCTTTGTTCATGATACTACTATCATTACTAAATGTATTTTCTAACCAATATAAGTATTCACGATAGTGAACATTGGCTACTTCTGTTTCATCTATAAAAAACGAAGGAATGGTAACCCTGCGTGGCACATTGTTCCAGTCTCCCATTACATCTTCATCTTTTGCACCCATTACAAACGATCCACCTTGAACAAATACTAACCCTGGACCAGCTTTGGGGTATTTTACTTTTGCAACATGAAAATTACCCATTTTTTTGTCATCGTAGTTCCATCCAGTAGCGCTGGATTTGCTACTTTTTTTTCCAAAAGGGCTGTTTTTACATGCACTTAGAGAAATGACTGCAATTAATGCAACATAAAAGAAATTAGTGGATATTGTCTTAAACATAAATACTGTATTTTACAGATTATTGAACGAAAAAAGTTATTAAATATTGCTTTGGATATACAACTATAAAATTTCTTAGAACTGCGAATATAAATATTTTCAATTAAAAATTTAGGGAAAACAAAATCTTTAGCAATATTTTAAAAAAAAAGCAGTTATATATGCAACTATTCAGTAAAAAGTGGTGTCTACTAGTCATTTACTGCCACTAATATTTAAATAATAGCTTTTTTTAAAAAAATACAATATTTTTTTTTTGGAAAAGAATAAAGTTTATATATTTGAGGATTGAATTTTGATTATCTTTAACAAAATTTTATAAATTGTATCATCATTGCTCTTATTAATGTAGTTATACTTAATAAAAGGCATAATTTAAATTAAACGCTTATTAGAGGGAAGTCTACCTAACCAAGACAAAAAAAACGCATGAAAAAAGCAACTTTGAAACTAGCTGCCATAGTGATGTTAATCGGTGGTACATCTACAATTACTAACGCACAAACTTCTGCCTCTAACAATATAAATGTTGTTACTACAGCAGTACCATTTTTACGTATATCTCCAGATGCACGTGCAACCGGAATGGGAGAAACCGGAATAGCCACCTCTGCAGATGCCTATTCTAACTTCTGGAATTTAGGGAAAACACCTTTCGCTAAAAAACAAAGTTCTGTAGGTATTACATATACTCCATGGTTGAGCGATTTGAACTTAAAAGACGTGTATATAGCTTCTTTGGCTGGATATTATAAAGTTGATGAATCTTCGGCTTTGTCATTAGGACTTAGGTATTTTAGCCTAGGAGATATTCAATTTACTGACCAAAACGGAACAAATATTGGAAACAATCGCCCTCGTGAATTTTCTGTAGATGCAGGTTATTCTAGAAAACTAGGAGCTAAAACAGGCTTGGGTCTAGGTCTTAGATATGTAAGTTCTAGCCTTGCTACAGGTCCTTTCAATGGTGTTACCTATAAAAAAGGAAGTTCTGTTTCTGCAGATCTTCATTTCTTCCACAATGGAGTTAAAGAAAGTGGTGAAGGATTCAACTGGGGTGTTACTTTAAGCAACCTAGGTCAAAAAGTATCTTACACAGATGGTAATACTCAAAAAGATTTTATTCCAGCTAACTTAGGTTTAGGTAGCTCATATACTAAAGTATTTGATGCTGATAGCAAATTAACTTTTGCTTTGGATATAAATAAATTAATGGTACCAACACCAGATACAGGTGCTGCTGCATTGGCTACTTACCGTGAAACCAGTGTTGTAAGCAGTTGGGGTAAAGGTCTTTTTACTGCACCAGGTGGTGGATCTGAAAAAATAAAAGAATTTACTGCTTCGATAGGTGCTGAGTATTGGTACAAAGATCAATTCTCTTTCCGTGCAGGTTATTTCTACGAAGCTCCTGAAAAAGGAAATCGTCGTTATGCAACAGTTGGAGCTGGGTTGAAGTATAGTTCAATTGGATTGAATCTTGCTTACATATTCCCTTCTGGATCTGGAATAAGCCGTAATCCACTATCAAATACAATACGTTTCAGTTTACTATTTGATATCGATAAATAATAAGTTCAAATAATTTTCATAAAAAGCGTTCTGTTTTACAGAACGCTTTTTTTTTACAGCTGCTTTTGTGCATCTTTGCCACAAATAAATTTATATGTCTTATAGAATTGGTTCAGGAATAGATTTTCATCAGTTGGTAGAAGGTAGAGACCTTTGGATAGGAGGCGTCAAAATTCCTCATAGTAAAGGCGCATTGGGGCATAGCGATGCAGATGTACTATTGCATGCTATATGTGATGCTTTGCTGGGTGCACTTTGTCTGGGAGATATTGGTAAACATTTTCCCGATACAGATACTTCTTTAAAAAATGTTGACAGTAAAATTTTATTGGAAAAAACTTTTTCTTTAATTAAACAAAAAGGTTTCAAAATTGTGAATATTGACAGTACGATTTGTTTGGAAAGACCCAAAGTAATGCCTTATGCAAGCGCTATGCAAGAAGCCATTGCGGCCATTTTAGAAATTGATAAAAATGATATTTCTATTAAAGCTACTACAACAGAAAAAATGGGATTTGCAGGCAGAGAAGAAGGGTTATTTGCAAATGCTACTGTATTATTGCAAAAAATATAATTAAAAACAATGAATGTAGAAATAAAAATTGTGAATAGCTCAAATAATGAATTACCACATTATGCCACTACCGGTGCTGCAGGTATGGATATTAGAGCAAATATATTGCAGACAATTGTACTGGCACCGCTAGAACGTATGCTTATACCAACCGGGATATTTATGGAAATTCCTATAGGCTATGAAGTACAAGTAAGACCAAGAAGCGGACTAGCCCTTAAAAATGGTATTACATGTTTAAATACACCGGGCACTATTGATTGTGATTACCGAGGAGAAATTAAGGTTTTATTAATAAACTTAAGCAACGAACCACAGTCCATTAATAACAATGACAGAATTGCACAACTTATTGTAGCAAAAGTAGAAAAAGCGGTACTAACCCAAGTTGATCAATTAAACGAAACAGAAAGGGCCGCAGGTGGATTCGGTCACACGGGCGTATAAACTATACATATATGAAAAAACTTTTTTATTGGTCCATCTTTATTTTTATAATTTTAATTTCTCTCACACAATGCAAATCTGGAAGAGCTATTACCAAGGCAATAGCACCAAGGGATACCACTAAAGTAGTAGTAATAAATTCTACTGTAGATTCTGTTTTGCTTATTAATACTACGAAAGAAAATTTAATAAAAAGCAAACTGGATTTTAAAACATTTTCTGCAAAAATAAAATTGGACATTGAAACCAGCAAAGGTAAAAAGCCAGATTTAATTGCTAATGTGCGCATGATAAAAGACAGTGCTATTTGGATATCAATAACAGCTACTTTTATAAATGTAGAAGTCTTTAGGGTTTTTATAACTAAAGACAGTGTGATACTTGTAGATAAAACAGAAAGGGAAGTGCATTATAGGTCTATAGATTATTTGCAAGAAATTACCAACATTCCATTTGATTTTAAAACAATACAGGATCTAATCATTGGGAACCCGATATTTTTTAACGAAGAAAATATGACAGTAAGGAAATTTGAAAATTTTTTATTGATATCGTCTTTTGGAAGTGAGTTTAAAAATCTAATTACTATTTCCACTCCAGATTATTTATTGCAGCATTGCAAACTCGATGATGTAGATGTAACCCAGAACCGTACGGCAGATTTTACTTTTGATGGTTATAGCAATAGCAATGGGTTTCCATTCTCTACTTATCGGCAAATAATTGCTACGGAAAAGAATAAATTGGATGTAAGGATGAATTTTAAACAATTTGAGTTTAACAAAGAATTATCGGTTTCTTTCTCGGTACCTAAAAACTATAAAAAGAATTAATCGTTATTTTTAAGGTTCGCTTTTTATACCTTTATAAGCAGGTAATGAATTATGCTGCTTTATAAACATTAAACCACTAAGACTATGATGAGAGTAATTTGTTTGTTAGCCATTTTTTATTTTTCTGCAGTAACTGTTTTTGCACAAACTCGTGAGGAGTTGGAAAAACAACGCCTGCAATTGAAGAAAGAAATAGATGATGCACAAAAATTACTCAATAGCAATAAAGCTGCTACCAAAGAAAATTTATCTACGTTAATCATATTAAGCAACAAAGCAGATTTGCAAGAGCGTGTAGTGAATACTGTTGCTAAAGATTTAAACATTCTTGATAACAATATTTATGGTATACAGAGGGATATAAATAAATATGATAAATTATTAGATACCCTTAGACAAGAGTACGCAAAAAGTATGGTCTATGCCTATAAAAATAGAGGCAACTATGAATTTTTGAATTTTATTTTTTCTGCAGATAATTTCAACGATGCTGTAAAAAGAATTGCTTATTTAAAAAGCTATAGAACCTTTAGGGAAATGCAAGGGCAAAATATTATTCGTACACAAGATTTGCGTAGAAAAAAATTAGAAGACCTAGGCGTAACAAAACAAACGAAGAGTAGTACCCTATTGGTACAAACAGTAGAGATGAAAAAGCTTGATGAACAAAAGGTAGAGCAAGATAGAATTGTAGCTAATTTGAAAAAGCAAGGAAAAGATATAAATGCAAGGATTGCAGAAAAACAAAGGCAAGTTGCAAAAGTAAATGCTGCAGTAAAAGCAGCTATTGCAAAAGCTATAAGAGAGGAAAAAGAAAGGGAACGGTTGGCAGAAATAGCAGCAAGAAAGAAAAGGGATGATGACAAAGCAGCAGAAGATAAAATTGCAAGAGATAAAAAGGCTGTAGAAGACAAGGCCAATAAAGAGAGGAGAGCAGCAGCTATTGCAGCCGGTAAAACACCGGAACCAGAAATCGTTAAACCAATTATATCGAAACCTATTAAAACTACCAAAGCAGCAGAGCCAGTAATCTTAAGTTCAGCAAGTGTAATTTTGAACGCTAGCTTTGAAAGAAATAGAGGAAGTTTACCATGGCCAGTGGACAACCCAATGATATTATATCATTATGGAAGAACTGTGCTGCCAAGCCATGTAATTATAGACAACCAAGCGGTTACTATCGCTGCACCTGTGGGTACACCTGTAAAATCAGTTTTTGATGGCATGGTAGTTATGTCTATTGAAATAGATGATGGTAAATATACAGTCGTTATAAAGCACGGTAATTACTTTACTACTTATAGCAATATAAACAATGTTACAGTTGTAAAAGACCAACAAGTAAAAACAGGGCAATTGCTAGGTAAAGTAACAACCAATCTTGATGGAGTAGGGTCTATAGATTTTTATACAGCAAAAGGCGAAACCAATTTTGATCCAGAAAAATGGTTGAGAAATAAATAAGATACTATAACACTCTTTTATATAGTGCTTCATACTGGGGCACTATATTTTCAATGCCAAAACGCTGCGCTTGTTTCAATGCATTTGATTTAAATAGAGCATAAGTATCATCATCTTTCAATATTTTTATTGCGTTTATGGCCATGTCTTCTACATCGCCCACATTGCTCATATAGCCACAATCACCGTCAATTATAATTTCTGGTAAGCCACCAGCATTTGAGGAAATTACTGGTACTTCTGCAGCCATTGCTTCCAATGCCGCTAGTCCAAAGCTCTCGTACTCACTAGGCAATAAAAATAAATCTGCAATGGGCAGTAAATCTTCCATTTGCTCTTGTTTCCCCAAAAATTTAATATCATCTTTAAAAGAACATTCTCTGGTGGTAGCTTCTAGCTCTGGTCTTTCAGGTCCATCGCCAATAAGAATCAATTTTGCTGGAATTTCTTTGGCAATAATTTGAAATATTTTAATAACATCTCCCACACGTTTTACTTTTCTAAAATTAGATGCATGCACAATAATGCGTTCTCCATTTGGCGCTATTAGTTTTTTAAAAGCAGAGATGGGTTTTTTATGAAAGCGCTTCACATCTACAAAATTGTAAATAACTTCTATGGGTTTATCAATATCAAAATTGCGATACGTTTCTTCTTTTAGGTTTTCAGAAACTGCCGTAAGGATATCACTTTCTTCCATAGAAAAAGTAACGACTGGGCTGTATGTTTTATCTCTCCCAACCAATGTGATATCTGTACCATGCAATGTTGTAATTACAGGTATTTTCTTGCCTTGTTTTGCTAGTATTTGTTTTGCCATATAAGCAGCAGATGCATGGGGAATAGCATAATGCACATGCAACAGATCAACATTGTGGTTGTTTACCACATCTACCATTGTACTAGCAAGCGCCGTTTCGTATGGTGGAAAATCAAATAGAGGATAAGTAGGAACCCGTACTTCATGGTAAAAAATATTGGCATGAAAACCACCAAGCCTTACGGGTTGCTGGTAGGTAATAAAATGAATATTGTGACCTTTATCTGCTAGTGCTATTCCAAGTTCTGTAGCCAATACACCACTACCGCCAAAAGTTGGGTAACAAACGATTGCTATGTTCATAAAATGATGAGTTCAGTTTTTTTAAAAGTTTCACAATATAATGATAATATAAACAGCAGTTTTTATTTATGCTTTTTTATAGTAAATGTTTAAGTTTGCTAAATGAAGAAATTATTAAGCCCCGTGTTATTATTTTGTTTGTCAATAAGTGTTTTTGCACAAAATGGCCAATCAAATTTTGTAGAAGACAGTATAACCATAAAGAAAATAGCAGACGAGGTGATGATAAACAGTGCTGCGTATGAAAACCTACGATTTTTGTGTAAAAAAATAGGATCGAGGTTAAGTGGTAGTGCCGGTGCAGAAAAAGCCGTATATGCCACAAAAAAAATGCTAATAGATGCCGGTGCAGATACGGTATACCTGCAACCCTGTATGGTGCCACATTGGGTACGTATAACCAAAGAAGAAGGATATTTTATGGTGGATGGGAAAAAGTATCCATTACAACTTACGTCGCTTGGTAATAGCGAAGGCACAAAAAATAAATGGATGGGCGCCGAAATTGTGGAAGTGAAAACGATGGCAGCCTTGCACAAGCTTGGGACTGCAGTAAAAGGTAAAATGGTGTTTTTTAATATAGCCATGAACCCGACCTATATCGGCACTTTTAATGCTTATGGGGAGTCTGGTGTAGGCAGAAGGGCTGGTGCAGCACAAGCGGCTAAATATGGCGCTATCGGTGTGTTGGTAAGGTCTCTAGCTAGCAATGCAGATGACTATCCACATACAGGCATGACGAGGTACAACGATTCTTTCCCTAAAATTCCTGCTGTAGCCATAAGTACCAATAATGCCAATGCTATAAGTAAAATGCTACAGGATGGGAAAAAGTTGCAAGGCTTTATTAAAAACAATTGTACCATGCTAGCACCTGTACAATCGTATAATGTGGTAGGAGAAATAAGGGGTTCAGAAACACCCAAAGAAATAATAACCGTAGGAGGGCATTTAGATAGCTGGGACTTGGCAGAAGGTGCGCAAGATGATGGCGCAGGTATTGTACAAAGTATAGAAATAATAAGGGTATTTAAAAAAGCGAGTATAAAGCCCAAAAGAACAATACGTGCAGTTATGTTTATGAACGAAGAAAATGGCAGTGGTGGAGCAGATGCTTATTTACTAAATGCAAAACTGAATAAAGAGCAACATATATTTGCATTGGAAAGCGATGCTGGAGGGTTTACACCAAGAGGATTTTCTTTAGAAATGAAAGAAGAAGCTAGAAACAAAGTAAAAACTTGGGCACCCTTGTTTCGCAATTATGGTGTATACGATTTTAGAGTAGGCGGAAGTGGATCAGACATTGATAATTTAAAAGAAATTGGTGCGGCATTGGCAGGGCTGAGCCCCGATAGCCAACGTTACTTTGACCTTCACCATGCTAGTACAGATGTGTTTGAAGCCGTGAGTAAAAGAGAATTGGATTTGGGAGCAGTAAATATGGCGGCGCTTATTTGGTTGGTAAGTGAGTATGGACTTTAAGCCCCCTAAATCCCCCGAAGGGGGACTTTGACCGAAATGTAAATTGAGTTTATTTCTTCTATCGAAGTATGATTAATATTTATAAAACAAAACAATAAATAAAACATGGCGGAACAAAACTTAATAAACGAAAAAAGTAATGAGACCACTATTCCCGTTTTAAAGAAGAAGAGTGGTTGTCGTAAATATATCGCAATGTTTTTAGTCGTATTCCTACTGGTTGGAGGAATACTATTTTGGTGGAAATATTATTATACCTACAGTGATGGATTTAGATCGGGCATGTTGCAAAAACTATCTCATAAAGGAAATTTAATGAAAACCTATGAAGGAGAACTGGTACTAAGCAGTATTGCTTCTACGAGTGGTGTAGCATTGGCCTCCGAGAAATTTTTCTTTTCTATTGCCAATGATAGCCTTGCTAAAAGTATGATGAACTTGGAGGGCAAAAAAGTAAGGGTACATTACGAACAAAAGAAAGGGACGTTACCTTGGCGTGGCGATAGCCCTTATATTGTAGATGCAGTAACGGTAGAACCTTATTAAGTAATATTAATTTCCTGCATACAACAAAAATATTGCCGGTTGCTTATGAAGCTCCGGCATTTTCTTTTTCCACTCGGCTATGGTATTTGTTTTAATAGACTCGCTTGAAGCAGTAATATTTGCTGCTACACATAGCATTGTTTTATCTGCACATGTTTTTATGAGTGCTTCCATCAGTGGATTGTTTCTGTAAGGTGTTTCTATAAATATTTTTGTACTGTTGTTTTTTTGAGAAGCTACTTCAAGTTCTTTTATTTTTTTTATTCTTTCGCCGCTGTCTATAGGAAGATAGCCTACAAATTCAAATTGCTGCCCGTTCATACCACTGGCCATTAATGCAAGCAAAATGGAGCTTGGTCCTACCAATGGTTTGATAACACAACCCATTTTTTGCGCCGCAGCAATAAGTATTTGCCCAGGGTCTGCAATGCCAGGGCAACCCGCCTCACTTATGATGGCAATGGTTTTATCTTCTTTTATTTTTTGGGTTAATTGTTGCAACTGCTCTTCTTCCGCTTTGTGTATGGTAAACCATTCAAAATTATCTATCACAATAGATTTATCCATCATCTTTAAAAACCGCCTAGCTGTTCTTTCATTTTCTGCAAAAATTACATTGCATTTTTTTACAGCATCAATAACGTAGGGTAGTATTGTTTCAGTAGCATCTTCTGCAAGTACGCAGGGTATAAGGTAAATGGTAGCCATAATTTATAAAATAACTTGTTTTTCTCTAGCTTTATGTAAGCTAAGCGTAGCAGCCACCACTGCATAAGATGGCGCAAGCAACCAACCTAAAAATGGAATGAGGTGCATCATATAAAAAACCAACCCATTGCCAATAGCAAGGCCTTTGTGTTTGCCTATAAATGCGATGCTTTGTGAGGTGGAAAGTTTGTTGCGCTCGCTGCTATAATCCAACATAGAAAAACCAAAATAATAACATTCTGTAAGCAAGGCAATAAGCGGTGCTACCCAACCAATAATGGGAATAAGCGAAAAAAGTAAAATGGTAAGCACATATACCGTTTGCCACAAGAGGTTTCTCAGTGCTATTCTTATGCCCCGTACAATATCTTTCAAAAACTGCGAAAAGCTAAAGGGAAATTCTTTGCCTTCTAAAATACTTTCTGTACGCTCACTGAGGTATGCGAATAATGGGGAGCCAATAATAAGAAAAAGGAATTTGAACAACGAAAAATAGAATAGGAAAAGGATGATGATAATAAAGAATTGACCAACGATAACGAGCCAGTTCAGCCAGCTTTCCTGCATAGATTCTAACCATGCTTTTAAACCGGTTTTTAGTAAAACATATTCTGTGGCTTGTATACTCGTTTTGCCAAATAAGTAAATGCCAATTACAAAAAGGATACAATAAATTACGCCAGGAACCAGTATCCATTTCCATAATTTATGTCTGTTTATAAATTTATGAGCATCTGCAAACGACTGTATAGATATAATGATTTCTTTTAGCATTATTGTAAGTTAGGGGTAACTTTTATTTGGCTTAAAGATACATTTCTCAAGCCAAATGCAAAATCAAATATTTCATGACGTCAAAATTTATTAATCTAACAAAAAAGCCACTACAGAAAATGTAATGGCTTTTACAATTAAATAGTAAAAATTAAAACTTCGGACAAGGAATTCCCTTTACCTCAGACTTACGTTTTATGTATATTAATGAAAACTCTGATCCACCTCTGCTAGCAGTAGCAGATTTTAGGCTGCTAATATTTACATCGTAGCTAGCTCCTATTCTAAGTCCACCAACTTCTAATCCAACATAAGGAATAATGGCATCGTTAAAACGCACCCATGAACCGATAAAAACATTACTAGGTATTACTTCATCGCCATTAATGTTGTAAGAAAATGCGCCACCTAGTGTTGTTTCACTTGCACCGGCTTGTCTTTGGTGAATAACAGAACCATTAAAACTCAACATGTCAGCTATCGGCAGCGTGCCACCGCCATGTACGGTTAATCTACTTGCTAGTTGATAATTTGCATCTTTAAAACCAACAGTAGGTCTATTGACATGATAAACAGATACACCAGCATAATAATTATTTGAACCATTGCTAGAGCCAGAAAATAAAATTCCTGCATTTACATCAAAGTAATTTTGGTTGGAGCCGTTTTGCAAAAATTCTCTTCCGCCTTCATTGGTAAAACCATTTTGCTGAAGCATGCTTTCAAATGTAAGTTTGGTCTGGTCTAGCACCAAACTGCTGTAAGTACCTTGAAAGCCAGCGCCTATTGTATTGTACCCATCTTCATCCAACGCTTTGTGGTAAGATAAAGAAAGAGATCCATAGTTTAATTTTAGTTGACTATTTGCACTGGCATCTGTTAAGCCAGATACACCAAGGCCAAATACATCGCCTTGAGGTAATTTATTTTTCATAATACCAATATCAAATGATGCACTGCTGGTAACATATGCCTTTGGGATAGATGGCCACTGGTCACGGTGATTTACAGCGAGCCTCCACTCGCCATCAAACTTACCTGTAAAAGCAGGGTTCAATGTAAGGGGTGAAGCAAAAAACTGTGAAAAATGTGGGTCTTGCGCTTGAGCACTTAATGCAAACGCCACCATCAATAAACTTCCAATAAATCTTCTCATGTCAATAATATTCTATACCTTAAAGATAAGCAAATGATGGAAAATGCTGCTCAGTATTTGTAAAAGTTTTCAATCAAAACGAAATTTTAGCAATATTCTGCCTAAAATGATTATTTAATGTTGCATTTTAGTACCATAAGCAAGGTCGCCTGCATCGCCCAAACCTGGAATGATATAACCTTTTGCAGACAAATCCCCATCAATGGATCCGCACCAAATGTTGGCTTCTGGCTCGGCTTTTTGTAGGGCTTCTATACCATTGGTTGCAGCTATAGCACATACCACATGTAATTCTTTTATAGTGCCTACATCTCTAATATGTTGTATGGCTTTTATCAACGATGCACCCGTTGCAAGCATTGGGTCGCTTATTATAACTACACGTCCTTCAATTGGCGGGCAACTCATATATTCCATTGCTATTTCAAAACTTCCATCTGCATGGTGCTTGCGGTATGCACTTAAAAATGCGTTGTCGGCCCTATCAAAATAGTTAAGTAAACCATTGTGCATGGCAAGCCCGGCACGCAAAATAGTGGCCAATACAGGTTGTTCTTTAAAAACTTTGCAATGGGCAGTACCCATTGGCGTGGTGATTTCTTTTTCTTCTACCGCTAAACCTTTGCTTATTTCGTAGCCTATTACTTCTGCAATACGCTCTAGGTTTCTGCGAAAGCGCATACGATCTTGCTGAATAGCTACATTTCTCAATTCACTTACCCAATTGCTTACCAGCGAATGCTCTTTTGTTAAATTATATACCATTTGCTTATTGCTTTTTAAAAAAGGTTTAGTTAAAATTCATTATCTTTTGTCAAATTTAAAAAAAAATTGACGGGTAACTCTATTTTTATAAAAACATTTAAACCATAACCTCTTTATGAAAATTATTCTTAGCATATTTTCTGCCACTTTATTATTAATTTCTTGCGGGGGCAATTCCAAAGAAGCCAATGCAACTGCGGAAAAAAATTACGAAAAAACCAAAGAAACGCTCGAACAAACCGAGCAAAAAAATCCTACTAAGTTTCTTTCAGTAGAAGGCGATAAAAAGAAAAACTTACTAGGGCAAACCGTAGTGCGTGTACAAATTGCAAATAAAGCAAAAATTGTAACTTACAAGGATATAGAGGTAAAACTAACTTTCTATAGCAAAACAGGTGCTTTGTTGGAAGAAGACCATGAAACCATCTATGAAAATATTGCACCGGGCAATTCTGTAAAATATAAAACTAAGTATTTTACACCAAAGGGTGCCGATAGCGTAGCGTTTAAGGTGGAGACGGCGAAGTTTTAAAAAATAGGGGCTGTGAGTAGTAAATCTTTAGGGAGCAGTTGCTTGGGCTACCTGTTTGGCGGCAAAGGCAGGATAGGGAAATAACAATAAGTGTTTTGAAGGATTTTTATGAGGATGTTGAATTTGGTGACACTGCAAAAAAAAGGAGTAACACTAACTATTTATTTTATAAGACTAAAACGTATAGATTATTAAATAAAGGTAGGTATAAATGGATGCAGTAACAAAGTTCTTCGGTTTGACTCCCAAGCCTTAGCGCCGCAAGGGAGATGGCAATAGGTAATTACGAATATACAAGGTTGCCAACGAAGGCATAGGATTTAGAATGAGAAGCATATGAGTTTATTAAAAATACTTTTTAAAATTATAAAATTATATTTTTTAATATTTTTCAATTGCACTAGTTAGAACATGTTTATTCCTTTTGACTATTTCTAATTCAGGATTAAAATTTTTACCAATACAAACAATTGACTTATCGTTATTTTGTTTTAAAATTTTTGTTGATATATCATATATATTATTTAGTGAAATTACGCTTGCATTTACATTCAACTTATTTTCTGTACTAAACTTACCCTCGTTTTTTTTGAAGAATATATGTTTAAGGGTTCTATCGTTTTTATCAAAAATAAAAATAGATATAGCTACCAGATCTTTTAAGTTTAGAATCGGACGATCATTCAATTGCGTATCAATATATAAGTATAAGCTATTAATAAATTGACTCTCACTCAATTTTAATTCGTATAATGAATTTACCTTAAAATCTCTGCTATTTAATTTAAAAGAATCAATATCAATAGTTGCAAAAATCCATCCAGCTTCCTTAAAATTTTTCCAAATAGTTATAGAATCTTCTTTTAATGGTAAATAATTACAACTATTGACAACTTTTAAAAAAGTAGGAACAATTAATTCGCAACTTTTACTATTATCTATTTTTAGTGCATTGCAAGAAAAAACAAATAAAATTATTCCTAATAAAATATTATTCTTCATTGCCCTACTAATTTTATTTAAAAAAAAAGTTTTTTGCCTTTTCCAGAAATTTCCTTCTGTGTAACCCTTTACAAAAACCCAAACACATCTCCATCAAACAATCCCTTATCACTCAATTTTAGATGAGGTATAACCAACAATGCCATAAAAGATAACGTCATAAAAGGATCTTCCATGCTACTTCCCAGCACTTTTGTTGCAAAATTGTTGATGGCAGTATAATCCGCAGCTACTTTAAAACCATCATTTCCACTCATTAGTCCAGCAATAGAAAGCGGTAGTATTTTTTGTTCCTGCACAGAAACAGCACTTACGCCACCTTTTTCTTTAATTACCAAATTTACTGCTTTGCAAATGCTTTCATCGTCTACACCTACTGCTATAATATTGTGGCTATCGTGTGCTACAGAACTTGCAATAGCACCTTGTTTTAGCCCAATATTTTTTATAAACGAAATGGCAATGGGCGCATTGAAATAGCGATTTACTACCACTATTTTTAAAATATCGTTTAAAATATCGGCAACTAATTTTCCATCTTTTATTGTTGCAGGTTTTACCAGTTTATTGGTAATAAGTTGGCCTTCCATTGCTTCAATCACCAATATTTCTTGTTGGTTATCTTTTGCATGTAAGATAAAATCAGCTAGCTGTTTTTCGGTACAATCAAATTTATTTATTGGTGTTACTTCCACAGATTCTATAAATGTCTTACCATTTTCTGCCACTAGTTTTCCATCAATATATGTTTGAAGCACATCAAATTTTACCAGGTCTTTTACCACAATAAAATCTGCCGCATCGCCTTCTCTCAAAATGCCATTCTTCATTTTATAGTGCAACACTGGGTTTATGCAAGCTGCTTGTAATACCTTATAAACATCAATTCCTTTGGCTATTGCTCTAGCACACAATTGGTTTATATGGCCTTCTGCTAAGCTATTTGGGTGCTTGTCATCGCTGCAAAACATCATATTTTCGAAATGCTCATTCATTAAACCTATCAATGATTCAAAATTTTTAGCGGCACTTCCTTCCCTTATCAGTATTTTCATTCCATAATTCAATTTTTCTAGTGCTTCTGCTTCTGTAAAGCACTCATGATCGGTAGACATGCCTGCTTCAATATACTTTTTCGCTATTTCGCCTCGCAGTCCTGGGGCATGCCCATCTACAGGCTTGTTTATTTTTTTTGCGGCGGCTATTTTTAGCATTACTTCCTCATCTCCATTCAATACGCCGGGAAAATTCATCATTTCACTTAAATAGAAAATATCATCCATGCCCAACAGTTTTTCCACGTCTTTTGCAATAAGTACCGCCCCCGCAGTTTCAAATATCGTAGCAGGCACACAACTAGGTGCACCAAAATGAAATTTAAAGGGTACTTTTTTGCCATTTTCTATCATAAAATATACACCTTCCATGCCACAAACATTGGCTATTTCGTGGGGGTCGCTTATGGTACCCGTTGTGCCATGTAGCACAGCCAACCTTGCAAACTCCGATGGTATAAGCATGCTACTTTCTATATGTACATGGCTATCAATAAAGCCAGGGAGTATGAAAGTATCTGATTCTTTTGCATTATTGTCTAATAAGTTAATTACTGCTATTTTATTATCGATCACAACTATTTCACCATAAAAAATGTTTTGGCCAACTATATCTACAATGTTTCCTTTTATATTAAATGTGTTTTTCACCGTTAAAATGTTTGTTTAGCCGTTTGTAAAAATATATAATATGTTTAAGGATGCAAATGTATTGATATGCTATATTTGTGAAGCAAAAATGTTTTGCTCTAACTTTAAAACGCATAAAATGAAAATGTTTAAAAAATTATTATTTGTTGGGTTGGCCTTTACCGCATTAAGTGTAAGTGCACAAACTGCTGACGAAATTGTAGCTAAAAATATTGAAGCAATGGGTGGTGCAGCAAAAATAGCAACACTTACTTCTGTAAAAAAGACTGGTACAATGAGTGCACAAGGTCAAGAGTTCCCTGTAACCATGACGATTGAGCACATGAAAGGATTTCGTATGGATTTAGAAATTATGGGTACTTCAAATTATCAAATAATTACACCCAGTAAATCATCTATGTTTTTCCCTATACAGCAAATGACTGAGCCAAAAGTAGGCACAGATGAAGAAGTAAAAGAACAACAATCTGCATTAGACATTCAAAGTGCATTGTATAATTACAAAGAAAAAGGCTCTACTATTGAGTTAGTAGGCGATGATAAAGTGGATGGAGCAGATGCTTATAAATTGAAAGTAAGTAGAAAAGATGGTAAAATCGGATTTTATTTTATTGATAAAAAAACCAATTGGGTTTTAAAAACAATAACAAAAGGCAAAGGACCAGATGGTGTAGAACAAGATATGGAAACGCCTTATGGCGATTACAAACAAAACGCAGATGGATTTTGGTTTGCATATACAACCGCTTTTCAAGGAGGTAATGTAGCCGTTACTTTCGAAAAAATAGAAACAAATATTAAAGTAGACGAAAATATTTATAAAGATTAATGCTGTGAATTAATTTTTAAAATATAAATGCCTCTGAATTTTCGGAGGCATTTGTATTTTAAAAATATTTATTTATCCAAAATATCTGGTCTTCTCAAAGTTGTTCTTTCCAATGCTTGCTCATGCCTCCAGTTTTCTATTAACTTATGGTTGCCACTTTTTAATACATCTGGTATAGCCCATCCCCTGAATACTTCGGGCCTCGTATATACAGGAGGCGCAAGCAAGTTGTCTTGAAAAGAATCTGTGAGTGCAGAAGTCTCATCATTTAATACACCAGGAATTAACCTGCCTATTGCATCTGTAAGCACTGCCGCAGCAAGTTCTCCACCACTTAATACATAATCGCCAATAGAAATTTCTTTTGTTACAAAATGATCCCTAAAACGTTGGTCTATTCCTTTGTAATGCCCACATATCATTAATAAATTATTTTTTAATGAAAGTGCGTTTGCCATTTTTTGGTTAAAGGTTTCGCCATCTGGGGTAAGATAAATTATTTCATCATATTGTTTTTCTTTTTGTAAACTTTCTACTGCATTTACCAATGGCTCTATCATCATTACCATGCCTGCTCCACCGCCAAATTGGTAATCATCTACCTGCGCTCTTGCATAGGTTGTGTACGCCCTCAGGTTGATAACATTTACTTGCAACAAACCTTTATCTGCTGCACGTTTCATTATAGAATGTGCAAATGGTGATGTAAGTAAATCTGGTACTACGCTTATGATATCAATCGTCATAAAAATATTTTGTTTGCAAATTAGTTTAAAAAAAATTACTTGTTTTGATTCTTGTAATTCTGCTGTTTTTATATTTTGTGTGTATGTAAAATTGACTCATACTTGTAGAAATACAATCTTGATAATAATTCTATCCTATTTATGTTCCTCCACAAATGGTTGGCATTCCTTTCTTAAATTATAAAAGCAATCCATTATTATTGTAAGCACAGAGAAACTTACTTTTGTAATATGATAGCTTACAATCCCAAAGACTGGTTTACTTTTATTTTCAAGTTACACAAGGCAGATACATTTAGAGCTCTTTTTTTAATGCTTATTTGTATTGGCGTATATACTACCATTATCGCTTGGTTAGAAATTGAATATTGGCATCTTAGTAAAGATAGCTATGTAAAAAATCTTAATCTCTTACATAATTTGCTGGGCTTCGTGCTATCATTGTTATTGGTATTTAGAACCAACACCGCTTATGATAGATGGTGGGAAGGCAGAAAGCTTTGGGGTAGCCTAGTAAACAATAGTAGGAATTTGGCTATAAAACTTAATGTAATATTAGAGGAAAGTGATACGACAAATAGAAATTTTTTTACAAAAACAATCCCTGCTTTTGCATATGTTTTGTGTAAGCATTTGTCCAAAGAATCTACCCGTTTGGAATTAGATGAATTAAGTCACCCAGAATTGATTGCTATAGACAAAGAGAAACATATCCCAAACCAGATAGCTGGTATTATTGCCAAGCGGCTAAATAAACTATATGAAGAAAAAAAGATAACAGATGCTCAACTGATAAATATGAATGCAGAAATTTCATCTTTTACAGACATCTGTGGCGCCTGTGAGCGGATAAAAAATACGCCTATTCCTTTTTCATATAGCTTATTTGTAAAGAAATTTATCTTCTTTTATATAATGTCCTTGCCTTTTACATTTGTAATGCATTTAGGTTATTATGCCATTCCAGTAGTAGTGTTTATTTTTTATGTATTGGCAAGCTTGGAAATGATTGCTGAGGAGATAGAAGACCCTTTTGGCAATGATACAAATGATTTACCTACACAAAAAATTGCCGAAAATATCAAAAAACATGTTTTGGAGTTGATGTGATAGGAATGAAATGTGGAATTGTAACATAACTCACCCTCTAAACCCCTCAAACCCCTCAAACCTCTTAAACTTCTTAAACCTTTGAAACCTCTTGAACTTTTTTATACCTAGTCGCCCATAAAGCCATCCAAATCCCTTTTTTCTTTCTTAGTGGGACGCCCAACTTTGCTCAATCTTTTTCCTGTATGAAATGCGGCACCTTGGTATTGGGTTTTGTCTTCTACTTCTTCTGGAGTAATGTCAATATAAAAATTAATGGCTTCGGAATATTGTACACGATTGTGCAAAAGCCCCGTAACTTTTATCAACCATTTTTTGGCTTCGGTCTTTACTTCATATTCTTCATCTATATGTACTTGTTTAGATGCTTTTACTGAAGCCCCATTGTATTTTACTTTTCCTTTTTCGCAGGCATCGGCGGCTAAACTCCGTGTTTTAAATAGTCGAATACTCCACAAATATTTATCAAGCCTTAATTTTTCTTTTTCCATTATTTTAATAGGGTTGATTTTTTTTCATAAATGCCAAAGACAAAAATATTCACAAAATTATGTGCTAATACTTATATTCTATACATAGGTTTGATTTTGATTTTGTTATTGCCTATTTTTATATTCTAAATCAAATAAAATATGCCCTATAAAAATTCTACTATTGTTTTCATTTTTATTTTTTCATTCTTTTTTTCTAATGCACAAGAGCACGGTACCAATTGGACAGCCGATGGACTTGGATATTATGAGTTTAAAGATGCTGGCATTATTAAAGTAGATCCAAAAACGGAAATCCAAACAGTAGTAGTAAAAGCGGAAATGCTTACGCCTACGGGTAGCAATGCCCCACTAAAAGTGCAATCTTTTGATTATAGTAATGATAAATCTGCCATTCTTTTATTTACTAACACAGTAAAAGTATGGCGTTATAATACCAGGGGAGACTATTGGATATTAAATATTGGTACCAATAAACTTATTCAAATAGGTAAAGGCTTGCCAGCACAATCATTGATGTTTGCAAAAATATCTCCCGATAGTAAAAACGTGGCATACGTAAGTGAGCACAATATTTATTCAGAGGATATCTCTACTGGTATAATAAAAAAGCTCACTACAGATGGTACAAGAAAACTAATTAACGGCACATTTGATTGGGTTTATGAAGAAGAGTTTAATTGTAGAGATGGTTTTCGTTGGAGTCCAGATAGCAAACGTATCGCCTTTTGGAAAATAGATGCCACAAAAATCCGTGATTATTATATGTTGAATACCACCGACTCGGTTTATAGCAAGGTTATTCCGGTAGAATATCCAAAAGTAGGTGAGAGTCCTTCGCCAGCATATATTAATGTAGTAAGTATTTTGAGTGGGCAAATAAGCAAAATGAATATTGATGGCGACCCACAACAACACTATATTACCCGTATGGAATGGAGCGGGGATAACGAACTTATTTTACAACAGCTAGATAGAAAACAACAAGAAAGTAAACTTATTTACTGTAAAGTATCTGATGGAACGAGTGGCACTTTTTGGGCAGAGAATGACGATGCTTGGGTAGATTTAAACACAGATAATCCTGTAGGATGGAGTTGGGTAAACCAAGGTAAAGATTTTTTATGGGTAAGTGAAAAAGATGGTTGGAGGCATATTTACAAAATAAGCAGGGATGGCAAAACAACGACGTTGCTTACCAAAGGCAATTATGATATAGGTACAATGAAAGCTATAGATGAAGTAAATAATTATATTTATTTTTCTGCATCGCCAAGCAATGCCACACAACTTTATTTATACAGGGTACGAATAAACGGTGGAAAAGATGAGCCAGAATTGCTAAGTAATAAAAAAATGAAAGGAACACATGAGTACGATATTTCTCCAAATGGTAAAATTGCCATGCATTCTTTTAGCAATTACAATACGGCTCCAGTAAATGAATGGATTAATCTTCCAGAAAACTACTCATTTTCCGTAGCAAAAAGTATAGAGAAAAATATAAAAATAGACACTAGAAAAAATATAGAATATTTTCAAGTAACAACAGAGGATAACGTAGTATTGGATGCTTGGATGAATAAACCAAAGAATTTCGACCCTTCAAAAAAATACCCTGTAGTATTTTATGTATATGGAGAGCCTGCTGCTGCTACTGTAAGCGACTCATATGGCAGTCATAATAACTTTCTATATATGGGCGATATGGCTACAGATGGTTATATTCAAGTTTCGTTAGATAACCGAGGTACCCCATCGCTACGAGGTGCAAAATGGAGAAAATCAATTTACAGAAAAATTGGTACCCTCAATATCCGTGATTTGGCCCTAGGCGCAAAAAAGATCCTTGAAAATACCTATCTGGATAAAACCAGGGTTGCTGTATGGGGTTGGAGCGGAGGAGGATCTTCCACTTTAAACTTAATGTTTAATTATCCCGAAATTTTTAAAACAGGTATTGCAATTGCAGCGGTAGCCAATCAATTGAATTATGATAATATTTACCAAGAAAGATATATGGGTTTGCCACAAGAAAATATGGAGGATTTTGTAAAAGGCTCGCCTATTTATAATGCCAAAGGATTGCAAGGGAAATTATTATACATACACGGAACAGGCGATGATAATGTACATTACGACAATGCAGAAATGCTACTCAATGAATTGGTAAAATACAACAAGCAATTTGAGTTTATGGCTTATCCCAACCGTACACATAGTATCAGTGAGGGACGAGGAACAAGCCTGCATTTAGCCACACTGTATACAAATTTTTTAAAGAAAAACTGTGAACCTGGAGGAAGGTAACATCAGCTTCCACTTTATTATAAAAGTACTGTCAGAAATGGCAGTACTTCTATTTTTAAAAAGAGTGATGTGGTAGTACTGGTCCTACATGTAGTTTTTTGAATCTACCGTTTTCTTTAGGGTAGAGCACATCTGGTGCAGTTTCATAACCTTCATCAGCTACCTGCATAATTCTTTTTTTTGTATTGTTTTTCCTAGTAACATAAACCAATAATCCCACACAAGCTATTGCTGCAGCAGCAAAAGTAATTTTACGATATTTATTCATTTTTATTCTATTTGAATTATTAAAATCCATGCTTGATATTGGTATTTATATCAAGTTCTTATGGTAAACATTTTTATAAGGCAATTATCATTCCATTTATTTGAATTGTAGGCATAAAAAATCCCCTCATTGCTGAGGGGAAAATTTAAAGCGTGTTTATATTACTTAGATATTAATAATCTTTGCTGTAACCACCGCCGCCGCCAGAACGACCGCCGCCGCCGCCGTATCCGCCGCTTCCGCCAGAACGACCGCCACCGCCGCCGTATCCACCGCCGCCAGAACGACCGCCACCGCCGCCGTATCCACCGCCGCCTCTGTTACCACCGCCACCGCCGTAACCACCGCCACCGCTGCGTTTTTTATAATCATCACCTTCAGCACGAGGCTGAGATTCGTTAACGATTAATTTGCGACCTTGAATTTCTACTTCGTTTAGGTTAGCGATTGCAGCTTTAGCAGCTTCGTCGTCTTCCATTTCAACAAAACCGAAACCTTTGCTACGGCCATTCATTTTGTCTTTAAGAATTTTTGCACTGCTTACAGTACCATACTCAGTGAAGAGTGTGCTTAAATCTTCGTCTGTCATTGACCAGCTAAGATTGCCTACGTAAATGTTCATTGTAATAAACTTTTTAAATAAAATAAATAATGTCTTGGACATTAGTGCTACAATGAACTGAAAACTACTTACGAAAAGATAAAATCAGCCGACATGAAAACTAAAATTCCAACAGACACAGCAAATGTAAGTGTTAATTCAATCTAAAAATCAATTATTGTACTTTTTTTTAATATGCATAACTTAATTATTTTTTATATATCCTACTTTGAGTAAGGTAAATAAAAAAGCCGTTTGCTAATTTTAGCAAACGGCTTTCCTTAAAAAGTATTAAATTATTCGGCTATTACTTCAAATTCAATTTCGGTTTCGTTACCGTTACCAAAATCAATATTTGCTTTATAAGTACCCAATTCTTTGATATCGTCTGTAATTGTAATGCGACGGCGATCTATTTCGTAGCCTTTCTGCTCTTTTATAGCACGTGCTATTTGAACAGTTGTAACGCTACCAAATATCTTACCACTTGTACCAGTTTTAGCACCAATTTTAACTGCTCCTTCCTTAAGTACAGCAATAACGCTATTCAATTCTGCCAATAGTTTTGCTTCTTTCTTGGCTTGTTGTTTCAATTTTTCCTGCATTTGTTTCATGTTGCTAGGACTAGCTTCAACAGCAAGTTTCTTTGGTATCAAAAAATTCCGACCGTAGCCATTTTTTACTGTTACCAATTCGTTTGATCCACCAAGGTTGTTTACATCTTGTATTAGTATTACCTGCATTATTTTGCATTTTTACCCAAATTATTTCAATCTATAAACTGAAATAATCTTTCTCTACTTAAAGATTAGGGTGGTTAAAAAATTGTTTTTCTCAATACTAAGTACTCAGTACTCAATACTGTTCTTTCTATTTCATTAAATCTGTAACGTACGGTAAGATAGACATTTGACGTGCTTTCTTTACTGCTTCGCCCACTTTACGTTGAAACTTAAGAGAGTTTCCCGTAAGGCGACGTGGCAATAATTTACCTTGTTCGTTTAAGAATTTTTTCAAGAAATCACCATCCTTATAATCGATATAGCGGATGCCCATTTTCTTAAAGCGGCAATATTTCTTTGGACGCTTGTCAGCTTTTATAGCTGTTAGATATTTAATCTCGTTTGCTTTTGCCATGGTTATGCCTCCGTTTTTTGTGATGGTTCAAAATGTTTTACACCACTTCTCTTTCTTGAGTTGTACTCCACGGCGTATTTATCGAGTACAGTATACATGTGACGCATAACGGATTCGTCACGCAAAAGTTGTGTTTTCAACTTTTCATTGAAGCTGGTTGGCGCACTGTATTCCATTACCCAATAAAGACCAGTAGTCTTTTTGGCTATAGGATACGCCAGTGATTTTAGTCCCCATGGGTTGCTGTGCGTAATACTACCACCGTTTTCTGTAACAAGTGTTTCGTATTTTTTCTGAGCGGCTTTAAATTCCTCTTCAGATAGCACAGGGGTAAAAACCACCATCAATTCGTAATTGCTCATTTCCCTGTTTTTTGTTTTTAAATAAAATTGTTTAATCCCGTTTTTTCGAACGGGGTGCAAATGTAAGGATTTTTAGCAAATAATGCGGTGTTTACTGCAAATTCATATTAAATAAAATCTACAGAATATATAATCTTGTTAAATGGAATTTTAATAGGAATTTAAAATGCCAATTTTTTTGTTTATAAAATATTTTAATTAATTGAATTTAAATATTTTATATAGGTTACGAATTAGCATCAGCTCAAATATAAACGATGCGCTGGGGATAGCTGCAGTTGGCAGCAACAGTCCGGTCTTAGCCGCTCCGTATATTGGTGTGTGCGTAAGCCGCTTGGAGCGGTACGTATACACCAATACAAATTGCTCCCCTTGCCTGCCAGTAGCTACCCTGTACACATATCTTTAGCAATGTTAATTCCTTCTATAATCGCATTAAACCTATCGAGTCCTTTTTTCAAACATATAACCCCTGGCGGACCTTGAGAGTCGTATCCTTTCCATCCTCCCAATCGTCCTATTA